>JAFGFM010000106.1 GCA_016931115.1 Deltaproteobacteria bacterium | reverse complement strand
TACGTTCCAGTCAATGGTGCGTATGTCATCGCCCACCTGGTATTCGCGCACCTCCTGGAACTCCATGCCCCTTCCCTTGAAAAGGCTCTCATATTCACCTGCCAGGCCGTCATTAACCGCCTTGCTGGTGAATATCTGGATATATCTGATCTTTTTTGCGAGTTCAGCAGGTATCATGGGACATCAACGGTCTGTAAAATATGGTTAATAATATCCTCAGGCCTCTTTTCCTCTGCCTCTGCCTCATAGGTGAGTATGACCCTGTGCCTTAATACATTCATTGCCACATTTTTAACATCCTGAGGGGTCACATAGCCCCTTCCTTCCATAAAGGCGTTTGCCTTTGATGCCATGGCAAGAAATATGGAGGCCCTTGGTGAGGCGCCGTAACGGATATAATCCTTAATATCAAGCCTGTATGCATCAGGGTTTCTTGTCGCCTCGACTATATCAACAATATATTCCTCTATCTTTTCGTCCATATAGATCTCATCAGCAAGCGTCCTGATCCTTTTTACATCCTCAGGCGCAAGCACAGGATCAACATCAAGACCGGGTGCACTTTTTGCCATCCTTTTAAGGATGGTATGTTCATCTGATTTAGTTGGATATGAGACCACTAACTTGAACATAAACCTGTCCACCTGTGCCTCAGGAAGGGGGTAGGTGCCCTCCTGCTCAATGGGGTTCTGGGTTGCCATGACCATGAATGGGTCTGGCAGGGGATAGCTCGTATCCCCTATTGTAACCTGGCGCTCCTGCATGGCCTCTAAAAGTGCGCTCTGCACCTTTGCTGGTGCCCTGTTGATCTCGTCCGCGAGGATTATGTTGGCAAATATGGGGCCCTTTTTGGTGGTAAAATCCCCTGTCTTTGGGTTGTATATGAGTGTGCCTATTACATCTGCCGGAAGCAGGTCAGGGGTAAACTGGAGTCTTTTGAATGATGCCTGGAGCATCTTTGAAAGGGTGGTGATGGAGAGCGTCTTTGCAAGGCCCGGTACACCCTCGATAAGGACATGGTTATTGCACATGAGGGCAAGTATAAGGCCGTCTATAAGTTCATCCTGACCCACTATTATCCTGTGCATCTCGGTTCTTATACGCTGAATCAGTGGGCTCTCCTTTTCTACCCGCTCTCCGATCCTCTTTACATCAACAGTCATATTCTTTCCTCCATTGTTCACAAGGGATAAAAATCATTATTTATAATATCGAGAAGCTGCCGGGGCTGGCCCGGCCTGTCATGACGTTACTGCCGGGTATAGACAAAAAAAGTTAAATATTGTTCCCGGAAATAATAAAAAATTGGCAAGAATTTAAGGTTCAAGACCATTTATGTCAAGTGATTTCAGAATACTTTTACAGCTTGTATTCCGCATCACGAAGCACCTCTTTTGCCAGTTCTAGCTCTTCCTTTTTCACCATAAGGCGGATGCCCTGAACATATGTCATGGAAGGGTATGCGCTCCCGCAGTCATCACTTGTAGTAACAGCCTCAATATCATTGGCCTCAAGAAGGCCCTGGGCAAGATCAGCCTCATATTTGTCCGGAAACGAGATGAGATTAATCCAGTCAACATATTCAGGTATATCATCAGGTTCAGGGGGCAGTTCAAAAACAAGGTCAATATCACAGTCTGTACATCTTAAAAAACCCTCTCTGTATTCTGCTTTGCATTTTGGACAGAACATAATGCCCTCCTATTAAAAAGTTTTTTATAATTTTAGACCTGTTTCCTGTGACTGATAAAAAATCGATCATTAAAACTATACTCCTTTTTATTTAAAAGGAGAAAGGGTTTTTTATTTACACCCTCTCAGATAAAGTGGTAAATAATCGGCATGACAAAAAATCTTAATGATAAATATCAAGGTATATGTAGTCTGCCCGGGCGCAGTAAAAACAGACCTTAATTCCGGGTTTACCGGTGAAAAGGCAATAGGGATGGAGCCTGAAAAGGTTGCGGAGCTTATTCTAGATATAGCAGTATCAATGCCTGATGACAGATGTTTCAGCATTTAGTATTTTTAAGTATCTACTGTGCATTCTTTCTGAAACCGGGTGATAAAAAAAAGAAGAGCACCATAAACAGACAGAGTATAGCCCCTGCGATCATGAGGGAGCCAGGTGTCCCGATCGTTTCTGCAACCGCCCCGAAAGGCACAGCGCTAAGGGGCATAAGGCCAAAGGTCATAATAGAGAGGCTTACCATCCTTCCCCTCATCTCATCTGATGATTTTACCTGCATAAGGGTATTATTCAGGGCCATGAATATTGAACTCATGAATCCCACAATAAATATCCCCGGGAGCGCGGTGTGGTATGAGCCGCATCCTGCAAACAGCAATAAAGAAAAGCCCCATGCAAGTCCGTTTAATATCAGAAATATTCCCCTGTTTTTCATGTTATTAAAGGATGCAAGTATAAGCGTTCCGAGTAATGACCCAAAACCCATACTTGCCTCGAGAAGCCCGAGACCAAGGGAATGGGCGTCAAGCGCCTCTCTTGCCCAGGCGGGCAGAAGAGAAACATAAGGAAATCCAAAAACAGCAGGTACCAGGGAAAGCAGCACCAGCCCCAGTATAACAGGATTATGTTTTGCATACCTGAATCCTTCAGCTATATCGTCAGTAACACTGTTTTTACTTTTGCCAGTTGCATTTTTGCCTGTTTTCAGCATGCAGAGAAAAAAGAGCGAAAGCAGGTGTATTACAGAAATCAGGTAGAATACGCCTGATGTCCCTATAAAAACAATCAGAAACCCTGCAAGTGATGGCCCTACAAGCCTTGTGGAGTTGGTGGCAGAGTTGTTCAGTGCAATCGCTGACATGAGATCATTCTCAGGGAGGATATCAGAAAAAATGGATTGCCTGCTTGGCATGTTTACAGCCACTACTGATCCGTTTACTATGCCGATCAGGATCAGATGCCAGAACTTTATAATGCCCAGATAATCAAGTGTGGCCAGCAGCAGCACTGTTAAGGTTACTATTGTCTGGCTTATGATCATGAGTTTGCGTTTAGGGAACCTGTCAGCGAGCACACCTCCCACAAGAGACATAAATGTCATGGGCAGGGCAAAGGCCATTGTCACAAATGAGAGTGCAAGGGGTGAATCATTGGTGAGCCTCAGTATGAGCCATCCCCTGGTAAGCTGCTGCATCCCTATGGCCATGAATGATGCAAAATTGGCCAGTATGAGCCATCTGCAGTCAATATACTTGAGCGGGGTCAATGCCTTGAACATATATACAGCGCTGTTGTTTTGAGAGCTTATTAGATTTTGCCTGTCAGCACAGTCTGGTTTTGATGAATCAGGATTCAATATGGGTCCCCTTTGCTCTCAGATTATTGATAACCGATATAATGAGGAGATAGTCTTATACAAATAATGATAAGGGATCATATTAAAATATGATCCCCTGTTCAATATTTTTTTCTACTCATGTCTGAGTGCAATAATGGGGTCAACCTCGGCTGCCCTTGCGGCAGGATAAATCCCGAATATGATACCTATCCCTATACTTATAAAGAATGGCAGTATGATACTGAAGGCTGTAATAACTGTAGGCATACCGGTAAAGAGTTCTATAAGGAGGGGGATTATTATTCCTATGCATAAACCCACAACCCCGCCGATGGTGGAAAGCACAACCGTTTCAATAAGAAACTGTGTGATGATCTGCTTTTTTTTGGCGCCAATAGCGCGTCTTATACCTATTTCGCGGGTCCTTTCAGTCACAGAGGCCAGCATGATATTCATGATGCCAATGCCTCCGACCAGCAGGCTGATACCTGCAATGGAGCCAAGCACTATATTTGTGGTCCTCTTTTGCGCCTCTGCCTGACGCAGCATGGCAAGGGGGACGCTCATTTCATAATCCACCTTTGGATGAAATTTCTTGAGCATTGCCTCCATCCCTTTTGCGGTTGATTCCACATTTGCGAGATCATCCACCTGGACAATAACCTTGTTAAGCTCAACCCTGTTCATCTCTTCTGACCCGGTAGAGCGTTTCATGACTGTATCACCATAATATGAACGGGCAACATTCAAGGGGATATATGCGTCCACATTCAGATCCGGGAGCTGTATATCTGTTCCTGAGCCAGCTTCGCTCTTTACAATACCCACGATCTGGAAATTGTTTTCACCTATGGAGAGATTCTGACCAATAGTGCCTCTTGTGGCTAAAAGGCGCCTTGCACCATATTCTGTAAGCACTGCTACTGCTGATTCCTTTACCAGGTCTGACTCTGTAAGCACCCTCCCTGCCTCAACAGGTCTTTTTACCAGTTCAAACCATGCAGGGGTTGTGCCCACTACCCTGAGCTCAAGGGTATTGCCACCTAATCTTCCCTGTTTGCGCACCTCTTTTACAGGAACTGCCGTGCGTATAGATGAAAATGTCCCTTCTATCCTCTCAAAGTCCTTATATGTAATACCGTAAACACTAATTCGTGTGCGTGTAGAAGTAGTTGCCTCATCTTCCCTGGATTTAACAGACTCGATGGTTATATTGTTGCTCCCTACCTTCCTGATCTGATCCATGGCCTCTTTGCTTGCCCCTTCACCAACAGAAAGCATTGCAACAACGCTGCATACGCCAAAGATCACACCCAGGGCAGTAAGAAAAGAGCGCAGCTTGTGAAGAAGCAGGTTTTCTATGCCAAGCTGTACATCACGTAAAAATTTTGTGTCTTTTATTAATATCTTCATATTATTCTATTCTCTCGATAACGCCGTCTTTCATAATCAGGATATTCTTTGCATTTTCAGCAATATCCGGTTCATGTGTTACCATTATTATGGTTTTTCCCTGTTTATTAAGTTCCCTGAGCATTTCAATTATCTGAACACCTGTTGCAGTATCAAGGTTACCGGTCGGTTCGTCAGCAAGGAGAATCAGAGGGTCATTGGCAAGCGCCCTTGCTATTGCCACACGCTGCATCTGGCCGCCTGAAAGCTGTGTTGGCCGATGATCAAGACGGTTTCCAAGCCCGACACTTTTAGCCAGCTCCTTTGCCCTCTCTGCACTCTGTTCCGGGTCCCATCCCAGATAATAGAGGGGCAGCTCAATATTGCGCTGCACTGTAAGCTGGGGGATCAGGTTGAAACTCTGGAATATGAAACCGAGATGCCTCAGCCTGAATTCACTCAATGAATCATCATTCAGCCCGCTTACATCCTCGCCTTCAAGAAAATAGTGCCCCTTTGTAAGTCGGTCCAGGCAGCCAAGTACATTCATCATAGTGCTTTTTCCTGAACCGCTGTGCCCCATGATCGCCCAGAAGCTGCCCTTTTTAAAGGAGACATCAACACCATTAAGTGCCCTTACCTCCTCAGAGCCCATAGGGTAGATCTTGTAGGCATCTTCAAGCTTTATTATTGCATCCTCGGCTGCCTGTGTGTTAATCATCTTGCCCCTCCGGGGAAACCAAAATTCCCACCCTGGTTACCACCGGGCATACCGCCCATCCCCCCTCTGCCACCTGCTCCTCCTCTACCGAATGAAGAGGGATCAGGGGCTTCATCAATGGTAATAAAGCCGTCACCATTTTTATCCATGTTTCCAAAGAATTCCTCTGGCCCCATAAATTCAGTTTTGGATACCTTGTTATCCCCATCCTTGTCGCCCTGTTTTATAAAATCCTCTTTGGTACGGGGCATATTAGCCCTGTTGGGGTTGAAAGCCGGTATCTCAAATTCAGTGGCCTCGATGAAGCCATCACCATTTTTGTCCATCTTCTTAAACTGCCCTTCACCCATCATGAATTCGCTCTGGACAATCTTTCCATCACCATCTGCATCGCTCATCTTGAACATCTCATCCTTTGATGGCATTTGCATATTACCCATGTTACCGCTGCCACCCTGTTGAGGCATATTAGCCTGTGGCATACCCTGGGTAGAGCTGTTAACCGGTGGGTTCGCTATACCTTCCACCATATCAATCTCTTCAGGTTCTGTTGTCATAGAGGCCTGCACCAGTGGAGGTGTAAGAGATACTACTTCACCCTCCTTTAATCCCTTTGTGATATGGATATGGAGGTTATTTGCCAGACCTATCTCAACCTGCCTGGGTTTGGGGTTTGAACCGCTTCCTACAAATACGGTCGGTTTATTATCAACCCTGATTACCGCCTGAACAGGCACATAAACAGCATCTGGATACTGTTCTACAATGATCTCTGCGGTACAGCTCATGCCCGATTTTATAAGGTTTATCTTCTCGGAGTTTTCCAGCTCTATCACAGCAGGGTACAATTTAAGGTCCGGATTCATGAATGAAGACATGGCATCTGCCACAGGTGAAAGGCTTGTCACCTTTCCCCTGAACTGCTCTCCAGGCAGGGCATCTATGGTGATTAATGTTGTAAGCCCTGTTCTCACCTTATCAAGGCTTGACTCATAAATACCAACCTCCGCGATAAACCCGGCTGTAGTGGGAAGGTGAATAAGCTCCTGTCTTTCACGAACCGATGATCCTTCATCCAGGGGCTCTGACATACCACCAAACCTTGGCCCCCTTTCCGCGCTTGTGGCAAAAAGGGCCTGGCCATCAGCAGGTGAATAGATCTTTGTCTTTTCGAGCTGCTTAATGGTCTTATCAAGTTTATCCTTTGCCTGTTTGAGTTCTGCCTCCTTGGCCTTGAGGCTGGCCTCTGCCTGAACAATATCGGCCTTTGCCTTCCTGGTAGTCCTTTCAAGTGCCATTTCCGCCTGGCTCATGTCGCTTTCAAGCTGTTTTATCTGGCGCGTGTATGTGAAATTATTTAACAGGTCCAGTTCGTTTTTTGCAAGTTTAAGGTTGAGTTCCTTCTGCTTCTCAGCAAGCTCATCTGCATCAAGTTCCATCTGTGATAGATATTTATCATTGAACAGCTTTTTAGACCATTCGTATTTTTCCTGTGCACGCTTATGCTCCTCTTCAGCCAGCGTAATCTTTGATTCTGCCTGCATTTTTTGATTAGGGTATTCACCATTCTTGTATTTTTCAAGGTCCTGCTTTGCAAATTCAAATGCAAGCTGGGCCTTGTCAACATCACTCTTTGCCTGGTTTTCTACAACAGCAAGGTTTTCACGGGAGCTGATAAAGCCTGCATCCGCATTCTGAAGCTGTGCCTCCTCGTTCATCTTCTGGGTTGTAAGATTGCTTGAATCAAGTTCAACAAGGAGGTCTCCCTTTTTTACAGTGGTGCCCTCATCAACTATAAAGATAATCGAGGTATTACCCTCAACCTCATTTTTAACAATGATCTTTTCTTTCGCCTGTATGGTGCCGGTCTCTGTTACGCTTATCCTTAAAGGTCCTTTTTTGACCTTTGCGGTTGATGTGACTTTGCCTGATTCACCACCACCAAATAATAAGTTGAATATAATTATTAAAACGATAAGGATCACTGCGCCTGCAATGGCTGCATGCAGCGGTTTTTCTTTTAATTTTTTAAAATCGTAATTTTTAATATTGTAATTTTTAATCAGCATTATTATTGCCCTCCTGGGAAAATTCCTTTATAAGACCGTTTGTGTCTATCTCAAGCAATTCAGTATTCCGTTGAAAATCAAGCTCAGCGATCCTGTAATCGATAACAGCGGAGGTGAGTGAGTTCCTCGCAGAAAGGAGCGCATCCTCTGCCTCTAACAGATCGCGGACCTGTGCCCTGCCTGCCTCAAAGAACTTCTTGGTGCTGTCTACCCGCTTTAGAGCAACCGAAACTGCCCTGTTCTGTATCTTTAACCCCTCCCTTGCCTCTGACATGGATCTCAGGCTCTGGCGCACAGATAATTTTATATCATCCTCAAGTCTCTGAAAGCTGCGTAAAGCCGATTCAAGGGATATATAACTTTCACGGTATGCCTTGCGTTCTGCTGTCCTTTCAATGGGGAGATCAATGCTTAAAAGGGCGCTGTAAACACCCAATTTGGGACTTAGTTTGCCATCTACGTCATTATCATTTGCACTCGCTTGCCCCATAAAGGTGAGTTCGGTACCGAGAGCGTCTGCCCTTATAACAACACTCCTCTGCGCATCAAACACCTTGCCTTCCTGTACCTTCAGATCAAGGCGGTTTTTAAGGCCAAGCTCTATAGCCGCCCTTTCTTCAAGCTCCATCGGGCCTACATCAGCCCTGTCAGGGGCCTTGAGTATAATTTCTGTGTCAGCAGGAGGGATTACGCCTCCTGTCTCAGATACATCCTCACTGCCGGTTTTGGGAACTATGGTTTCAATATATGAGATAAGGCTTTCCAGGTCTGAACGGTCCAGTTCAATATATGCATCAGGAGGAAGGCCAAGAAGCTGCTTGAATGAGTCCATGCGGTTATCATACTGCGATATGGCAGATATCCAGCGGTTGCGCGCAAGTAGCTCATTCTGCACTGCCTGGTCCACCTCTATCTCTGTTTGTCTCCCTGAGTCGGCAAGCCTTCTGATTCTCCTGGCAGAGCGGATGCTATTCTTATAGTTTTCAGCGGAGTTTTCCATCTGGTCGATCTGCCGCAAGACATTAAAGTAGTTTGATGCAATATTAACGGCAAAGGTTTTTTTGTACCTTTCAAACTCCCAGACCGCATACATCACATTGCGCTCTGCCTGGGTAAGGTTTTCTGAATGGATGTATGACTTGGAGCCCCTTAAGAGAGGTATGGTTATTGATGCGTCACCGGAAATACTTTTTGATCTATCCTTGCCTGGGGTAAGCATGTTGACAAGATCAAATGTAAGGTTTGCAGCAAATTTGCTCCCATCCTTTAAGGTCTGGTTCAAGCCAAGGTTTCCGCCAGATTCAAGATTCTTTTCTGTAGGCGACTGGGCCCTGTTTGCATTAAGCTTTGAATCACCCTTTAGCTTGGCAATAAGGGAGTAATCATTCCTGTTAAGGTCAAGTGTGAGGGCTGACCTGAAGAGGGTTTCCTTCTGTGACTGGTAATCAGAGCTGTTTTCAGCAGCAATCTGAAGCGCCTTTGTAAAATTGATAACAAGAGGCTTTTTATCCGCCGGTACCGTTAGTTTTTCGCCAGGGGTAGTTACTACTGCCGGGTACTTCTTTTCTGGCCAGTGGGGGATCTTGGGAAGGGCATCAGTCCCGAGTGATTTCTCTCCTGATACTGCCAGTTCCTGCTCTGTTAAAAGCCTTCTCCTCAGGATATCGCTCGGTTTTTCAATACTGAAATCATCGGCCTTGCCAAGCAGCCTTGTCTGCTCCTTTTTAATAATAGAGAGGGCGGTTTTATCAGCACGTAAACGGTGGCCCTTTGCTGTACAACCTGTAAGAAGGGCAGGGACAGCCAGAAAAAACAGAACTGCCGCAATTAGTACACTCCTGCTACGTGATTTGGTAAAAGCTTCAAATTTTTTTGGATTAGTTAAATCATTTCTTTCCATGACAGACCTTAATAATATAATTTTTGCTAAAAAACAGCATGTCTGATACCTCAATAAGCCATACGAATCAAGTTTATAAAAAATATGTTCAAAAAAAGACTCTATACACATGATTAATGTATGCATCTATCTTTTTTACTTACCCTGTACTTAACAAATATTATGCCAAACAAATATCCTGTGTAATAATGATGTAAAATAAGCTAAAATAATTAATATAATCTGAAAAATGGCATATCAAATTTTCGCCCTGTGTACTTAATAGTCATGACATTAACGTGTATGCATACTAAGTATCCACCTGGGTATACAATACATACCTGGAGTTTTTTTTGAAGGCGATCAGCCATCAGTGTTCAGCTTTGAGCTTTGAGCTTTCAGCTTTCAGCTTTCAGCTTTCAGCTTTCAGCTTTCAGCTTTGAGCACTCACCTGATACAATTTATAATTTACTGCCAGTAGATTAAGTGGCGGATGTTTTGGATAAGTTACAGGTGTCACCGAGCTCATGTTTGCAATAAACAGTTGTAGAGCAGGTCACTCTTTATATGAGGTTATGCGTAGGCCATTTTATTCAGCGAGCTGGAGTTTAAGAATGTCTTTCATGAGTTTAAAATGGCTATCAAGAGTATAAATATTACAATGATTTTGTTTTGCGTTTTGTGCAATTATTAAGTCAGGGATACCAATCCCGTTTAGCCCGTTTTTTAAACATTGAAATTGGAACTCCATAATTTGATCCCAATTTATTGATAGATCCAATTTGTTAATATTATTTAATAAATCTATGATTTTACGCTGGTTTTGTACTTTTAAAGATGGGACTAATTCGGCCAGTATAAGATCGTTAATAACGATGAGGTTTTCATCAATAAAAAAATCAAGCTTTTCAGAATTCTTCCCATTTCTGAAATATTCGATCCATATAGATGTGTCGACTAATACCGACATTGACGCCCTCTTATGGCGTTCATATCGATATCCAGATCTACCTTACCTTTAAAATTTTTCAACCCTGAAATCTTTGACTTCCTTATTAATTCTTCTAAGGCTGCAATTATGACTTTGGTTTTTGTATTAATTTGAGCAGCTTTCATAGCCTCATCAATCAAATTTTCAGGTAAATCAAGCGTTGTTCTCATCATTAGCCTCATTATTTTTATTATGCATAAAAATATAATTTTATGCATATAATGTCAATTTTTTTACCGAATCAAACATACCTCAAGTTTTGTTTTTTTTTATGATAGCGGTAAGTTTACTTTTGAATCAATCAGTGCATATACTGGCACAAGTCTGGCAGATGAAATATTTTACCAGGGCTCGCACAGCCGCTGTCGCAAAGGCGGATGTTCTCCCTGATAAATGGTTTTAAAGTGTTTAAAAAGAAGGAGTGCATATGCAGGAAACTCATAAGTGTGCCTTGTGTGAAAGGCAAATAGAACCGTATCAGGAGACCTATAATCATCTGGAAATTGATGAAACCCGGTCAGCAGATATCTGCCAGGAGTGCATAAGAAAGGTTGTGAAGTTGCACCAGAAAAACACAGCAGCCCTGTTCCCCACAAAAACCGCTAAAAGGTTTTTGAAAGAATAGTCTTAAGCGGTTTAGGCTGAAGACTTTTAGGTTTTTTCCTAACAGCCTTCGGTCTATAAAGCTTCATGCTGGCCTTTTGGCCACAACTACATACCTGCTTGTAACACCCAGAATTTTCTTTTTCTGCATTGCCGCCACAACATTGGCTTGAAACCTTTCTGACGACATTGGGGCCTGGATAATATGAGTTATCTTCCAGCCGGTTTTTCTGATCCTCGTTAAATACTCATCTATAAATATTGCTTGTTCTCCAGTCTCATCCACAGCAGGGGTGCCCTGAAAATCCCTCCAGTCAGCATTTACCATCTCAAGCCTTGTGCTTTTTTTACTGTTCTCATTTGCCAGTTTGAAAAACCTTTCAAGAAAGGTCAGATATTCATCTCTCGTAAGGTTTGAAATGCTGCCCTCTGAATATTCCTCTGCCTTTTTACTGAAATATGGCGGATCAAAAATAATAAGATCAGGCTTTGTTTTACCACTGACAGGCCATTTGGGATTTTTGGTGTCCCAGAAGTAGGGTTCTATTTCCGGTCTTGTATCTATTCTATCAACCATATCAAAGCTCCAGCATTTCCGGTTAAACGCAAGGCATGTGTCAGCTACAACCCCGCCTCCGGCCATAGGATCAATAACAAGGTCATTCTCTTTTGAAAAGAAATACAGGATGTGGGCTACAAGCTGGGCAGGTATTCTACCGGGCCATTCGTCACCGAATCTTTTATCGCAGTCTGTAAAGTACCAGTTATCCCATGTCCTGATGCCCCACTGTAATTCATGGCATTTACCGAGGTCATCTTTCCCTTCCAGTTTAAGTGCCCACACCAGAGACTCAGGCCAGCTGTGCTTTTCAGCGGTCTGAGATACTGTGAACCCTTTTTTTAGATCGTCATTTACAACTTTTGGCAATCTTGCCAAAAGTTGTAATTGCTTTGAAATTGATTGCTGTAAAAAGCCAAATCGACTGGCTATCCTGTCCTGAGGTATCCCCAGTCTCAGCATTCTAAATAATTTAAGTTCAAGTGCAGTCTGTATTGAAGCCCTTAAATCGGCTATGTACAAATCGACTGTTCTACGTGCCCTGCCAATTGCTTTTCCGATCTCTTCAGAACCCAGCTTCGGATTATTCTGATAAGCCCTCCTGGCTGTATCTTTTGCCTCTTCATCATTAAGCTGCCTTGGGCCAATTGCCTTTTGGGCAGCATAAAGCAG
>JAFGFM010000105.1 GCA_016931115.1 Deltaproteobacteria bacterium | reverse complement strand
TCAAAAATCCAGAGGACTTTTTACTTCTTTAGCGGTTTTGTCTGGTACACAATGTGTATAAATCATCGTCGTTCTCACGTCAACATGGCCCAGCATCGTCTGAATCGTCCTGATATCATAACCAGCCTGTAAAAGATGGGTGGCGAAACTATGACGAAAAGTATGCGATCTGACGCGCTTAGTAAGCTTAACGCTTCTTACAGCATTTTTCAAGGCCTCCTGGGCCTTGGACTCGTGCAGATGATAACGTCTGTATTCCTTTTTACCAGGTACCAGCGTAAGGCCCTTTTGAGGAAAAAACCACTGCCATATAAAATCTTTTGCTGCTGAGGGATACTTTTTTTCGAGTGCGTCAGGAAGAAATACCCCCGCGTAACCTGATGCCAGGTCCTTGTCATGGAGCTCTCTCAGCTCCTCCATCAGGGATTTCAATTTCGGGATAAGCTTCTGTGGAAGAGGAAGGGTTCGATCCTTGTCTCCTTTTCCATGAACAATAAGAAGTCCATCTTCAATATTGAAATTTTGCACCCGAAGGCCGAGGCCCTCAAAAAGACGAAGACCACATCCATAGAGCAGACCGAAAACAGTATCAAATGGGTATTCGAGGTGACTCAAGACAATATCTACTTCCTGCCTGGTAAGAACGACCGGCATATATTTTGATTTTTTTGCGCGGGGCACATCACTCATGTCTCCATAGTCTTTCTTGAGGACATGCCGAAAAAGAAACAGCAATGCATTGAAGGCCTGATTTTGTGTTGAGGCTGCAACGCGTTGTTTTACAGCCAGATATGTGAGATATTCTTTAACATCAAGTGGAGAAAGCTCTTCCGGGGGTTTGTCTTTTAGAAAACGTTGAAATTTTCGTGCCCAATCCGCATATGTCTTGAGTGTTTTTCGGGAATAGTGTCTGACCTTTATTTCTGCAGCGAGTTTTTCTATTGCCTGGTCCCAGGCAGGTGATTTTGTTTTTTCCAGAGAACGCCACTCATTATATTGCTTTCCCCCTGACGAGCTGAATGTAGGGCCTGGCTCTGCAATGGCGGTGGCCGACATAACCTGCGGCTTGATTCCCCTTGCTTCGTCATTTTTACTTTGTGCTTTGAGAGGCGCTGAGGCCGGGGTTCCCTGTATTTTATTCTTTTTAACAGCTTGTAAAGGCGTGCTATCTTTCGTTCGTTGAGATTCAAAAAATAAAGAGATCGCATGAGCGGCCTGACTGCACTGCGGCTGGGACTGGTGTTTAGACTTCAGCTTTTCGATGAATAGGCGAACCTGTTCCGATTTTGACTCGGGAGGGGGATATTTTTGTGAAAAATCGAGAAAATATCGAAGCCATTTCCTGTAATGAACATGGAAGGACTCAGGGATTACCCGTTGTCTTAAGATATTGTTAAATTGAACTGAAATATATTCCGGAATTGTCAGCATGTCCTTCAATACTTCCGCATCTTGAATAAAGTTAAAGTTTTTAAGAGATTATAAGTAAGGCATTAAATATAGGATTTATTTAGCTTCTGGTAGACCGGAAGTCAATAGATAAAATTAATTGCGTGAAAAGGAGCTAAAAGCTCAATGCTCAAAGCTGAAAGATAGCGCATAGCGCATAGGGCAAAGTGCCTGGCGGAATGAAAAACAGGCTGGAGCTTTTTAGACTGTAGGCATTAGGCGATTAGGGAAAGATGTAACACAAAAACGCATAGTGCAAAGCGCATAGAGCAGAGGGAAGTCGGAGGAAAGAAACCAGAAGTTGAAAGTCCGAAGTCTGGAACTACGCTGGTCAGAGGCATTTACAACTTTTGGCAATATTGCCAAAAGTTGTAAATAGAGGCAACTCAGCCTTAGATTTCCCAGAATTTATCGGATTTGCTAATATTGACAACATTGTAAAAAGGTAAGTTATCACGCAAAGCCTCAAAGACCACCAAGAAAAACAATTAATTTAAAGTCTTTACCTTTGCGACTTTTTGGCTTTGTGTGAGATTTAGCTTTTATACGAAACCATCAATGTTGGCATTTCTAAAGAGTTAAAATCTTTATTCCGCATTTTTCGTGCCTTTCGCGTGGTTCGCGGTTCATGGTATTTTATAGCCTGCCAGAAGTAAGGCATTTCCATTGAACTGGCTAGAGCATTTTTTGCATCCACACTGTATCAAATTCCTGTCCATTTTTCTTCCCTACCTTTTTAAGTCGGCCACCTTCATTGAATCCATTCTTTTGATGGAAGTTAATGCTTCCTGGATTATTCCATGAATAGAGTACCATGACATTGAACCTTGCCTGAACCGGGAATTATATTACCAATAACATAGGCCTGTTCGCCACACGCCTTCAGGTGTTCAAGGACAGGCTGTACCATTTCCGGTCGTGAGACCAATGTAAGGCCAACGCCCATATTAAATGTACGAAGCATGCTGTCAAGAGAACCATTTGAGGCCTTTTGAATCACTTTAAAAACCTCTGGTACCTGATATTTTTCAAGGTCAATACTTGCATCTACATTCTTTGGCAATATCCGGTTAAGGTTTTCTTTTATTCCCCCACCAGTGATATGGGCCATGCCCAGAAGGTGATGGTCGAACAAACCCTTTACAGAATTATAGTAGCACTTGTGTGGTTCCAGCACTGCGTCAATGAATGTTGTAAGGCCAACCGGTTCATTAGCCAGGGCTGGATTTTTTGCTAACAGATCCCGGATCAAGGTATACCCGTTCGTGTGAGGCCCGGATGACCCGATGGCAATAACAACATCGCCAGGTATAATTTTTGAACCATCAATGATTTTATCACGCTCTACCACACCCACAACACTTGAGCCAAGGATGTATGTCTTTTCCGGTACAATATCAGGTTGTTCTGTTGTTTCACCGCCGGTAAGCACACACCCCTGGGCCTGACAGGCCGCAGCAATAGCAGAAACCACACGTGTAACAACAGGTTTTTCCAGCTTGCCGCAAATAACCAGGTCCTGAACTGCTAAAGGTTCTGCCCCCATAACAATGCAGTCATTAATCAGGTGGTTGATCATGTCAAAACAGACAGACTCAATCCTATCATGCTGAAACGCAAGAACCTGTTTGCTTCCCGGTTCCTCTGTTTTAAGCACAAGCACGGGTTCGCGGTGTTTATTCACGTCCAACAGAAAGAGCGAAGAAAATGCCCCAACACGATTAAGGATGCGATCATCCTTGCCATCAATAACACTGGCCAACTCAGCCTTTGTGGTGTTGGCCAGATCTATGTTTACTCTATATTCCATTTATTTCCTCTAAAATCATATTTAAATGAGTTTACACACCAGTATACTGATGTTGTCAAAACCACCCGCATCAAGAGCTGCATTTAGCAGGTTTACTGCAATACCATTTACAGAAGAGGCGCTTGTTATTATATTTGATATATCATTATCAGGCACCATGTCGTTTAAACCATCACTGCAGAGCATATATATATCGCCAGGTTTACCCTTTTCCCATCTTATTTCAGGGATAACCCCCTCCCTGGGGCCGATCGCCCGTGTAACAATATTCTTTGTGGGCTCCTCACCTATGGAGCCATGATTAACCCACTCCATGTATGCAGAGTGGTCTAAAGTAAGGGGCGTAAGGGCATTATCCCGGAAGCGATACAGCCTACTGTCTCCCACATGAAACCATGTTACATAATAGTCTAATGAAAATATGAGGCCGACAAGGGTTGCCCCCATAAACCTCTCTATGCCCTCCTCTGTATTTTTTTTGTAAACGGCATAGTTTGATTTTCTGATGCCTTTGTTAATAAGTGCAAAAATCCCATTCACCTCTGCCGGCACACCCTCAACAGCAGTAATATCCCTGAGTTCACCAGCGATTTTCTCAGGCTGAAAAAACTCTCTAAGGATACTTATAATGGTGCGGCTAGCCTCTTTTCCCCTGTCATGCCCACCCATGCCATCCGCGAGCAGGGCAAAGCGACCACCCTCATCAATATATATAGTGTCCTGATTTTCATCCCTGTACAGGCCTGTATCCGAAACACCTGCTGCGTCAAGGTGTTCACTCTCTACCTTAATATGTACCCTTAAATCATCCATTATGTGTGCACATATAAATAAATATTGAACTTATTTATATCCTTTATATTGTTAAAAAGTTATATGTGAGGATATTTTAAACCTTAAGGCGCTGTCAAGCCGGAAAGTAAAACAGATGAACAGGGTAAAGATAGGCAGGTATGAACTTCTTGGGTCTCTTGGAAGAGGCGGTTTTGGCAATGTATACAAGGCAAAAAGCGGGAATGGAGAGCTTTATGCCCTTAAGATACTGAACCCTGAACTCATCAATAAACCTGAAATCGTTAGCCTTTTCCTGAATGAGGCGACAATTCTCTCAAGGCTTGACCATAAAAATATATGCAGGTTTATTGAATATTTTGTTAACGTCCCTGAATATGTAATTGTGCTGGAATTTATAGAGGGGGTTGACCTTAAGGAGTATATGCAGATATATCCCGGCAATCTTATACCCTTTGAACAGGCAAAGGATATTGCAAGGGAATGCCTCAGTGCATTTCAGTATGCTTTTGACATGGGGATACTGCACAGGGACATTAAACCCTCAAACATAATGATAGAGAGGGGCGGCAGGAGCGTACTGATGGATTTCGGCACCGCGGTTGAGTTTACTGAAAACATACAACATGACACAGGCAGGAATATCTCAGCATCATATTGCGCGCCTGAAAGATTTAAATTGCCGGGTAATTATGATGTACGCTCAGATATATACTCACTTGGAATGGTGTTTTATGAACTCTTTACAGGGAGGCTCCCCTTTAACACGGACAGCATCCCTGAGATAACATCATGTCACCTGAACGAGACAGCCCTTCCTGCTGATTTCTGTAATCCTTCTCTCTCAAAAGAGATATCAGGGGCAATAAAGATCTCCCTGGAAAAGAGACCGGAAGAGCGGTTTAACGATTTTATGGAATTTAAAAAGGCTCTGGGGTTTTGATTCAGGTAAGCCCTGCATGAATAGGGTTTCTGATGGGGCTTAATCACCAATGTGATTTCCGCCCCATTACCCAAATAAAAGATTATCCCTTTTCTATTTTGTCTATTATGGACATATAGGCCTTGTAGACCTCAGAATCTTTTCTCTCAAGGATATGTTCCAACTGCCTTTCATCTGCCAGCCTTACAACCTCAGGGTCTATGGGTATTTCACCTATAAATGGCACATCCATGGCCCCTGACATCCTCTTTCCACCCCCTTCGCTGAAGACAGCTATCTTTTCGCCGCAATGTGGGCATTTTAAGCCGCTCATGTTTTCCACAACACCAAGTATATTCATTTTTAACTGGCGGCAGAAATTAATGGATTTTCTAACGTCCGCAAGGCTTATCTCCTGTGGTGTGGTTACTATAAGGGCCTCTGCATCGGTTATAGTCTGGGCAACTGTAAGGGGCTCATCTCCGGTACCGGGAGGTGAATCCACTATGAGAAAATCAAGCTCTCCCCATGTTACATCTGAGATAAACTGCCTTATGGCGCTGATCTTTAATGGGCCGCGCCATATGACCGCATCATCCTGCTCCTGCAGGATCATGCCCATGGAAATAACCCCGAGGTTAGCTGAATATTCAAAGGGGCTTAACTCATGTTTACCTGTTATATTCATCCCGCCTCTTATTTTTATCATATTAGGTATACTAGGCCCGTGCAGGTCCACATCCATAAGCCCAACCCTGTTTCCCCTGATACTGAGAAGAAGGGCTATCATTGAGGCGACAGTACTTTTACCTACCCCCCCTTTACCGCTCATTACAAATATCTTACGTTTTATTCTCTTAAGATTCCTTTTAATACTCAAGTCCTGCTGTGTCCTCTCAAGGTCTGCAGGTGTGGTAATTTTATTTTCCAAATTTTTACTCCTTTTTATTAAAAGATAAGGATTTCAGTGCTTATAACATAAACATTTTCAAGGGTAAATAACCCACATTCAATATATAAAAAAAAAGCAAAAGAGTTTAAAGGTTGATATATAAAAATAAATAATAAAAACAGTATGTTTCGTAAAAATAAAGAGTCATTTTTTTACCAGTTTTTTGTTGTAATTTTTAATAAAATCTTTTAGAATCAGCCGCTTTTAAAAACAGCTCAAAACAATGTGAAGATGTTTATATGCCATTAAAAAAAATATGGAATGAAATAATAAAAAACCTTGGATCTGTTATACCTAAATCCGAGATTGATACATGGTTTATAAATACAGAATTCAGTAAAATTGATGAAAACAGTGCTGTAATAGAGGTGCCTAATAAATTTGTATCGGTGTGGCTGAATGATAACTATTATGATGCTATAAAAAATTCTATTAAAAAAATAACCAAAAAAAACCTAACTTTGCAATTTAATTATAATAAAGATAATAACTCTAAAGTTAGTCAAAATCAAAACCATAATAACTTATCTTTAAATAATTTAAATAAATCAATGAAGTTTAATAACTTTGTTACAGGTGATTGTAACCTCTTTGCATATTCATCATCTGTTGCAATATCTGAAAACCCTGGTGATTATTACAGCCCTTTTTATATATTTTCAAAATATGGCATAGGTAAGACACATCTTTTAAATTCTAT
>JAFGFM010000104.1 GCA_016931115.1 Deltaproteobacteria bacterium | reverse complement strand
TTCCTCACCGGAACCATTGGAACCCCCTGCCCGGTTTCATTGGAACCAACACCCCGGACAGGGTGGTTTTTTTTGCAGGTATATCCAGTTTTATGTCTCAAGTTACTTTGACATCTTATTATCTATGAGCTAAAATTATTCCAATTTATACTTCCTGCGAAATTTAAAACGATATCCTTTTTACATAATCGAAGACACCACTTCCAGTCACATTTCCTGATCATTTAATCATCTTGTTTTGCTGGTATTTAAGACCTTAAAGAGAAGGTGATTTTATGGAACAAAATCGACACATGCGTAAACTCACTGCAATTTTCAGCGCCGATGTTGTTGGTTTCAGCAGGCTTATGGAAGAAGATGAAGACTGGACTATCAATACACTGGAAGATAATAAACGGCTGATAAGCGAGTTTATTGAAGAATATAAAGGGCGTGTTGTTGATGCGCCGGGAGACAATGTGCTGGCTGAGTTCAGCAGCGTAACAAACGCGGTTGAATGTGCAGTTAAAATACAGCATGAACTGAAACATAAAAATGCCAACCTGATTGAATGCCGGCGAATGGAGTTTCGTATCGGTGTCAACCTTGGAGAAGTTATTGAAGATGACGGACACATATATGGGAGCGGTGTAAATATAGCTGCCAGACTCGAAGGGCTGACAGAGGCAGGAGGCATTTGTATTTCACGAAGAGCTTATGATCATGTTAAAACACAGCTTGATCTGGGTTTCGAATATCTTGGCGAACACTGTGTTAAGAATATCTCTGAACCTATACGTGTTTACCGCGTACTGATGGAAACTAAAGATGCAGGTAAAGTCATTGGAGAAAATAATGCTCCTAATCAGAGGAAATACAAGATCGTAATAGCAGCTCTTATAATCCTGATAATTGTCGCAGCAGGATTGATTTTTTGGTCATATTACCCGTCACAATCTGATAAGATAGAGCAGGCATTTACAGAATCTCCGAAAATTAATTTTGTTATTGAAACAAAAAAAGCACTGAAAACCATCGCTGTAATTCCTTTTGTAAGTGTTTCATCCGATCATGAGCAGGAAAATTTTGTGGATGGACTCTCTTTAGAAATAATTTCCAGATTATTACTTATAAAGGGTTTGAATGTCTCCCCTAGCACATCTTCTTTTGCATTTAAAAATACCGACAGAACTGCGAGGGAAATAGCTGTAATACTTGGAAGAGAATATATTTTAGAAGGCAACGTGCGGAAGGTCGGTGATGCACTGAGAATAAATGTCCAATTATTCAGGGCATCCGATGATTCTCATCTCTGGTCTGAAACCTATGATCTCGAACTAAAGAACATTTTAGCTATACAGGAAAAAATTGCTACTAAAGTTGCTGATGAGTTGAAAGTTACATTAGGAGAGAAATCCACGAGAGAACTTGGCAGCACCAACAATTTGGAAGCTTACGAGATTTACATGGTTGCCAGGGGACAATATTTCCTGCCTATCGTAACATCAGACAGCTATTTACAAAAAAGTCTAAAATCAATTAATGCAGCAATTGCACTTGATCCGGACTTTGCGCTTGCATGGACACTAAAGGCGACAATTCATTTACAGATTGCAGCAAACAGTCCAAATGATCGAGTTGTGCCCGAATATGATAATGCTTTACAGGCAGCACAGAGAGCTATCAATATCGAACGGAATCTGGCGGAGGCATATATCGCATTAGGGCGTTACAGGTCGTGGACAGGCGACTGGATTGAGGCAGAATTGGCGTTTCGTAAAGCTGTTAAACTAAAGAATGAACAGCTAATAACAGGAAATGAGATCCCATATCATTATATTTGTGTTGGTCACTTTAAAAAGGCTCATGAAATCTTAAATGAAATTCGCTTAAGTGAGCCATACGATCAGGCAATACGTTCCACTTATATTATTTGTTTAGGGCTTATAGGAGATAAAAAGGGGGCTGAAGAAGAGTATGGGCGATGTGAAGCATTATTTGGTGAATTGTGATCGCCGTGGGCCATAACATACATCCGCCTTGATACAAAGGATTCGCTGACTCGTGATAAAATATTAGATTCAGACCTGATCGATGACACAGCGAAGGAGTACCTGGGCAGACCTGAAAAAGGACTGGCGGAATTACGCCGAATTTTTAACAACTATAATAATCTGGAAGATAATAATCTGGCCGATATATCTATGTGGGCAGGATATTTTGGTGATCCTGAGTTCGCAATGGATGCAATGGAAAAGGGCTTTAGTTTAGATCCTTTACGAAAAGATGTTTCAGTACTATGGACAATATGGCTTCCGCATATGCGAGAAGTGCGACAATTACCTCGTTTTAAAGAATTTGTCAGAGAAATCGGTCTGGTCGCCTACTGGAGAAAATATGGCTGGCCTGATGTATGCCATCCTGAGGGGCATGAAGATTTTGAATGTGATTGATAAACGAGAGGGTGTTTATATTGATAAGTAGTCAACAGTTGTGACATATTGGAAATATCAATTCAACCAACTTTCATAGTGAGCTATGTCACAACATATTGTGGTCAGGGTATTTGCTTCAAAATTGTGAATATCTTGCCAGTATCACAATATTCAAAATACTTAGGATATGATACCGATATCCCAATTCATGTATACTTGCATTATACTTGAATAGGTTAAAATCCAAGTATTCAGGGGACTAGGGGACGGACTAGGGTAGTCAATGCATGATTCCCTGTTAACCTAAAAATTTATTTTGCATCTGTATACAATTCTCCATTTAATATTTGCAGTGCAGTTTCAATTTCACGGTCTTTTCCTTCGCGTATTTCAGCAACTGTCGCCTCCGGTACATTAATATCAGGGATAACCCCTGTGCCTTCCAGGCGCTTACCGTCAAGGCCGGTATAATCCATTCCAGGTATCATAATTTCTCCACCATCCGGCAAACTCAATTTCACAGCCGCAAGTACTGCGCCTGCTGTTTTTTGCCCTATAACCCTGGCCCGGTGGTGAAACTGCAACACATGAGAAAATATTTCTGCAGCACTCCCTGATCTGGAGCTAACAAGTATTACCATTGGCTTATCATAATTAAGGGTAAAAAAATCTTTACTTTCCTTGTCTATTTCGTTACCCTTGCGGGTTATAAAATTCCCCATCTCAACATTACCTGTAAAAAAATGTCCTATCGCCTTTTTGCATTGAGAGATTCTTCCGCCGGGATTAGATCTCAGGTCTAAAATTAATCCTCTTGCTGCGCTGTATTCCTCGAGTTTTTTATATAAAAATTTAACCGATTGGCTGTCGAATTCAGCCATCCTGACATACAGTATTCCATAATTAAGCTCATGCGCTTCTTCAAATTTATCTTTAATGCGTCGGGCAGGTATTATGGATAATGAACGGGGATGATCATTCTCATCAATAAAATCAAAGGTAACGGATTCGCCTGCTATGGTGTGAAAATCAGCATGCTTTAAATCCGGAAATTTTACACCATCACGCCCAACCACCAGCCAGCCCCTCTGCACCCCTGCTTTTGCAGCCGGACTATCAGGCATAACATTTATTATGCATAACTTATCCTGAACAGCATTAATCAATATCCCGATCATCCCGTCTTTTTTACTTCTGTCCGTAATATCCTTTCGGGCAGTCCTTATGGCAATAAGATGAGATGACTCAAGTTCTGCGAGCATTTTATTAATAACTTCATATAACTGATCCGGATCAGCAGCAGTGATTGCTTCGTTCCGGTATTTATCACCTAGCTTAACCCAGTCTTTGCCATTGAAGGTTTTATCATAATAAAATATTTCAACTTTTCTCCAGGCAGAATCAAATACCTTTTTGTTAAAAATGACACGTTCATCAGGCATTAACTGCTGCTGTTCAAGATAGCTTCTGGGAAGGTTGGAACAGGCACTGAATAAAAGGGTAAAAAATATTACTGAAGAAAATATTTTGAATATAGCTTTGTGCATTATGGTTATCCTCACGGGATTAAGAATATTCCTATAGTAATAGATAAAAAGGATTTACATTTTTATTAACCTGATTCATATAGTCAGTGGCTGGCTATGATGAATTATTTATGTTGCTGATTTTTTTTATTTGATCACTGAATCAACAGTATTGGTCCTTACCAACCTTTACCAAGAGCCTCGTTGGTTAGAATTCCCCTTTTTAAGAGTGAAGTATATGGTGCAAGGCGTTGTGAGTCAATTAATTATTACCCCACCATATTAAAACTCAAGCATCTTCCTCTAACGACGCATGAAAGATTGATAACCAGGATTACACTATACTACCAGGCACGTCATTCCATAGCTCTGACCGTGGAATCCTTCTTCTTTACCCATACCACCGTAGCTTTAGCCGCGGCGGACCTGTCGCGCCATAGCTTTAGCGACGGCGGAGGCCCTTTGCCTTTTTCCTTTTTATTTATTATTGATTAATAAAATGCAAACAGCTACTATTCCAGAGCTTCAAATTAAAAGGCCTTTATATCCTATATCTTTTGATTGTTCCGATTCATCTTTCACTATAAGATGTAGATGCTAAGGATGAGCGGAGCTGGGGTGAATAACTTTTAACAAAATGAGAGATCGTATGAACTTTTTAAAAAGAATTCCTGTCTTATTTATTCTTGCTATTTTGGCTTATTCTCAGAATAGTTTGTGTTTAAATGCTCAATTGATAATCACTCCGGATCTAAATATAGAAGATGAATGGTATAAAACGGAATCAGAAACAGTTCCAAGCTTCTCTACGATTGAAAAGGTATTTAAGAATCAATATGTAAGCATAGTGCATGTATTTTATGATTATAAATTAGATTCGAACAAAAAAGCCAATATCACCTTTGATATCCAGGTATTATCTCCGGATAATTCTATCTGTTTCGAACAAAAAAATATTCCAGCATTGAACCATCAAATTGAAGTTAAAAATAAAGTTCAGATGAGTGAATCAAATATCAAATTATGTTTTGATGAAGCTGATAAATACGGAACCTACACCATCACAAGTAAAATAAGTGATCATATTTCTGGTTTAAGCAGCACTAATACTAAAAGGATTAACCTTTCAGAATTTAAACAAAAAAAATATTTCACTTCTGATGATGAATTTTCTAACTGGATGTTTAAATACTATATGAACCCCTCTCCGGAGAAGGCTGTTGATGCACTCATTTATTATTCCAATAGCAAGTTGAATGAAAATGAGGATGGATTCATGCCGACCATTTCGTTTTTTCTATCAGTATTCAACAATAATCACTACTTAATCCCGATTATCAAGGATGAATATTTTAAACACGATTTAAAAACAAAAATATATATTATCTGGTTGTTAAAATATCTTGATTATGATTCCGAAAAATTTTTAACCTCTCTTACAGGTGATGAAAAAAAGGTATTCGAAGAACTAAAAAACAATCGAATTCCGCTCAATACTGATTTTGTGAATAGTGGTACTCACCTGGACATACAATGGGCAACCTTTTCTGCAACTGGCAGGTTTGAACCTATAAAAAAAATCATCGATTCTCTGGAGTTTAGCAAATATTCTGGTGCAGTGGATGCTTATAAAAACTCTGATAAAACTGAAAAGGACAGAGAAGAGGCATTGCTTGATGCGACTTTTCAAGCGGCCAGATGGTCACTGACGAGCAATATAGAACAACATGATCTGGTAAAAAAATACTGTATATATTCCTTTATCAATGATAAGCACTCTGATGACGTCAGACTTTGGCTTGGCGTGATCTTATCAAAAGCTGTTCCTGAAAGATTCAAAATGGTAAAAGGTGAAAAAGGAGAGGTCCGTTTCCATTACTAAAATATATTTACTATCGGCTTTGACTCTCTTCCATTTTGAAGCATTCCTCTCACATGGACAGTTGAAGATAAAATCAGGATATGCAATGTATCGCGCCGTATAACAGAAATAGCAAAGGGCATTATAATGACCGATGAAAAAGATATTGCAGCCTTAATTATAGACATGAAAAATCGAGAACCAGGTCGTTGGAAAAATGGAGGTTTTTATGGATAGAAGCATTCCTACTGATGAGGAGAGAAAAAGGCTTTTGAAAATGGCGGAATATAATAAAAATCTGCCTGTTTATTACATTTGTCTTGTCAGTATGATCGGGGTTGCGGATCTCTTTCTTAAAGATTACCCTGTACTGGGGGTTATAGCATTGCTAATGCTTACCCTCGGCATGATATTTCTATTATTAAACTTTGCCATTTTAAAAAAATGTCCCCGGTGCGCCTCATGGGGTACGCCCGTTTCCAAAGGCCATTGTCCAAAATGCGGTCTGCGTTTGGACCCGACATATAAGGGATGAACAGAGAAGAGATCATATCATGGCTTTTAGACTCTGACCCTGCAATACGGTGGCAGGTAATGAGAGATCTGATGGATGCGGATGAGCCCTTATACACCCGTGAAAGGGAGAGGCTTCCAAAGGAAGGCTGGGCCGCAAAACTGCTCAAGTTGCAGGACAAGGATGGCCTGTGGAATAAAAGCCTGTATAATGGCAAATGGGTCTCCACTACCTATACACTTTATCTGCTTAAGTTATTAGGCTTACCGCCTTTAAACAGTCAGGCCCTGGCAGGGTGCGACCAGCTTTTTAGAAATGGGCTCTACCAGTCACAGGAGATCCGCTTCTCCCGCAACCAGGATTATCAGGACCTTGGTGTTACCGGGATTGTACTCTCATTATGCTGCTTCTTTGGTTATCATCATGAAGATATTCATGGTATTACCGGGTATCTTATCAGCCAGCAATCTGCTGAAGGCAACTGGCTCCCTGATAAGTCTGAGGCATCAAAGACATACGCCTTTGAAACCACATTGATCATCCTTGAAGCATTACTGCAGTATCAATGGCGGTATCTCTCAAGTGAGAGTGAATTGATCAACGCACAGGTAAAAGGACAGGAGTTCCTGCTCAGGCACAATCTCTACCTCGATAATGGAATGCCTGTAAAAAACAAATGGACCTCACTTTCATTCCCGCCCTACTGGTTCTATGATGTGCTTACAGCGCTGGATTACTTTCAGATGTTCCATAAGAACAGGGATAAGCGCATCCAGGCAGGCATTGATCTAATTTTGGAAAAACAAAATAAGCAAGGCACATGGAATCTAGGCCCAAGGCACCCGGGTAAAACCTACTTTGATATGGAGCAGGCAGGGAGGCCAGGCAGGTGGAATACATTAAGGGCAATGAGGGTACTTAAATGGAGCCGTTTATGATAGAGATACTGTTATATATAATAATCGCCCTTTTGTTAGCCTCGTTTATTGTCCTGATTATTCTGCTTAAAAGATCATTCGGAATTGATTTCACAGCGTTAACCTCCCGTCTTGATTCCTTTGAAAAGGCGCAGGAGCGCTTTGAACGGGCAGTTAAGGAGGAGGTGGCCCAAAATAGGGTTGAACTGGGTAACGCATTCAGAGAGCAGAGGCAGGAGCTTTCAGTGGCCTTTAAGAACTTTGGGAGTTCTGTGATACAGCGAATAGGTGAGCTAACCCTTAACCAGAAGAGCCAGCTTGAAACAATGTCAATTTCAATAGGAAGGCTCTCAGACTCTATTGAAAAAAAGATGGAGGATGCAAAGGTCTCTCTTGATGGCAGACTTAAGGACATACAGGATGATAATGCAAAACAGCTTGAACAGATGCGCCAGGTCGTAGACGAAAAACTTCAGGGTACACTGGAAAAACGTCTAGGTGAATCATTCAGGCTGGTGAGCGAACGGCTTGAAATGGTTCATAAAGGGCTTGGAGAGATGCAGGTACTTGCCACGGGCGTTGGAGACCTTAAAAAGGTTCTTGCAAATGTTAAGACACGAGGAACATGGGGTGAGGTGCAGCTTGGCGCACTCCTGGAGCAGGTGCTTACCCCTGAGCAGTTCGCCACAAATATCGCCACAAAGGAGGGCGCTGAGCGTGTTGAGTTTGCAATAAAATTGCCGGGGCAGGGTACAGATAAAGATGATATGGTCTATCTTCCAATTGATGCCAAGTTTCCTGTAGAGGATTACCAGCGTCTTATCGAGGCACAGGAGAGGGGTGATGCAGAGGCAATTGAAATTGCAGGCAGGCAACTGGAGGCACGGGTTAAGGCATGTGCATATGATATCTGCTCAAAGCATATAAACCCGCCGAAAACCACCGATTTTGCCATACTTTTTCTGCCCATTGAGGGGCTCTTTGCAGAGGTTATTCGCAGGACTGGTTTAATAGATGCTGTTCAGCGTGAGTGCCGTGTAGTGGTTGCAGGCCCTACAACATTATGGTCCATCATGAATAGTCTCCAGATGGGTTTCAGGACTCTCGCTATCCAGAGACGTTCAAGCGAGGTCTGGAGCCTGCTTGCAGCTGTTAAGACCGAGTGGACAAGGTATGGAGATATCCTGGATGCAGTTCAGAAAAAGATAAATCAGGCATCTGATACCATTGAAAAGGCCAGGATAAGATCAAGGGTAGTTGGAAAAAAGTTAAAGGATGTCCAGGAGCTGCCTGCAAGTGAGGCAACAGGCTTTTTGCCCCGGGGTTTTCCGGAAGATGATGAAGGGCTTAAAGAAGAAGAGAGTTAGATAATATCAGCGGCCCGGTTATCACTTTATAGCGGTTATCAGGTATGTCCCAATCAGGAGAACAAGGGTAGCGGTGAGCCTCACAGCAAGCCCTGTTTCACGAAAGAGTCTTCCTCCAACAAGGCATGCAATAAAAACCGAGAGCCTTTTTAATGCCAGCACCAGTGCCACCTTGCCGCCTGCCACTGCAAGGATCTGGGAGTATCTGTACCCTATTGTGAGTACCCCGATAAATGCGATAAGGGGCCAGCCCTTTTTAATAGATTCGGTGAAAAGCTCCGCTGTCTTTTCCTTTCTGATGGCTATAAATGCCAGCCCGAACAGAAATAGATTAAACAGGTGCTGGAAAAACATGAAGGCCTCAGGCTTTATCCTGAAATTGCCAACAATAACCTTGTCAAGCACAGAGGTGATCGTGAAGGCAATAAGGGCAATTAAGATATAGTTGTGTCCCCTGGATTTTATGAATATGGTAAAGGGGGCAAGGATGTGGTTACCCTTTTTCACATTAATAAGGTATGTGCCTATAATTACCAGGACAAGCCCTGCAATCTGCCAGATGTTCAGGCTTTCATTCAGAAAGATAAATGCAACAATGGCGACAGCGCCTGGATTAAGATCCATTAAAGGGAGAGACCCGCTGATATCAAGCCTTTTAAGGGCGGCCATAACAGAATAGAATGCAACCGCATTGAAAATACTCTTTATAAAAAGAATTGATAACGCCTGTGTGCTTATCTCCCCGAAGTCAAAGAACCAGACAAAGGGCACTGCAAGTATAAATGCAAAAAGAGAAAGGATGGCTGAAAATTCAAGCGCATCTATCTTGAAGAGGGATTTTTTTTCACATATGGCAGCGGCTGCCGAAAAGGCAGCCGATACCAATGCAAGAATACGCCAGTCCATA
This sequence comes from Deltaproteobacteria bacterium, assembly GCA_016931115.1. Classification (GTDB taxonomy): domain Bacteria; phylum Desulfobacterota; class DSM-4660; order Desulfatiglandales; family HGW-15; genus JAAZBV01. Next base: position 7,456 of record JAFGFM010000104.1, on the reverse strand, counting down.
AAACCTGCTTTAGGGTTATGCCCCCTCAGATATAGGTTCCATCTCTACTGGCCGTGTAATTTTAAGGAAACCGTTCAGCTCTGTCTCGTTTACCTTGACGCCATTTACCTTTATCAGGAATTCCTTGCCAGGGCAGTCCTTCAGGTGCAGAGGTACTATGCGGATACCATCTTGAAGTTTCCGCTCCTCAATCTTCTGATTAAGCGCCCTGATAAAGTCTCCAACACCGTTTGCAATACATTTTTCACATACACATATCTCAATAACCTGTGTCTTGAAAACAGAATCAGCCATTTTGCTGGACTTGGTGATCTTGCCTTTTCTGTTGAAATAGTGTGTATGCAGCAGATGGTGTGCCTTTTCAGAGTTGGGTTCACCGTAAAACTCGGTATAAAGATTGATGATATCAGGGTTATCCTGTGATTTCCTGAATTTGGAGGTCTTGTCTATATTGATCAGGACCTGCTGTCTTTTTTCAAGAGAGTCTATCTTTTTAGGCACCGGGTGACCAGCCCCGGATATACATCCTCCCGGGCATGTCATGACCTCTATAAGGTCATACCCTGTATCAACGCCCTCCTTTACCCTCTCTATTACCTGTTCAGCATTGTGAAGACCGCTTACAACAGCAACCCTGAGCTTATTTCCACCCAGGTTAACAGTGGCCTCCTTTATCCCCTCAAAACCCCTTACAGCCTCGAACTCAAGCTGGGCATGCTGGGCCTTTCCTGAAAGTTTTTCAGCAGCCATCCTGAGTGCGGCCTCAGCAACGCCACCTGATGCGCCAAAAAGTACACCGGCGCCTGTTACCTGCTTGTAGGGATCATCAAATTCCGATAACTCCACCTCATTGACATCTGTGAATGTTATTTCTACCATCTCAATGAGTTCGGTTGTGGTAAGAACACAGTCAACATCACGTATACCCTCGGGTGCAAACTCCTCCCTTGCCGCCTCAGACTTCTTGGCAAGACAGGGGACTATGGACACAACAAACAGATCCTTTTTCGGTATATTTGCCCACTCAGAAAAGTGGTTTTTAACAGTAACGCCCATCATCTGCTGCGGGGATTTGCATGAAGAGAGGTGAGGAATAAGCTCAGGATGACGGCGTTCCACATAGTTGACCCAACCAGGACAGCATGATGTGAACTGTGGCATAACTCCCTTGTTGGTTACCCTGTTAATAAATTCGGTTGTCTCCTCAAGGATGGTCAGGTCTGCTGCAAAACAGAAATCAAAGACCTTGTCAAAACCCATCTTTTTAAGAAGCCCTGCTATAAACGGGGAGGCCTGGTCAAAGGGGAGTTTATAATGTGAGGCAATAACGCTTCTTACTGCCGGCGCAACAAAACCAACAACCGTCTTTTTCGGATCTTTTATAGCGCCCAGCACCTTCCATCTTTCTCTCTTGTAATCAAGTGCGCCGCATGGGCATGAATTTACGCACTGCCCGCAACTCACGCAGTATGTCTCATTGAGCGGTTTACCTGTTCTTGTACCAACAAGCATTCTACCGTTCTTGAGATAGTAGGAGAGGACATCAACACCTACAACCTCGGCGCATGCGGCAATACATCTACCACATGAGATACATTTGTTGTGATCCCTTACGATGAATGGATGGTCATTTGCCTGTGGGAAGAATGGCCTGTCATGAATCGGTTTGATATATGTTATGTTATGAGCCTTTGCCTCTGCCTTGAGATCACAGGTGTACCTTGCGCCGCACCCGCAGCGGAGACAGCGTCTTGCCTCTTCCCTTACCTGTTCTGCTGTAAGGCCCAGCTCAACCTCCTTAAAGTTATTTTTCCTGGCCTCAACCTCAATCATGGGCATCTTTGACCTTGGGATTTTAGGCATCTCCTCAAACTCCCACCTCGGGAGGTCTTCAAGTGTGCCCCTGCTGCTGTTATATTCAGCCTTTTCCTCCCTCACATACCCTTCTGTCAGGTAGCAGTGCATTGCCTCTGCGGCGCGCCATCCTGCCCCAACCGCCTGGACAACCGTGGCAGGGCCTGTAACGCAGTCTCCACCAGAGAATATCTTGTCTACAGAGGTCTGCATGGTGCGCCCGTCAATCTGTATATCTCCCCATTTATTCAGTTTTACCGGGAGGTCATTATACAAAAACTGGGTATTTGTGCTCTGGCCAATGGCGCCGATAATGGTATCCGCCTCAATGATAAACTCGCTTCCATCAATGGATACAGGGCGGCGACGGCCTGACCTGTCAAGTTCACCAAGGGTCATCTTTATGCACTCAAGCTGTTTTTTACCATTGCCCTCAGTTATCTTCTTGGGGGCTGTAAGAGTAATAATCTCAATGCCTTCATGTTTGGCATCCTCGACCTCATATTTCTCGGCAGGCATCTCATCCTCAGTCCTGCGGTATATGATTTTCACATCCTTTGCACCCCTGCGCAGTGCTGTACGGGCACAGTCAATCGCGGTATTACCACCGCCTATTACTATGACCTTTTCGCCCAGATCAATCTTTTCTCCCTTTGTGACGATCTCAAGAAAGTTTATGCCGAGATATACATTCTTGAGATTTTCGCCCTCAATCTGCATGGGGGTTGCCCGCCATGAGCCTATGGCAAGATAAACCGCATCAAAATTTTTATGAAGGTCTTCAAGGTGTATGCTTGTACCAAGGTTTTTTTCACAGAGAATCTTTACACCCAGGGCCTTTATAATGCCGATCTCCTTGTCAAGCTGTGCCTTTGGCAGGCGATACTCAGGAATACCATAGCGCATCATACCGCCAGGCTGGCTGTGACGCTCAAAGACGGTCACATCATGACCATTGATGGCGCTATAATATGCAGCAGTAAGACCTGAAGGGCCTGCTCCGATAATGGCGATCTTTTTGCCGGTAGCCTCAGCCTTTTTGGGCACAAACGGGGTTCCACTTGCCATGTCCCAGTCTGCTGCAAAACGTTTTACATAATTGATGGCAACAGGTTCATCAACCAGGTTGCGTCTGCACTGTGCCTCACATGGATGGGGGCATACGCGACCGCAGGCAATCGGGAAGGGGTTCCTTTGCTTGATAACCTTAAGGGCAGCCTCAAAATTACCTGCCTCCACATGCATCAGGTAGAATTGTATATCAATATGGGCGGGGCAGGTCATTACGCATGGTGCAGTACAGTCTGCATTGTGATCGCTTAAAAGCTGCTCAAGCCTTACCCTGCGGTATGCCTCAAGATGATGGCTTGAGGTGATAATATTCATCCCCTCTTTTATGGGGGTCTGGCAGCTTTTTACGCTTCTTACCACCTTTCCATCCTCTTCAAGTTCCACTTCACAGAGGCCGCAGTTCCCATTGGCCCTCTTAAGCCTTATGTCATAACAGAGGTGAGGTATGTGTATACCCTCCTGCTGAAGAGACTGAAGTATGGTAAGCCCTCCATATACCTCGGTTTCTTTTCCATTTACAGTAACCTTTATTCTTTTAAATTCTGAACTTTTCCTGGCTGCAAGGGGTATGTACCCGGCTGCGGTTCTCAGCTCCTTCATCAGGGAGGAACGCTCCATATCAGCACTGTCAGATTGTTTATATGTATCACTATTGCTCATAAAATAATCTCCTTTGGTTTTTTATCAGATTTAAATCTGCTATTTTTTCGGTCTCCCGGGTAAAAAAAAGGGCAAACTATAAAAATATCAGGGATATATAACACTATTCCTTGCTCTATGCAAAAAAATAATTTGATGCAAAGTTTTTTAAAAAGGGCTAACTTACCCATCTGTTTAGGAAATTTAATCGTTAAAGGGTGAATAATTCGACTATTGAGCAGTAAAGAAGGCTATTTTTTTGCAAATACAAAAAAGATATTTAGTATTGGAATCTATACTGCAAAAATTAATAACAAGAAAAAATCTGGAGATTTATAATGAAAACTATAATTGGAATCCTGTTAATAGTAACGCTCATGTCAGGTTATATATTTGCAGAAGAGAAAAAACCTGATGAAGATACGAAAAGCAAAGAGTCTTATGTACTGGATGAAATAATTGTAACTGCGCGGGGTTACGCCTCAGAGATAAAAAAGGTGCCGGGAGGCACAGGGGTGATAAGCTCAAATGACATACATTTTATACAGCCAAGCAGTATATCGGACGCACTAAGGGTAATCCCCGGTGTAACAAAAAGCTCAGACTCACCCTGGGGCTCAGAGGTGAATATACGCGGAAGCTCAAGGGCAAACGTGGTCTTTCTGGTTGATGATATCAGGCTCAATACTGCAACCGATATAGGCGCTCAGTTCGGCACAGTCGACCCCGCCTCTGTTGAGCGGGTTGAGATACTTAAAGGCCCAATCTCTGCACTCTATGGCTCAGGCACCATGGGAGGAGTAGTAAATGTTATAACCAGGAACGGCAGGTTCAGCCATGATGCCTATGCAGAAGGAGGCCTCAACCTGCTTTATAATTTTAATTCTGATGGCGGAAGCACATATGCATATACCGCCTATAATACCCCTGATTATTATATATTTGCGAGCGGGAGCTACAGGGATTTCGGTTCATATAAAGATGGCAGCCACAATACAATGAAAAACAGCGGGTTTTCAGACCTGCAGGGGATACTAAACCTTGGTTATAAATCTAATGAGGTCAATTCTACCGAGTTAAAGACCCAGTATTACAGGGGTGATGAGATAGGCATACCCGGCGCGGGCAGTGTGGGCTTTCCGGCTGAGGCAAAAGTGACATATGATGAGGTTGACCGTGTCCTGATAAACCTTGAACACACCTATCGTCCTGAGACCGGTTTTTACCAGGAGTCAAAGATCAGGCTTTCATACCATTCAATAGAGAGGCATGTGAGGGTTAATGATATCCCCCCGCCTATGGGCGCATTTTTAAGGAGCATTGAACCTGAGGCAACGCATAAAACCTACTCTTCTGCCCTTATTAACAGGTTTAAGAGCGATAATCATGACATCATGCTTGGCCTTGATACCTGGAAACGCACCTATGATGGAGAAAGGGTGCGCACAAAGCATAATGGTGAGACCTCTATAGATACACCCATACCTGACTCATATTATCTCTCATCAGGGATTTACACAGAGGATGAATGGGGAATAAACGACCGGTTATCAATGAATATCGGCGGCAGGTTTGACAGGATTCAGGTAAAAAATGAAGAGACAGACCTTTATATAACCGCATTTGCCACTGCACCGCCGCCTCCCCAGCCAAACAGGAGGATATGGGATAAGTATGATGTATCCGAATATTCATGGAACGCCCATACAGGGGTCACATATGAGATAAACAACCTCTGGTCAACAGACTTTATAATTGCAAGGGCATACAGGGCCGCCTCACTTGAAGAGCGGTATAAATACCTTAACCTTGGAAGCGGTGTAGAAAAATGGGGTAACCCCAACCTTGAACCTGAAGAGTCCATGTTTTTTGAATATGGTGTAATGAGGACTGGCGAGATCTTAAAGGCCGGGGTAGCGCTATATTATAATGATCTGGAGAACCTGATTGCGGAAAACCGGGTAAGCCCTACCCGTATAGAGCTCCAGAACATAAGCGAGGCAGAGTTGTATGGCGGGGAGATCGAATTTACCCTGCGTCCGACAGCGTGGTTTTCCGCCTCCGGTAATGTGGCATACACAAGGGGGCGAGACACAGGAAATGATCTTGACCTCCCCTCAATACCGCCTTTTAATGGGTTTTTAAGGCTCTGCTATTATCCTATATCCGGTGCATGGGTGCAGCTTGATGCCATCTATAATGGCTCACAGAAAAAGGTGCCAACAGGGGTGAATACATCTGATAACTGGACAAGGTTTGATTTTATGGCAGGTTATAAATTTATCGTTGCCACCACCGGGCATGAGATATACGGCGCAATAGACAATATGTTTGACAAAGCCTATTCCGATTACCTGACCACATCAAGGGGTTTTACCTTTAACGAACCAGGGAGGACATTCCGCATAGGGTATAAGATGGAGTTTTAATAGAAAAATCTTCACCGCAGAGAACGCTGAGTTCGCAGAGATTAATATTAAAAATTACTTCTTCGCCTCCTTTGCGCTCTTTGCGGTGAATGGTATTTCCCTTGTTCCCATGGTCCCCGTGGGAATGAAGTCTTTAGAGGCTCTGCGTCACATGATTACTCTTTATGCTATTTTAGTTTCTAAAAAAGTTTGACATTAGTGTTTAGCTTATATACTCTTTATTCATGGAAAATGGAAATTTGCATAGGTTACATGAAAAATTCGCCAGGATTGTCTATCTTGCAAATGAACTGGATAAGGCGCCCAGGACATATGGAACAAATTCACCCATGAGTCCAGGCGAAATCCACATGATAGAGCTGATAGGCGATAATGATGCCAGGCTCAGCGTTACAGACATTGCAAAGTCAACCGGGGTTACAAAAGGCGCTGTTTCCCAGACCCTTAAAAAGCTTGAGAATAAGGGTTTTGTGATAAAAGAGATTGATCCTTCAAACCTTTCCAGGATTATAGTAGCTCTCACCTCCCGTGGAAAGACGGCCTATTATGCGCATAAGGACTGGCATGAGACAATGGATGGCGGGTTCAAGACCTTTTTCAGTAACCTTACAAATGATAAATTGCAGTTTTTGAATGAAGTAATGGATAAACTTGAAATTTTTTATAAAAATATAATGAAGTAATTTTTTTTTACCATAGCGTTTAGCTGGTAAACACTTAAGGAGGATTAAAATTATGAGCACTATTTCAACCGGAGAGAACCCTGCCGGGCATGTATGCCCGCATCAGATAGCATTTATTTTTGATAACCCGATACGCCGGATATTTCAAAACCCTAATAAAATGCTTCGCCCCTATATTTCCGAAGGAGATACAGCAATAGATATTGGCTGCGGTCCGGGATTTTTCACAATAGAGATGGCAAAACTCGTTGGATCTTCCGGTAAAGTGATAGCAATTGACCTGCAGGAGAAGATGCTAGGGGATGTAAGGAAAAAGGCTATTAAACATCATGTTGAAGAGCGTATCAAATTTTTTCAATGCGAGCAGGATAGGGTAGGGCTTGACCAGAAGGCGGATTTTTTACTTGCCTACCACATGGTTCATGAAACACCTTCTCCACGTGCCTTTTTAAAGGAACTAAAGACAATGCTTAATGAAAATGGGAAGATCCTGATAGTTGAACCCAAAATGCATGTTACCCAAAATGCATTTGAAGATATGGTATCGGATATAAAAGAACTGGGATTCAGGGTTTGTGATTTTCCCGCGAAAATCGGTGGACGCAATGTGCTGATTGGACTAAAAGAGTAACCGCAAAGAACACCAAGAAAAACAAATTACAAATTTTTTCGTGTCTTTCGCGTGGTTCGCGGGTAACAGTTTAGTCCTTATGGTAGTAAAAAAGTAAAGAAAAAATAAGAATCCGCGAAGAAAGTAGTTGCAAAGCGGATTTTATTGTG
>JAFGFM010000103.1 GCA_016931115.1 Deltaproteobacteria bacterium | reverse complement strand
TCGCAATAAATATTTTATAATGGCTCTTAAAATGTGGAAAAGATTTTATCGCTTCTACACCGTAGGGGAGGACCTGCGTGTCCGCCAGGCATTTGTGGACATGAGCCTCTATAACCGGGCAGGTAGCCGCCTTTCCATCCTATGTAGCGGACTACTGCGGGCGCAATAGCTTCTGTCTTCACCAAGGCTATGCTGTGTCAAGATGCCTGGACAATCGCCAGCTCGTACTAAAATAATTCATATGGGTCTGGCCCATGTTAAAAAAGGTCGGGGATAAACCCCGACCCTGCGAAAAGCTGACCAAATGGTAAGATGGCGGATTATCACCCACCGACCTTATGCCAGCATCAGGATAAATCCGAAATCATTGGATCATAAGGCTTTTTTACGATTAGTTATAAAACCTTATTTTGTTGTCTTAAGGTTCGCAATAAATATTTTATAATGGCTCTTAAAATGTGGAAAAGATTTTATCGCTTCTACACCGTAGGGGAGGACCTGCGTGTCCGCCCGGCATTTGTGGATATAAGCAGCTACAACCGGACAGGCAGTAGTCTTTCCATCCTTCGTAGGAGGGTTTCTGTTTTCACTTAAGCTATGTTGTCGCAAGATGCTGGGACAAGAGACGCCTCATACAAAAACAAATCATATGGGTCTGGCCCAAAAACAGGTCGGGGATAAACCCCGACCCTACGAAAAGCAGATCAAATGTTAAGGTGGCGAATTTTCTACCACCGGCCTTGTGCCAGCATGAGCGTTCAACTTAAAAACAAAAGAGTTATCTGACTGCTGATAGCTGACAGCTGAAAGCCCCATCCAGAATTTGTCTTTTTCTGGATGAACACTAAATATATTATCCCTACCTCAGGTTTTAAAATCATAACAATTATCAACCAGGTAATCTTTTGTTAACTTATTGATATTTAATAATTTATAGTTACATGTTGAAATTGTGCTGTTATAATTACCACGAATCATGAATAATAAATGTGTTTATCACGAAAAACTTTTAATTAAAGGTCTTACCAAATAAAAGAAGGCTATTAAAAAAAGGAATATAATATGCGCATATTAAAACCTGGATTCATAATATTGTTTAGTGTTATTTTTTGTTGTTTTAGTGCAGCCACAGTAACAGCCGCTTCCATGCCCTGGCTGTTTTTACTGCTGGGAGAAAATACCGCTCCCACCGCTAATGCCGGTGCAGATCAGACAATCAAAACCAATACCGCTGCCACCTTGAATGGCAGCAGCAGTTCTGATGCGGATAATGACCCTATAACATATAGTTGGACCATGGAGAGTCCTGAGGGTAGTTCTGCCTCGCTTACAAATCCGACAAGCAGTGAGCCCTATTTTACACCTGACATAGATGGTGTTTATACCCTGACTCTTATTGTCAATGACGGCAAAGTGAGCAGTGCGCCTGATACGGTGGTAATAACCGCCGTTTCCAATTTCCCGCCAGTAGCCAATGCCGGCCCTGATCAGACAGTAAGCACTGGCACGGCTGTTTCCCTGAATGGCAGCGGCAGTTCTGATCCTGATGGTGACACATTAAAATATTACTGGTCTATAGAAAAACCAACGAATAGTACAGCCGTAATTTTTTCTAATGTGAATTTCCCTACTGCCCAGTTTACACCTGATGTTGATGGCATTTATACCATCACGCTCATTGTAAATGATGGTAAAGCAAGTAGCGCGCCTGACACGGTGGTGATTACAAGCCAGACAGGCCAATAGAGGTTAATGCTCCACATATGTGTGGATAAAGGAAAGAGATAAACGCGATTTATACAGCACCCCGATGATGCTGTGTGAATGGTGATTAACATGTCGCCCCGATGGGGCTGATAAATAATGATGCAAACATAGCGCTATTAATATGCCGCACCTATGGTGCTTTTATTGTCTGCTCATAGAGGCAACACATAAATGATGGTTTCATTCACATCTGTGTTGCCATTAACACGATTAGATCAGGATAAATTTATTAACCCCGAAGGGGTGACATATTAATAGAAAATACATTACCAAAAAAATAAAAAGCCCCATAGGGGCGACATATAATGTATTACCCCAGAGTCCAGACATAAAGTCCCAACCATTTGGCAGGAAAAACAATAGAACCTATTTAATATTACTGTATGTCGATATTTGTACCCATAAATTCTTATGAAGAGGCAAGATAAAAGGACAGGATTAAAAAAAGGCAGGGTTAAATTAACCCTGCCTTTTTGGTTTTTATTGATTGATCAGATCAAATGATTACTTTTTAAATTTCTTTCTTCCAAAGCCAGCAAGCCCTAACAAACCTGACCCAAGCAGAAGCATTGTTGCAGGTTCCGGAACAGGCGATGCGCTTTTGTACATAGAAAGATGTGAAATTTCATGGTTTTGCCCATCAGACCCAAGCATAGAAAAGGATACATCAACCATACCTTGAATGTCGGCTACAAACCAGACAAAGGCATCATTACCGTATTTTGCATAAACATATGTCCAATCACTAACATTAATATCCTTGATTTTTACTTCATTAAGCTCTGTAGTATCTTTTTTATCTTCATCTTTGTATGCATCTTCTGGGTTATAAATTGCTTTAGGTAACGGCGGTGAAAAATTAAATGTGGGATCATAATCACGACCACCCACATTAAAACCATCTTCTGGTTCAGGTGGATATAAGACTATTAGCTGATTAATATACTCCACTTCATTCACCGCGTCTGATGGTTGTGCGCCCGAAATAGTACCTATATAAAAATCAGAATCACTATCTAAATAAATTGTATCAGCATGGGCAACCATTCCACTTGCAAGGCATAATAAAAATAAAAATAATATTTTTTTCATAATATTTCCTCCTTCTATCTTCTGTATAAACATACAGTAAAGGTTGACTGTTAACATCGTTTTGTAGATTAGTAGAGCAAGAGCAGTGCCAACAATGCCAAAAGCTATGAAATAATAATAAAACATTTATTTACATTAGATATCAATATGTTACAGCAATCTTTTTTTTATTGTATAAATGAATGGATTTTAAAAAATCAAAATCATGTAAAACTTTACCGAAAATACTCTGTAATTCGTTTCTTACCCATAGGAAAAAAAATACATATGTAATATTTGGAAACTGCGGGCAGATTTTATCGCCTGATTATCGATGGGTCATATAATTTGCATACTCAATAACCGCCTTTAATAGCGATGCGCTCATACTGATCTGCCTGTATGCCTCAGCCTTTGTCATCATCCTGTTTTCCTTTTCAAGCCTGAAGCCCAGCTCCATTGATATATTTGCTACCCTGCATATTTCTTTAATAAGTTCATCCTCTGTTTTTATGGTTATCTTTTCTATCTTTATTTCAGAGAGGTTATCCAGTACCTTTTGTTCCAGGATACCATCCATATTAAGGTGGTATCTTTTATTGAATGGGCTGTATTCAATGTTATGAAGGGGCATGGACAGATCACCAATATAGTGGACACAATAGGCCATGTGATCTTCTGCAAAGGCCCCTTCTTTTTTAGCATTTATATAATGTCTGAGCGACCCAACTATTGCGCCATAAAGATGCCCTTTGCGGTCACGAGGTGAATCATATTTTTTTATCTGGGCAAGTACTGCCTGAGGGGTGATTTTTGCACCCCTCTTGTTATTTACAAAATGGTTATACTGCTCAATATCAGCTGCCTTAAGCCGTGCAATATCTGCGGCAGCGGCATTGTACCAGTATCTGTAACCAGCCCTCTGAGCTATGGCAAGGTGCGTTTTCCCATACCATGCGTGTGAAGAGCTGCAAAACAGGAGCAGCATAAAAATCTGAAACAATATAATTTTTATCAATCTGGTTTTTAATGACATAATATGCCCAAATAGTATTGGTTAAAAAAATGAAAAACAATTCATCACAGGTACACGTGGCTCATAAAGATATACTTAAAAAATACTTCTATGTACCCTCTGGCTTATCTGTGGTTAATGGTATTTCCCATTAAACAGGTAATCATAATATTTCTTATATAACGCAAGGCTCATGGAATAACAATCTCTATCAGGTATTTGGGCATAGAGGTTTACATCTATGGTCCAAAAACTGAAACCCCAAAAACAGCAGGACCAGACAGTCTGTAACTATAGAGTCTTGACAACCTTGATGCCTTTGATGACAGAGTTGAGGTGAAACGGCTCATAGGTTTTTTACCGGATGAACCTGTATACTATTCATATATGTCCGGCAAAGAGGTGCTTGCACTCAGCGCGGCAATGCACGGCCTTGATGTTGACCAGACAATGAAAAGGCTTGATCCTCTTATTGCGAACCTGAACCTCACCGATGAGATACACAATTATGCGGAGGAGTATTAAAGGGGAATGAAAATAAAGCTTGGCCTCCTCCTTGCCCTGTTGCATGAACCAAAGGTCGAAGTCAGCGTCAGGGACAGTTACTGAGGCAAAGGGCATCTGATAAGGCAATGGATTGGAGAGTGCTCGGTCTTTTTCTGGCTGCCTTAGTGTTCTCCTTTGTTAATGTCGTGGGCAGTTTTTTCAACAAACATGGCAGTCAAGTCTGCCCAGTGCGTGGAGACGGAATCATATGGGAAAATAGTTGTCAGCGGCACATTTCTTAAAAGGCTTAAGGCATTGGAAATGGGCCATTTAAACGGCCCTGTCCCACTGGATCTTTTTGTTGAGAAAGGCCTTTATAAATCAGAGGCAAAAAAAATATCAGAGAGGAGCGGTGACCCGGAAGATGAAATTGAACAAAGGTTGAGAAACGAGATCAAATCAAACGGTTCAAGCAATTTTATTTCATGGAATGAGGCAGCGCCAGGGCTTAAGGAAATCTCTATTGCCCCGCTTCCGCGTATGATCGGGTCAGTAATGCTTTTCATCTGGGTATTGATGCTGGTTTTTCAGGGAGAAGGTCTTGAACTCGATACCCTGCGTCGTAAACACCCGATATTGATTTTTCTATCCCTTCTTGTGGGAAAAATATTTCCGGTTCTGGTCAGGTTTATCAACCCTTTTTTAGTTTTATCATGGCCGTGGCTTTTTCTGTTTCTGGGTGGTAAGAGTGACGGCTCTTTTTCATTCACTCACGGGGTACTAACCTGTTTGGCATGTCCTGCAATAATAATAACCGAGGCCACATGGTTCAGTGTGTGGGAGGCACAAAAGGGGCTTGGGGGTAACAACTCATCTACTGATTCAAGCCCCTCACGCCTAAAAAAGAGAACTATTCACTTTGGTAAAGAACCTCTTTATAAAAAGGAGTTTTTGTGGTTCACCCGTGACAGGGGCGCTATCGTACAGGCTATTCTTATGCGATTCCCTGAAACAGCTGAATTGCTGGAAAAATCCCAGGCACAGTTTGCAAAAAATATTAATGCCAGGTACATCTATGCCTTCATTGCGATAACCATTGCCCCATTTGCTGAAGAATATCTTTTCAGGGGACTTCTTTACAGGGCGCTGGACAGGGAATGGGGTGGATGGAGGGCAATAATCGGAAGCGCCGCATTTTTTACCATCTATCATCCTCCTGTTTCATGGATACCGGTATTCCTGGTGGGTGTTATATGTGCAATGCTATTTATCGTTATGTTGTGAGTGCTCCTAACTCTCTGAAAGGATTGATTTTTTAGTGATTAAGGTTAGATGCCCCGAATCATATTAAAAAACAG
>JAFGFM010000102.1 GCA_016931115.1 Deltaproteobacteria bacterium | reverse complement strand
TATAGATTCCCGCCTTCGCGGGAATGACGATTGTTGGACTTTTTACAATTGGATCAATATTGAATATACCAGGTCTGTTTATTAACATTTTACTGACCCCTTTTTCCTGTCTGCTTGATGCCGTAAACAAGCGAACCAAAGGCCTTTGATAAAATAACAGGCATCTGATTATTTACAGGGATATCTTTAGCACTGATATTTGTTGAGCCGGTTAATCTTCTGATTACACAAACACATGTATCATCAAAGGTGGTGACCTCTTTGATATGACCCATTTCATATCCATCGCTTATGGCAAAGGCCGATTCTATAAAGGATGAATAACAGGGCTGAGTGAGCAGTTTTTCAATCTGGTTCATTACCCTTTCTTTATCTGCTCCATTGGAAAATATTTCTGCTATTTTATCAATGGTCAGGCCCCGCTCCCTTAATTTCTGGAATATGTCCCTTGATGGCCTGATGCCATTCTGTTTTAAGATGGCTTCTGTAACACCGGCATGAACCGCCTTTGCTATGAGCTCCCCGGCCTTTGTGTGGCCGCCTGCATATTCTTCAACCGGGCCGTTTCCCCTTACCACCAGGACATTATCGGTCCCTGTGCCTGTTGCGCCATTTTTTAACCCGCTGTATGTGCTTCTTATATCCAAATCCATTAAGGCAGCGCTCTTGGCCTCTGTTGCAGTGATGATGGTCCTTAGCATGGCCTGTGGAGTCAATCTCCGGTTTGTAAGGACAATAATATTTATGGTGCCGTGGCTGTAATATGACCCTTCATCCTGTGATGCCCTCTGGGCGTTTCCCCTTACACCTGCTGTTACGAGGGCTGTCACCTCAAGGTCTTTAAAGCTCCTTTTCTGTATGGAAAGGTTGTCCATATCCGCACCGGTCATAAGGGTTGTAAAACCTGAACCTGAAAACCCGAGGTTCCTCTTTACTGCCTCTTTGGCGCCTGTAACACCGAATGCCATCTGACCAAGGCTTGCATGCATGGGAACATATGTATTGGCGGCCCCTTTGACATCTGTGAGATATCCATCAAAGGTCGAGGCTATATCCTGTAAATCGTTAAATGAAAGCACAACAGATTTATACTCTGCATCAGCCACACGGTGCCTTACAATCTCTGCCTTTTTGACATAGGAGATATCAAGCTGAACAGGTGTCTGTTCAAGAACTTTATCTTCTGTGACCGCTTTGGAAAAGTCAGCAAATGTTTCAAGATAAATGGTTGCGGCCAGGTATTGTATAAAATCCCCTATGCGTGTAGACACCTGGCATGTGAGTTCACAGGGGAACATGGATATAGAGCTATTTTTTATCGCATCAACATCCTTCCAGCCATCCCTGTTTATAAGCTCCCGCACAGCCTTTTCATTATCGTTACAGCCATATATAAACTGGGGATTGAAATCCTGCCACTCCTTGAGACTTACCTGGACACCAAAACCATTTCTGCCTGACTTCAGGGGCATCCCTCCGCAGGCCTTTATCATCTCTGCCTGAAATGAGTCGTCACCAGGGCATGATATTTCACCCCCTGCCATAACACGTGCAACACGTAATCTTTTTTCAGGAGGGATTTTATCAGCCCGCGCCCTTACAAAGGCGATCTTTTCACGGTTACCCTCTATCACCTTTTTTGCCTCAGACTGGCAGTTGAATACGCTGCCCATCATCTCCATCTGGTTAAATGCATCATCGATTTTCTTAACCTCAAGGATCATAACTTTGCACTGTTTGTTTTTATAATAGTCAATGATCTTTTTTTGGGAAGGTGTGGCTATAACAAGGTCAGGATTGCAATCGATGATTGAATCGAGGTCAGGAGAAAAGTAACTTCCTACATTTTTTGCCTCAGATGCTGTATTCAAGGCAAGGTCCTGCTTTGTGATCCCTTTAATACTTTTGCCTTCACCGAATTTATAGAGCATTTCAGTTATGTAGGGCAGAAGGGATACAACCCTTTCCGGTTCTTGTGAAAAGGTTATATTATTCCCGGCTGAGTCAGTTATTTTTACAGGTGCAGAGCCAAAAGAAAGGACTGGAATCAGAAATATAATGCAAAAGAAAATAATAAGACTTTTATTTATATGCTTAGGAAATTTCATTTAAATATTTTTCCTTCCATTAAAAATTAATATTAAGCCCGGCAATAAATCTGAAGCCATCATCAGGGTATCCCGCGTGGG
The DNA here is from genome assembly GCA_016931115.1 of Deltaproteobacteria bacterium. GTDB lineage: Bacteria > Desulfobacterota > DSM-4660 > Desulfatiglandales > HGW-15 > JAAZBV01. The sequence goes on along the minus strand of JAFGFM010000102.1, from coordinate 30,914 downwards.
TTTCAAAAGCAGTGTCGAGGAGATTATCCATATGGAGATAAACCTCACCACCATAGTTTAATATTGTTACAGGATGTATAATTTTTATGTTCATAGCAGCATAACTCGCGAGCACCTGTTCCTGAAGAGTCCCGGGGCTGCTGTACTGGCGGCTGTTACCCTTAACAGTTGCTTCAACCTTTGTTTTTGATGGCAGGGTGATAATTCCTGTTACCTTGAATGTATGGTCAGGCGAATAGGGAAGGTCGTATCCTGTTTCTTCGTTTTCGGTCTCCTGGTAGATATAGCTCATATCCATTGCAATCATCTGTGTCACGGGTAATTTAAAAGCCACCTCAACACCCTGCTTATAAGCACTGGAAATATTAATGGGCCTGTAAATAAGGTCATCCCCCCTTATATGTGTAATCAGGTTTTTCGTCTCTGTCCTGAAAATGGATGTATTCAATACAGTGTTTTTGTCAAAATTGTGGGTAAGGCTAAGGTCAAAGGCATAAACCTTTTCTTCATCAAGATCAGGGTTGCCCCTTACCAGGTCAATGGAACCGTGGCTGGGCTGATAGAGCTGATTAAATGTGGGTATGTTTACCGAGTATCCGGCTGTTGTCTTGATTATTGTATCAGTGTTAATCGGAAAGCTGATACCTGTGCTCACAGCAGGAAAAACCCCGAAGTCATTTGTATAATCACCCCTGAGCCCCAGGGTTGCATTTACAAAATCAAATTCTCTGTCCTGCTGTAAATGCATGGATGCCTTCTCTCTGTGATGATCACCTGAAAGATTGTGATCCACCCTGTTTGTCTCAAACAATACACCCAGTCGTTTTGATAATCTTTTTTCGCTGGAATCCCAGACGGTCTCGAGGTTTAACCCTGATTTCAATACATCAAGCGTTGATTCAAAACCCATCTGGGATTTATCCTTAAGATTTTCCAGATCTATATATGTTTTAAGAGAGAGCTCCTTTTTGCTGTTCAGAAAGCCGTTTGCCTGAAGATCAAGAGAAGCCTTCTGATAGCGCTGCCTTGCATCAGGAGTCGGATTATCCAGAGGGCCTGAAGAGCCGTGACTGGAATGGTAGTAACTCCCATTCAGGTCATACCTTTTCCCTGAACTGCCTTCATGCTGGTATTTGATACTTGCGTTCTGTGAGTCATCATCGCTGTTGGGCCGTTTCCCATCCATATGGCTCGCGCTGGCTGCAAGAAGCACTTTGCTTTTTTCCATGTTTATCATGTAACTGGCATTAAGCTCTGCTGCGCCATATGATCCGCCATTCAATTTTAAGCGGGCGATATTTTTCTCCTTTTTCAGGAGCCGTTTACCTGCGTTTAAAGTAGTTATGTTTATTACCCCTCCGGCCCCTCCAGGACCAAGCCAGACAGGCACAGGCGGTTTAAAAAGGGTTATTCTCTCTATTATTTCAACAGGGATGCTTCCAAGGTTAACCCCGCCATACTGTGCGGAATTCAGAGGTTTCCCATCTATCATGACAAGAACAGTGCCTGAGCCGCCACCTCCTCTGATAGATATCCTTGCGCCCGAACTGCCTGAACTCTGGGATACATCCACGCCAGGCATAGAGCTTATGGCCTCCCCCACCTCAAGAAAATTTCTTTCGCTGATCTCTTCTTTATTCATCTCAATGATATTCTGGGGGTTGTTTTTGACATATTCAGAAAGTTTCCTTGAGGTTACTTCCACCTCATCCAGTGTGTAGACATCTTTCTCACTCTGATGATGTTGTGCAAAGCCGGATGGTGTTAAAATAATAAAAACAGATAATGCTGTACAAAAGATTTTCACAATGTTTATAGCCATAGTAATCCGAACTCTCTCCACATGAGATTGATGTATCCTTCCAAACACCATGATTTTTTCAAAAAAAAATCCCGGACCTGTTAACCAGATCCGGGATTGCCCTTTTTAAATCCACAGAAAAATATGCAGACCAGCCGCCGTCCACGCGGTTTTAGTCTTATGTATCCAGGCAGGTCTTCTGACTTCCCCGCCCTTTCAGCGACCTTCCCGTTTATAATAAAAACAGTGGTACACAATGGCTGAAAGGGTTCCCTTTTTAATAAAAAGGCGGGGTTACAGCGGCGGGCCCGTCCCTGACTCAAACAGGGTTCCCTATTGTGCTTTGCAGCACCTGAATGGCGCAGTAATACATGATTAATAAAAAATATGTCAAGGGTAAAAAATAATTTTCTTTAAATAACTTGACTCTTGTTATGATATTTCATAAAAATGCTCATGATTTCGGTGCTCTTAATGAGCTTTCAAGGGAATCCCGTTAAAGTCGGGAACGGACCCGCCGCTGTGACCCCTCTCTTTTCTTTGTGAAAAGAGAACCTGCTTAACCTTTTTAACGCCACTGTCATATGATGGGAAGGCCGTTAAACAGGGGGGGAAGTCAGAAGACCTGCCGGAATCAAGTATTGGCCATCGCGGAATGTGGCATTACACTACTGATCTAGAGGATAAAAAAGGGCAATCCCCGGATCGATTAAATTCGATCCGGGGATTTTTTTTGATCACATATTTATTTTAATGTTGATGGAGATGAAAATGGTAAGGAGAATTATCCCCCTTGTTATTATTTCAGTACTGGGATTAACCTTTAATGGTTTCAGCCAGGATAAAGATTTAAAACAGACAAACCCTAAAAGAATGGATGAGGTAGTTGTTACAGCAACCAAAACAGAGGAAAGCATTAAAGAGATACCAAATTCAGTAATCGTAAAGGACTCTATTGATATAGAGGATACCGGAGCAAAAACAGTTGGTCAGCTTCTTTCCAATGAGCAGGGAATTGATTTAAGGACACGCGGTGATTATGGCGGAGCAACAGAGGAAATACATATAAGGGGCATGGGCGCAGACGGGACTCAGGTGCTTGTTAATGGGGTTGTTGTAAACTCCCCATCTCTTGGAAGCGCCAACCTGAATGGCCTGCCCATGAATAATATAGAAAGGGTAGAGGTTGTTAAGGGCGCAGGTTCTCTGCTTTATGGTACAAGCGCAATGGGCGGTATTGTAAATATAATAACCAAAAGGCCTGAAAAAGATACATTAACCCTTAATGCCCAGGCAGGGTATGGTACAAACAGCACCCTTGAACTCTCTGCCGAGAATGGCATGTTTATTACTGAGAACTTCGGATATTATTTTACCGCAGGGAAACAGGAGAGTGATGGTTTCAGGAGTAATTCTGATCTGGACCATAAGGATGTCAGCCTGAACCTCGTGTTTGAAAAGGATGATCTGCTTGATGTAAGCCTTTATGCTGATTATGTAGATCGTGAAATGGGCAGACCCGGTGTAAGGCCTCCAGCAGGCACAGCAGATTTTTATGTTGGTACTACAAAGCTTTATGATGGCGAGGCATCAAACCTGCTGAACCGACAGGGCGATGAGAATATGTCAGCTGCTCTCAGCATTAAGGGCAGGCCATTTGAGAAGGCGGGCATTAATTTTAAGGCCAGTTATCTGGATATGGAAAATTTTAACCTTAATAGATATAACAGCATGAATTATGAAGGGGAAGAGCCTGTACCAGTGATTGTTGGAAGTGATTCATGGGTTACCAATGATGTTTTTACCCTTGAGGCTAATATGGATATTGAACCTGTTGATGATCTAAAAATTCTGTTTGGGGCAGAATATAAGAGGTATGACTGGGAAAATTCAACTATCACTCTCAATGAAAATGGCACTACATCAGGTCCTTCAGGAGCCTCTCAGCACCTTGATACAAAGGGATATTATGGTGAAGGTCAGTACAGGGCATGTGACTATTTTAAGATGATTGCAGGGTTAAGACTAACTGATCATTCTGAGTTTGGGAGAAAATATGTGCCACGCTATGGCGTTATAATAAACCCATATAAGGATACAGCAATAAAGATGAATTATGGCAAACATTATAATGCGCCAACGCCTAACGACCTCTTCTGGCCTCTTGAAGACTGGGGCTGGGGCATGGGGGCTCAGGGAAATACCGATCTGCGCCCTGAAACAGGAAAACATATGGATGCAGGGATTGAGCAGGCCTTTATTGACAATAAACTCTCCTTTAACCTGACCTATTTTAAATGGGACATTAATGACAAAATAAGATGGGTGCCTGATATCAACTATTTTTACACACCTCAGAACCTGGATAAATTTACAGGTGAAGGTTATGAGGCAGGGGTAAATTTTTCTGTAACCGAGAGTGTCAACCTGAATCTTAATTATACCTATTCTGATGCCAAAGAGGAGCAGGTTGGTGGTGTAACAAGACAGGCGCGCTATACTGCTGATGATTACCTTAAGTTAGGGGCAAATTACTTTAATGAAAATGGCCTTGGTGTATCTGCTGCACTCAGGTATACCGGCAAGAGGCCCGGCTCATATGCCCTTGACACTGATGTGAACCCGGATGTTATGCTTGAATCCTACTATACAGTTGATGTCAATATCAATCAGCGTATTTATGAACACTGGCTGCTCTCATTAAACTGCTCCAATCTGTTTGATGAGGAGTATGATACATACACAGAGAGTTTCAGGAATCAGTCAACCTCTGTGACTTCAATGGGTTATTACCCTGGAGCAGGTAGATCCATGTTTTTAAGCATCGCATATGAGTATTAAAAAGGTTTTACATATCCCGGTACAACAGAAATATATTGCTTGCCTGGCAATTGTTCTGTTCGTAATTACTGCCTCCCTTAAGACAGGTTACTGCTATCCCGTATGTTTCAGGGATAGCAGTGGCCGGGATATTTCTATAACAAAAGAGCCTGTATCGGTTGTTTCCCTTGTTCCTTCCATTACTGAGATAATAGTAAAGGTGGGCGCAGGGGAAAAGATAAAGGCAAAAACTATTCACGATAACTTTTCTGATAAATCAGCATGCATTGAAACAGTAGGAGGATTTGTTAACCCTGATCTTGATCGGGTTGCAAGGCTTAAACCTGATCTGATTTTTTATAATAAGATCCAGAAAGGTGTTTTAGAAAGATTCAGTAAGAGCAGTGTCATACTTATCGACCTTGAAACAGGCTCTATTAAAGAGGGTTTCAGACATATTGAAATTATTGGCAAGATATTTCACAGGGAGAGAGAAGCTGAAAATATTATCAGGGAAAATAAAAGGTATCTGGAAACCATCATAAAAAAGGCCGGGCGTATCCCTGCTGAAAAAAGAAAGAGGGTGATGCGTATCATGGGTGGGAACACCCTTATGACACCAGGAGATGATTCATTTCAGAATGAGTTTATAACCCTTGCCGGAGGTATCCCGCGAATAACAGGCATGAATGGCCACGTAATACCAATTGATAAAAAGGAGATAAAGGCGTTTAACCCGCATGTAATATACGGCTGTGAAAATGACAGGCGATGGATCAACAGGTTATTAACTGACCCTGAATTAAGGGATGTGGATGCAATAAAAAACTATGGTGTGTATTTTTACCCGTGCGAACTTACCTGCAGGGCCTCCACAAATACAGGGTATTTTGTGGAGTGGCTCTCAGCGGATATTTACAGGGAGGAATATGCAAGGAAAGAAAACCTTGTTTTGCCTGAACAGGTTGTAAGTTCAAAGAAACTTGATCTGACGCTGGACTATGTAAATGATATAAGGATTGATACGAGTAATCTATATGATTTTACTAATAAATCGTTGATTATTGAGTTCAAGGAGCCTATAAATATCATCTCTACACTTGAAGGTGTGAGGGGAAATATAAAAACGATCGGAAACCATTACGCCCCTCTTTCATGCTGGAGTGTGGCTGATAATGACGGCCTTAAAGGCATGCGAGAAAAGGTGTTAAGGGTGCTGGGAAAGTCCGAAAATGAAACCAGCTTTCTTTTAACCGGAGCGGATGTGGATAATGTTGCTATTGTCAGGGAAGATTACCGGGAAATGGCAGTATATGCGGTTATAACCGCAGGTGTTAAGTCCAATGCCATGAGGATGTCAGTAGATGAAGGCGGCTATTATGAGCCTGGAACAATAAATATTCTGCTTCTTCCCAACATGAAACTGACAGAAAGGGCGATGGCAGGTGTGATAATAACTGCTACAGAGGCAAAAAGTGCTGCGCTTCAGGATCTGGATATAAGGAGCAGCTACAGCCCCAAATTTCAGGCCACAGGCACGGGGACAGACAATATTGTTGTTGTTCAGGGTTCAGGCGAAAAGATACTTGATGTGACAGGCGGCCATACAAAGCTTGGTGAGCTCATGGCAAAGGCGGTTAACAGGGGCGTTAAAGAGGCCATATATAAACAGAACGGGATAAGAGCAGAGCGGGATATATTCGAGAGGCTGAGAGATCGAAGGATAAATATTAGTGAGGAGATGTTATCTGATAGAGATTACCGGATGGAAAAAGGAGATATCGCAGACAGTCTCGAAAAACTGCTGCTTGAACCTGAATATGAGGCTTTTATTGCATCTTCCTTTAGTATCAGTGATGATTATGAAAAAGGCATGATAAGGGACCTTACCCGGTTTAGGAAATGGTGCATCACTCTGGCGAGTGATATCTCAGGTAATGAATTATCAGAAATTGAAAATTATACAGCAGATGATAATATCCCCCTGGTAATAAAACTGGCATTGAATACCCTGCTAACGGGTATATGTAATAAGGAAACAACAGATTAATGAAATATTTTATTATTTTATTTTTATTAATTGTTTGCGGATCAACAGCCCCTTTATATGGCAGGGGCTTTAAGGATGCAGTTGATAGAGAGGTTATCATTGAACATACCCCTGTCCGCATTATACCGCTTGCCCCCAGTCTTACAGAGATCTTATATTATCTGGGTCTTGGTGAGAGGGTGGCCGGCGTAACAAACTTCAGCTACTATCCTCCAGAGGCCCTTGAAAAACCCCAGGTAGGTGGTTACCATGATCTTAATATCGAGAGAATAATAACACTTAACCCTGATCTTGTTATAGGTACAAAAGATGGCAATAACCCCGGTATTGTGGATATGCTTGAGCAGGCAAAAATACCCACATATATTGTAGACCCCAGAAATGTTGTTGAGGTTATTGAGACTGTCCGGATAATAGGCAGCCTGTGCGGTGTGGAAGAAAAGGCTAACCAGCTTGCAAAAGGCCTTACAGAGAGGCTTGACCGGATCAGGGAGGCCCTTAAACAAAAGGAAAAGCCCCTTGTTTTTTTGCAGATCAACCTGCATCCCATTATGAGTGTAAATAAAAACACCTTTCATCAGGATATTATATCCATTGCCGGTGGTATCAATATGACTGCTGATTCAGCTATTAATTATCCAAGGATCAGTATTGAAGAATTGATCAGGCGCAAGCCTGATGTGCTTATCATCTCTTCAATGGACAGGGGCGGGGAGTTTGAAAAGGCAAGGCAGGAGTGGCTCAAATGGACTTCAATACCTGCTGCAAAAAACGGTCGGGTGTATCTTATTGATTCGGATCTTATAGACAGGCCATCCCCAAGGATATTAGATGGGATAGAGGCAATGGCAAGGATGATACATCCGGAGGTGGATTGGGAAATGATTAATAAACAATTAATTCAAAATTCAAGATTGAAAATTCAAAATTAAGAAAAATTAATCTTGAATCTGTAACCTTGAATGAAATATTTATGAATAATGAAATAAAAATTAAAGGCATACTGACACCGGGAAAGGTTATCTCTGTAACTGCAATAATGTGCATCGTGCTTGTTATTGTTATTGTGCTTTCGCTGGTGCTTGGAACGGCTGATGTGACATTTAAACAGGTGATAGGTCTCATAACAGGTGCAGTTACACAGGATGATCCTGTTAGATTGATCATATTCAAGATCAGGCTTCCAAGAATAATACTTGCAGGGCTTGTGGGTTTTGCCCTTTCGCTTGGCGGTGTCACGTTTCAGGCCTTATTGCGTAACCCGCTTGCCGATCCATTTATCTTAGGGGTATCGAGCGGCTCTGCTTTCGGGGCAGTTCTAGCAATCACCTTTGGACTCAGTTTCAGCCTTGGTGTACCGGTTATGGCATTTATGGGAGGATTACTAACCATCTATCTTGTAATGTCGCTGGGCGCAAGAAAGATGGGCATGGAGTCATCAACCATACTCCTTACCGGGGTTATAGTTAATGCCTTTTTTACTGCTATAATCATGTTTTTCATCTCCACCTCTGCCAATGACCGTCTCCACACCATGCTTTTCTGGCTTTATGGTGATCTGAGTCAGAGCCAGTACACCCAGCTTCTTATTATTGCCCCATTTTTACTGCTTGCCTCAATAATAATCTTTAGCTATGCAAAGCATCTCAACATCATAACAACAGGCGATGAAATAGCATCACAGCTTGGTGTAAATGTTGACAGGACTAAAAAGATAGGGCTCTTGATAATATCACTAATAATGGGCCTTGTTGTAGCCTTTTCTGGCCTGATAGGTTTTGTCGGGCTTATTGTGCCGCACCTTGCCAGAATGGCATTCAGGTCAGATCACCGGATGCTTATCCCTGTAGCCTCCATAGGCGGGGCAATCTTTCTTATTGCAGCAGATACACTCGCCCGCACAATCATATCTCCAAGTGAACTCCCTGTAGGCGTTATAACCGCTTTTCTTGGTGCGCCTTTCTTTTTAATACTTTTAAGAAAAAGAGGTAGCCAATGGAGCCGATCCTGAAAATCTGTAATATAGGCTTCAGATATGGGGATAAACAGGTGCTTGATGATATCAGCCTTGATCTTTATCCGGGGGAGATCATTGGAATACTTGGCCCCAACGGCTCAGGCAAGAGCACACTTTTAAGGCTAATGGATGGGGTGCTTGCGCCTCAAAGGGGAGAGCTGGAGATAAATGGAAAGCCATATGACCGTTTAAGCAGAAAAGAGCTTGCCCGTGAGGCGGCAATGGTTTCACAGGAACAGCATTTCAGGTTCAGCTTCTCATGTATTGAGGTCGTTATGATGGGCAGATTCCCGCATCTCAAAGCCATGCAGTTTGAGAACAAAAATGATCTCACTGTTGCTATGGATGCATTGAGATCAACCCATGCACTTGAATTTGCAGAGCGGTCAATACATGACCTTTCAGGCGGTGAAAGACAAAGGGTGCTTATTGCAAGGGCACTAGCACAGGAACCAAGGGTAATGCTTCTGGATGAACCTACATCCTTTCTTGATCTTAAATTCAAAAGGGAGGTATTCAGGCTTGTCTCATCTTTAAGCAAAGAAAAGGGGCTTGCCGTGGTTATCGTCTCCCACGATATTGATCTTGTTTCCCAGTACTGCAACAGGGTCATTTTATTAAAAAACGGTTCTGTTTACAGGACAGGCACGCCTGAAGAGGTAATCACATCAAAAAATATTGAGGATGTCTATGAATGCCCTGTGCTGGTGGATCAGAATCCTCTGTCAGGCAGGCCGCGGGTGAGTGTGAGGTAAAGACAGGGCTCAAGGTGCAGGGCGCAGGGTGCAAGGTGTAAAACTCAAGGCGCATGGCGCAGGGTTTTTCCTTGTGCCTTGTGCCCTGAGCCTTGTGCCGGGTGAAAGTGTTATTATTACATATTAAAGGCTCGGAGATTGTTAATCATATAATGTTAGGAAAGGAAATCCTCCCATGTTTGAATTTTTTATAAAAGGCGGGCCAATCATGTACCCGCTGTTGTTATGTTCTATCATTTCACTTACTGTGATTATTGAAAGGGCCATCTTCTGGATAGGGGTTGGCATGCGCAGAAACCAGAGGCTGCTGGATGAGGTGCTTGAATCATGCAGAAAGGGAGACTGGGAAAACATCAGGGTAAAGGCGGCAGGGTCAAAAAATTATGTGATAAGGGTTTTAATAAGCGGGATACTTCACAGGGAATACTCACTTAGCAAGGCAATGGAATCATCGGCTGCCGATGAGATGAGCAGGATGGGAAGGTTCATGGGTGTACTTGACACGATGATAACTGTAGCCCCCCTGCTCGGCATTTTAGGGACTGTCCTTGGGATTATAGAATCGTTCAGCATGCTGGACACCTTTGGCGTTGAAAACCCCCAGGCCGTTACAGGAGGTATTGCAGAGGCGCTCATAACAACAGCGGCAGGTCTTATAATATCCATAGCAACGGTTTTTCCCTACAATTATTACAATTCACTTATTGATAGGGCAGCAAAGACGATAGAGAAATACGCAACGAGCTTTGAGATTGTGTATGAGCGATTAGTGGTAGCGGATGATAAAAAGGATCAGGTGAAATGAAAGTAAAACTTCCTACTACCCACAGGAAAAGCCGTGTTGAGATATTACCTCTTATGGACATGGTATTCCTGCTCCTTGTTGTATTCATATACACGATGCTTTCAATGGCTGTTCACCGAGGCCTTAAACTTGATCTTCCCAGGTCCGAAATTGCTGAGCCTGAAAAACAATTGATCCTGTCAGTTTCCATTGATGAAAAAGGGGTTGTATATGTAGATAAACAGATGGTCAGTATAGATAAATTAACTGACACCCTTTTTACGATGACCCATGATAAAAAAGACCCTGGTGTGCTGCTTTTTGCTGACAGGAAGATTCCTTACCAGGAACTTTTCAATGTCCTTGATAAGATAAAAAAGGCCGGGCTGACAAGGATATCTCTTCAGGCAGAGGTGGAAAAGTAGATGAAGAGTCTTCTGGCTGCGGCTTTTGTCGCCATCCTGTTCCATGCCATGCTCTTCACCCTGAACCCCGCATGGTTAACAGAAAAGAAGATATATGAAAAAATGCCTCCTGCCATTACTGTGACTATGTCCTATAAAAAGCCCCCTGTGCCACAGAAATTACCTCCCCAAAAGACTGTTACAAAGGTAAATAAAAAGCAGGTATTAAGGCCCAGGGAAGAAAAAAAGATAACAGTACCAGTCAAGGTTGAAGAAAAGAGTATTGAACCTCCTCCCCAGGTTGAAGAAAGCAGTATAGTCACAGAGGATGTTAACTATCCTGAATCTGCTGTTGATGAAGCAGTATATACTCAACCGCTTGGTATTGAAGAGGCTGTATCAGAGGTTATCACTGAGGCTGAGCCTCTATATAAGATAAACCCGGAACCTCCATACCCTAAAATGGCCAGGAAAAGGGGTTATCAGGGCACAGTGCTACTGAGTGTTCTGGTAAATAAGGAGGGCAGGGTAGACAATCTATGGCTCTTTGAATCAAGCGGGTATAATATCCTTGATAATGCAGCCCTTGAGGCAGTAAAGGAGTGGCTTTTTGAACCGGGGAAAAAGGGTGATACAGCGGTTGATATGTGGGTAGAGGTGCCAGTTAGGTTTGAAATAAGATAAAGGCGAGGCGCAGAGCGCAGGGCGCAAGGCACAAGGTACAAAGAAAGAGCCTTTCCCTGCGCCTTGCGCCTGCTGATAAAGGTAGAATAGTTGATCGATATTAAATTGGAGTATTTATTTTGAAGAAGTCCCTCATGTTCCTCGGCACTGGCAGCGATGTTGGTAAATCCATAACAACTGCTGCATTTTGCAGGATATTAAAGCGGCGCGGATATAATGTAGCGCCATTCAAGGCACAGAACATGTCCAATAACTCATATGTCACGGTTGAAGGCGGTGAGATAGGGCGTGCACAGGTGGTGCAGGCCGAGGCGGCAGGGCTTCTTCCATCCGTGCATATGAATCCTGTTCTCCTTAAGCCCTCAACAGCGCTGGGCGCACAGATAGTGCTTCAGGGGAAGCTCTTCAGCCAGATGGATGCTGTAAATTATCATGGATACAAACCAATGCTCAGAAAGAGCGTGATGGAATCTTATAATATACTGGCACAAAGTTATGACATTGTTGTTCTGGAAGGGGCTGGAAGCTGTTGCGAGATGAACCTGAAAAAAAACGATCTGGTAAACCTTCAAATGGCTGCTGCTGCAAAGGCTAAATGTGTTCTTGTCGCCGATATAGACCGGGGAGGTGTATTTGCACAGGTAATAGGCACATATGAGCTTATGTCCCAAAAAGAAAAAAGGATGATCCTGGGGTTTATCATCAACAAGTTCCGGGGTGATCCTGCGCTTTTTGATGATGGTATAAAATACATAGAAAAAAAGACAGGTAAACCGGTGCTTGGGCTTGTGCCATATTTTCATGATATACAGATTGATTCTGAGGATTCTGTTGCGGTTCAGTATGATAAGCTGCCCATGAAACCTGTTGGGAAGAAGACTGTTAATATTGCTGTGATAAGACTCCCCGCCATCTCCAATTTTACTGATCTTGAGATACTGAATATGGAGAAGGATGTTGTTTTCAATTATCTCTCTAACAAAAATGATCTGACTGACGCTTATGACTGCCTGATAATACCGGGCACCAAAAATGTCATGGAGGATACAGCATGGCTTTCAAGACTCGGATGGAAAAAAAGGATAAGGGAATTTGCTGATGATGGAAAGGCTGTTCTGGGCATATGCGGTGGTTATCAGATCTTAGGCAGGAGGATATATGATCCCTATGGTGTTGAGTCGAGTCGTAAGGAGATATCAGGGTTGAACCTTCTTCCTGTTGAAACTAACCTTGAGGCAGACAAGGTGGTAAGAAAGGTCACAGGAATGAGTCTGAAACATAATAAGCCTGTATCGGGATATGAAATCCATATGGGTAAGACAGAGATAATAAATAACAGTGGGATACCATTTTTAAAGCTGAAGCAGGAAAAAGGTAATGAAGGTTTTGTAGATGGCTGCTATCTCAGAGATGCTGAAATAGCAGGTACCTATCTGCATGGGATACTTGATTCACCTGGTTTCAGGGGTGATTTTTTAAACAGACTAAGGAGCAAAAAAGGCATCAAAGAGAAAAGAGCAGGAAAGGGCAGGGTGGCAAGATTCAGGGAGTATGACCGTCTTGCAGATCATTTTGAGAAATATTGTGATGTGGAGAAGATAATATCGGCATTATCCCTGTAGGGGCGGTCCTGCGTGTCCGCCCAGTATTTTCTTATGACCCTGATTTGGATATGAATCGTAATCATTAAAATAAAAACAGGGTAGACACGCAGGTCTGCCCCTACAGGAAAAAGATTTTCAACCATCAATTTCTGCAATACTTCAATGGTTTAAGACAATGACAACCAATGATTACATCAAAGGCGTAAAACAAAACAATTGGAAACCATTCAATGACAAACTCTGGCAGCGCAATTACTACGAACATGTAATCAGAAATGAGATTGATTTATCAGAAACAAGGGAATACATATCAAACAATCCGAAAAAATGGCATCTTGATAAATATAATCCGGAAAATCCCGGAACAGAGAGGATTCAAAATGTTTAAAACAGAATTTACGCATGGGTGCATGCTCGTGCTTGGCGGTGTGAGGAGCGGTAAGAGCTCTCTAGCCCTTGACCTGTGTAATAAAATGAAAGGTGACAGGTACTTTCTTGCCACGGCCCAGCCATTTGATGATGAAATGGAATACCGGATAAAACGACACCAGGAGGAGCGCGGCAGCGGGTGGACTACAGTTGAAGAGAGTGTTGACATAGTAAAAAAAATCAAAGAATTAGATGGGGATAAAACAATTATACTTTTGGACTGTCTCACTCTATGGCTCAGTAACCTTTATATGAAATATGAATCTGATGTTGATATGGTTTATAAAGAAATAGAGAGGTTTGTTGAAGGGATATCCGGTATAAAGGGCAGGCTTGTACTTGTGAGTAATGAAGTGGGCATGGGTATAGTCCCTGAAAATAAACTTGCAAGGATGTACCGTGATGCATCAGGTACAATGAACCGGAAGGTAGCGGGAATAGCAGATAAGGTGATCATTACGTTTGCTGGATTACCTTTGGTACTGAAAGAGATTTGATATTTGAAATGCATGCTATTGCATGCCGGGGGATTGAATGAAAGGATATATTCAGGTTTATACTGGTAACGGTAAGGGTAAAACAACAGCAGCACTTGGGCTTGCCATGAGGGCATATGGCGCAGGGCTTAATGTTTATATTGCCCAGTTTGTAAAGGGCATGAAATACAGTGAGCAGGAGACCTTCAAGGTTTTGTCAGAACACATTACTGTAAAGCAGTATGGCAGGGGATGTTTTATCAAGTGTGACCCTACTGAAGAGGATGTTCAGGCAGCAATGGCGGGTCTGAAAGAGGTCCGGGAGATCATGCTCTCTGGAAAATACCAGGTGCTTATTCTTGATGAGGTTAATATCGCCACATATTACAAACTGATAAGCGTTGATGACCTGCTTAAATTAATAGCTGAAAAACCGGATGAGATGGAGCTGATCATAACCGGAAGAAATGCTGATCCGCGAATTATAGAAATAGCAGATCTTGTTACCGAGATGAAAGAGGTAAAGCATTATTATAATAAAGGCATAATGGCAAGGGAAGGGATAGAAAAGTAAAAAAATGGGCGCATCCGCCGTCGTTAAAACTATGGAGGACAAGGGGTGCAAGGCGCAATGCTCAAGGAAGAATTTGTAGGGGCCGACCTGCGTGTCGGCCCGCAAAAGGGGCAAAGGCGAAACAACCATGCATCTACATTCCCGCTGCGCCCGGCCCGGCGTCTCTACAAAACATTTACGGCCGGTGAATTATTTTTCCCCTATTATCATACTTTACACGATCTTCTACATTGGCCTTTCTCCGCTTGTTTTCAAATGCCTTTCTTTTCTGGTTAATCTCTTCATCAGGGAAATATGAGAGAATCCAGTCAAAGTTTTCCTTCATCTCTTCCTTCATCTCTGCATGGGTAAAGATAAAAAGGTCTCTGTTTTTCATCCCTTTCAAAATCCTCTCACCAACCTCAAGAGGTGACATTCCGGGAAATTTATCAGGGTCTTCCATATCCAGATACTTACCTTCACCAGTATTGTAGCCGCTGTTTTTAAACCTGTCGGGTCTTAGCTCTTCTGTTTTCCCTATCTTTGAATTTACAAAACCGGGGCATACAATGGATACCCAGATATTCTGCGGCGCAAGGTTGTACCACAGGGTCTCTGACATTCCCCTTATTGCGGCCTTTATAGAGCTGTGTATTCCGGTGCCGTGTGAAGTTACAAATGCCGCCATTGAAGATGTATTAACTACATGGCCGCCTTCACCATGTGCCTTTATCTTTGGCAAAAAATGGACAATGCCATTTACCTGTCCCCAGAAGCAGACATTAAACATCCAGTCCCAGTCGTCGAATGTCGCCTCGTCAAGCGGGCCAAATAGATTTATACCTGCGTTATTACAGAGGATATGAATTTTGCCAAATGCCTTTTCTGCCTCGTTAGCCACCTCTTTCATGGCCTTCCGGTCTGATACATCAACCGCAATGGTATATACATTTTTATTATATTTTTTGACCTCCTCGGCTGATTTATCAAGGTCTGCCTTCCTGATGTCGCTCATTATGACATTAATGCCCTCTTTTGCAAAGGCTATAGCCATACCAAGGCCTACACCGTTTGCTGCGCCGGTGATAAAGGCGGTTTTTCCTTTATATTCACTCATCTTGTTACCCCTGAATTGAAATTGATATTTTAAATCGAATATAGGAGTTTAGACCAATGGTGTCAAAGGAAAAAAAGGCTCAGGGCGCAAGGCTCATGGCATTGGTTTTTACTAATAAAATTAGAATATTCACGTTGACAAAACAGATTTTGTTTTATAAAAACGTCATGAAAATATAACGCCTTGAGCCTTGTGCCCTGCGCCAGCTATTAAAGGCTGGAAACTGAGCATAATAAATAAGCTCATATATTGCAAAAAGGTGGCATAATAAACAGTCATTCTCCATACGGAATCCCGTTAAAATCGGGAACGGTCCCGCCGCTGTGACCCCATGGAGCTCCTTCAGGCATTAAGTAGTCACTGTTCTGATAAATCAGGATGGGAAGACAGCCTGAAGGTAAGGGGAAGTCAGAAGACGAGTTGAATGACTGAAATATAGGAGCTCGATGGTAAAGGGTTCTGAAAGGCATAAACTGCCTTTCAGAGCCCTTTTTTTATTGGCTGGTAATTACAGGGGAGTACCCCTTTTGAATTATAGAAATTGATGTTGATACTGTAGGGGTCCCGCCAGAGCGGGATGCCTGCCCGGTATTTGAAAGGATAAAATGAAATCAGCATTAATCACAGGTCTGAACCAACTGGAAATCAGGGAAATCCCTGATCCTGTTCTCCCACCCGGCGGTGTCATTGTAAAAATGGTTAGCGCTGCTATATGCGGCACTGATGTCAAGATGTTACTCAATGGGCACAGAGACCTTGTACTCCCAAGGATACCAGGCCATG
Source organism: Deltaproteobacteria bacterium (assembly GCA_016931115.1). Lineage (GTDB taxonomy): Bacteria > Desulfobacterota > DSM-4660 > Desulfatiglandales > HGW-15 > JAAZBV01. The sequence continues at coordinate 14,637 of JAFGFM010000102.1, read as the reverse complement.
AAGGGGCAGGGGTTGTGATTGAAACCGATAATGAAAGTTTTAAAACGGGTGATGTTGTGGCTGTGTACCCTGGCATATACTGCGGCAAATGCCTTAACTGCCTTGATGGTAATACATCACGCTGTGATTCAATTAGAATATATGGTTTTAACCAGGATGGGCTCTTCAGGGGGTTAGTGCCATTTAACAGTAATGAGATATCAAGCCTTATTCATGTAACAGAAAAGGGTAACACTGGGAATATCGCACTGGCAGAACCCCTTGCATGCTGTATATCGGCAATGAACAAGGTATCTGTTAAAAAAGGTTCAGCCCTGATAATTGGCGCAGGTTCTGTGGGTGTTATTTTTGCCTCACTGTTGTTGGCGAGGGGATTTCATTCAGTTGTAATAGCAGACAGGTCAGAAGAAAAACTTACAAGTCAGTGTCCGGTAAATGCGAAGGTAATAGTGTCAGAGGCAGAATCCCTTGAGTCTAAACTCATGGCAGAAGGGGTTGATGCAGGGTTTGATCTAATAGTGCCCTGCTGCCCTGATGGATTAAAATGGGGCTTTACAGGTTTTATGAAACCCGGCGGTTCCGTTCTCTTTTTTTCAGGTAATAACAGGGGTGTGGAATCAAATCGGGTAGATATGAATGAGGTCCATTACAAAGAGCTTGTTCTGGCTGGTTCCTATGGGTGCAATCTGAATGATTTCAGGGATGCCCTCAATATGATCGTGTATGATGAAATCGATCTTTCATTTCTTATACCTCATTATATATCACTTGAAGAGATGCCGGGGTGTGTAGAGATTTTAAAAAAGAACAATACCAAGAAGGTTATTATAAAAAGGTTCTAGGAGGTGGTAATGGTTTTTGATGAAAATACCATTAAATGGTTTGGTGAGCAGATCACCACACTTATGAGCGGTAAAAATATATCAAGAGAAACAGCAAAGGCAATGATGGCTGAAACATTAAAAGGGAATCAGCCTGATCTGCAGCAGGGGGCATTTCTGGCCGCACTCAGGATGAAGGGCGAGACAGATGATGAGATAGTCGGGTGTTTTGAGGCGATAATTGAATCTGATACAAACAGCATCAGCCTTGGGGATCTGCCGGTTGTTGAGAACTGCGGCACGGGTATGGACACTCTTAAGACATTCAACATAAGCACACTTTCTGCCATTGTCGCAGCCACTATGGATGTACCTATAGCAAGGCATGGGGCAAGGGCAATAAGCTCAAAGTGCGGGACAGTAGACCTGTGTGAGGCACTTGGTGTGGATGTTGAGTGCAGCGTCACGAAGGTTAAAGAGGCAATAGAAAAGTGCGGTATAGGGCTTTTTAACGGGACAAGCGCTGAGGTGCATCCGATGGGATTAGGCCGTATACTCTCTCAGATAAGGTTTGGTACAACCCTGAACATTGCCGCTTCACTGGCCAATCCGGCATTACCTAAAATTGCTGTCCGCGGTGTGGGTTCTCCTGACCAGATAGAGCCAACATTAAAGGTTATGCAAAGAATAGGATATGAAAAGGGTATGGTGTTTCATGGTTTTAACAGTGACATGAGTGCTGGCATGGATGAACTGTCAACACTCGGTGCTTCAACGATAGGGCATTTTAGTAAAAATGGAAAAGTCGAATATTTTGAAATGACCCCTGAGGATGCAGATATCACAAAGGGAGATTACAGTGACATAAAACCGGAAACCTGCAAAGAAACTGAGGCCATAAAGGCGGTTTCTCTTCTGGCAGGGAAGGGCAGTAAAAGCCGGTCAGATATTGTGGCATTAAATGCCGGTGCAGTTTTATGGATGGCTGGAAAGGTCTGTAGTATAAAGGAGGGTGTCTCAGCCGCAAAACAGATCATTTCCAATGGAAAGGCCATTCAAAAACTTATATCATGGGTCAGGGCGCAAAACCGTGAACCTGAATCAGGATATGAAACAATAAAAAAACTTTGTAATAGAGGCAGTATAGGTATCTATCCTGTATAGCATTCAAAGAAAAAATGGAGATATCAAATGTACAAAAAGATAATTAATGGGATAAAACCGGTTTCAAAGGAATGGGTAAACAGGGCATGGGCAAGGCTGGATAACCTGAGTAAACCCAAAAGGAGCCTTGGATATCTTGAGGAGATGGTCGCAAGGGTTGTCGCTATGTATGAGGAGGAAAGGCCCCGGATAAAGAAAAAGGCTGTATATGTATTTGTTGGTGATCACGGTATTGTTGCTGAGGGTGTAAGCGCCTATCCGCAGGAGGTTACAGCCCTTATGGTTAAAAATTTTCTTGCCGGGGGCGCTGGTATAAATGTCCTTTCCCGCCGCGCAGGCGCTGATGTTTATGTTGTCGATATCGGTATGAAGGAAGAGCTTGGGGATGCGCCGGGTTTTATTAGGAGAAACATAAAGAGGTCTACAGCGAATATGGCAAAAGGGCCTGCCATGACAAGGGATGACGCGGAAAAGGCTATTGATGCGGGTATTGAAATAGCTTTAAATGCATCTGATAATGGTGTAAACATGGTTGCTACAGGCGAGATGGGTATTGGTAATACGACACCTTCATCTGCCCTCTATTCATTACTGCTTCCGGCTGCGCTCGCGGATGTAACTGACAAGGGCACAGGTCTTGAAGATGAAGGCATCAGGCTTAAAATCAAGGCTATTGAAAAGTCTATTGAGATTAACAGCCATTTGATGGAAGATCCTGTCTCGATCCTTGCAGCGGTTGGAGGGTTTGAAATTGCCGGGATATGCGGGCTGTGCCTGGGTGCAGCTTCAAGGAGGATGGTTGTTGTTGTGGATGGGTTTATTTCCAGCGCAGGGGCACTTGTGGCGATGAGGATCTGCCCTGCGGTTAAGGATTATCTCTTCTTTGCACACAAGTCCTCTGAAAAAGGTCATATGATCTTCTGTGAAAAAGAGGGGATAAGGCCGATACTTGATCTTGATCTGAGGCTGGGTGAGGGAACCGGGGCAGCATGTGCCATGCAGATTATTGAGGATGCAGTATATATCTACAATGAAATGGCGACATTTGATGATGTTGGTATAGACGCAGGTGCATAGGGCAAAGCGAATATGTTAAAAGGACTCATAACAGCAATAAGGACACTCACAGTGATCCCTGTGCCGGGAAAGGAGGGTGATGATTTTTCATCGGCCCTGCCATGGTTTCCTGCAGTAGGGCTATTACTGGGGCTGATACTCTATGCAATATCTTCTCTGTGGAATCTTCTACCCTTTGAAGATTGGACATGGGGCGGTGCGGTCATTCTGAGCGTTCTTATCGTATGGCTTACAAGGGGGCTTCATATGGATGGCCTTGCTGACTGGGCAGACTCCATTGGCGGGTTTGGCAGGGAGAGAAGGCTGGCCATTATGAAGGATTCATCCCTGGGTGCATTCGGGGGAATGGCCCTTGTCTTAGGGCTCATCCTCAAGCTTGTCGCCTTTGAGCGGGTTATTGCATCTGGCACCTTTATTTTATTGATGGTCATTCCTGTAATATCCAGAAATATGCTTGTTGAACTCCAGACCACCATGCCCTACGCCAGAAGTGAACAGGGGATGGCAGATGTGTTTATTAAAAATGCAACTAACAGGCACCGTATTATTTCGCATGTGGCTGCACTCATCATCTGCGCATGTTTTGGAATAACAGGGATATTGCTTTTTCTTTTGGCCTTTGCAATTACATTATTTTTAAAAGGTATGTTCAGGCGGCAGTTCAACGGGGTAACCGGTGACCTGCTTGGCGCATCAAATGAGATTATAGAGGTTGTGCTTCTTATGGTAATAGCAGTTCCAGGATCATTGATCCTTTGAGGTAAAATATGTAGGGGCAGACCTGCGTGTCTGCCCGAACCTTCGTATCCGTCCTAATCCTGGAATTGAAAAAACACGGGCGAACACGCCCACCGTCGCTAAAGCTATGGCGCGGCAGGCAGATTCGCCCCTACAATGATATCAACCTTTTTGACGGAAATAATACTGGTATTTGAGTGATAATCAATTATGAAAAAAGAACATAAACATGGCGGAAACCCCCTTGCTGATCTTGCAAGGCTTAATCTGCCTGAAACAAAGATAATAGATTTTAGTGTAAACCTTAACCCCCTGGGTATGCCAGATGTTATATTTAAAAACTGGGATAGTCTGTTTAATGCTGTTCAGGATTATCCCAGTATCAATGCGGAAGGGATCACTGATTTTTACGCATATAAGGCAGGGATAAAACCTGATGAATTTCTTGCCGGGAACGGATCAACCGAACTCATATATTTGATACCGCGTGTGCTTAAATTTAAAAAGGTGGTTATTCCTGCGCCCTCATTTTATGATTATGAAAGGGCATCTATACTGGCAGGGGCTGAGGTCATTACCTATCCGCTTAAACCTGAGAATAATTTTGCATTGCCCTCGGCAAGGGAGCTTGAAACTGTAATTAACAATGTTGATGCCATCTGGGCAGGGCGCCCCAATAACCCGACAGCAGGCATGTTTAATCGGGATATAATTATTGAACTTGCAGGAAAATATCCTGATAAATATTTCATAATTGATGAGGCATTTATTCAGTTTGTTGATAACTGGAAGGGTGAAAGCCTCATTTCATGTAACAGATATCCAAATCTGATAATTATCCATTCATTTACAAAGTTCTACTCCATTGCCGGGCTTCGCATGGGCGGTCTAATAGGACACAGGGATACGATAGGGCGTTTAAATGAATACAAGGAGCCCTGGACTGTTAATGGCATAGCAGAAAAGGTGGCACCCCTTTTAAAGGATTGCGAGGATTATGAAACAGCGACTGTTAAATTTTTGACCGCTGAAAGGGAAAGGATATTTGGCATACTGAAAGAGATGGATGGCATAGAGGTTTTCCCATCCTGTACCAACTTTTTTTTATGCAGATGGCGAAAGACAGAAAACCTTGATGACCTTTTAAAATATCTGCTCGGAAACGGCATCTTTATAAGGGATTGCAGAAATTTCAGGGGCCTTGAGGACAACTATTTCAGGTTTGGTATCCGCTCTGTTATTGAGAATAACAGCCTGTTATCCCTTTTATCATCCTTCGGGAAGTAAAAAAATATGGAAGATTATATCCCTGTTATAATACTCATTTCAGGGTTTCTATTTGACCTTATACTGGGAGACCCAAACTACAGGTATCACCCTGTAAGAATCATTGGCAGGTTAATAGAGCTGCTCCATTATTTTTTTAAAGGCAGGTCTCTGAATATGAGGTTCAGCGGGGTACTTCTTGCGTTGGTGACAATCCTCATTTCTGTTTCAGTTTATTCCATTATAATAATGCTTTTTAACATGGCCCATCCAACCTTGACCATACTCATGAACATCTATTTTGTCTACTCCCTTATCGCACTTAAAGACCTCTTTAAACACTCCCTGCCAGTTACAGAGGCGCTTAAGAACAATGATCTAATTAAGGCCAGGGAATCTGTTGCCATGATTGTGGGCCGCGATGTGAACTCTCTTGATGAAAAGGGAGTTATACGCGCTGCCATTGAGACACTGGCAGAAAATTTTGTGGACGGGTTTCTCTCCCCTGTTTTCTGGTATTGTATCGGGTGTATCATTGGCATATTGATTGATATTGACCCTGTATTTTCAGGGGTTATTTTCCTTATAATCTTCAAGGTGGCATCCACCCTTGACTCCATGGTAGGGCACAAGACAGAGGAGTTGATAGAGATTGGATGGGCAGGGGCGAGGCTGGATGACCTTATGAATTTTATTCCTGCGCGCCTCTCTCTGATCATGCTTTTCTTTGGAACCCTGTTTTCCGCTCTTCACCCTTTAAGCGGACTAAAAATCTCTTTTCGTGACAGGCTTAAACATGATTCTCCAAACTCCGCCCACTCAGAAAGCTTTGTGGCAGGGGCCATCAGGTCAAGGCTTGGAGGGCCTGTAAGATACTCGGAAGGGCTAAAGGAAAAGCCCTGGCTGGGGGCTGAATTCCCTGATCCTGAGCTTATGGATATCAATCGTGTTATAAGGCTCCTGAGGATCACAGCTCTTCTCATTGTCGCATTGTTTTCTTCAGTTATCTTAATAGTAATATAATCGGCTCATGCACATTTTTGTGTGCACGATGCACATAAAGAGATGCAAATTCCCAAATCATCTGCTTATTAAAATAATGGCCTCTTCTCGGTAAGTTATGCCCATTGATTAACTAAAATAATTAAATCAGGGAGTTATATGATTTTTACTGAAAAATTCCAGGCATGAAGGGTTTTGGTATGTTATTTGTAATGCTTCCTTGTATCTCAGGAGCGCGTGCATCTGTCAGTGCGATCTTCAACAGGGTTGAGATCAATGGCCTGATAAAACGACTCAATGGGAATTTTCAAAAAAAATCATATGGAGGTATCAACCGGACCTGTTTCGGGAATGCCATCCTTCTTTATCTTCCTCCAGGGCATTTCTTTACCAAACTGTTCATCACACCATTTGGCCGCCCTGTTCAGGCTCTCTTCAAGCTGTTTTCTACAAATTTCAAGTTCATCATCGTTTGCTGATTCAGGTACCCATATAGGCTCAGTATGGCAGTATACTATCTTTGCAAAGGGTTTTGGAATAATAAACCTGTCCCAGCTGTTTAAGACCCTGCATCTGTCTGTGCCCCACATAATAGGCATAAGCGGGGCTCGGCTTTTTTGTGCGAGCGTAACCGCACCCTTCTTTGCAACACGTGCAGGGCCTAATGGGCCGTCAACCACCATACCGCCATTTGTTTCACCTGCAAGGATCTTCTGTTTTAGTTTTATCAGGGCGCCTAAACCGCCACGGGTTGATGAACCCCTTACATCGCCAAGGCCAAGTGCATTTATGAGCCTTGCGGCAAATTCACCGTCACGGCTCTGGCTGACCATTACTGTTACCCCTCTTTTTGAGAGGTATAATGGATGAAATACCAGCCTCTGATGCCATGAACAGTAAACAGCCTTTCCCCCTGATCTTGCCAGTGCCTCTTTTTCAAGTTCTTCACCTTCAACCCTTATGAGCCTGTAGGAGGATAGCAGAAGCTTAAGTAAAAATGTGACTATGGGAAACAGGATATAGAAAATGAGGGGATCATACCAGCGGTATGAGATTGATCGATTACTTCTTTTTGGCATTATGCTCCCTTGTTATTTTAAATAGAGAAAACATACAGTTAACCATGTCTGATGTAAAGCGGAAATATTTTAATATATGATGTCATAATAAGTGTATAATGGTTACAAATAGTTATCATTTGCAGGGTTATTGATCAGGTAAAAAATATCTTGACAATAAATATCAATGGAAGGTATTAGGACACACCAGTATCACAAAATTGTTTGAATTTTATATTTCATCCTGTGATATTTAAAATAAAATAAATTAATTTAAATCAAATAGTATCTAATTTAATTAAGGTAAAATTTTCTTGTAAGGCTTTATGTTATTATTGATATAATAGGGCTGTTAGTAAATCATAAAAAAATGTTTGTAACTATTTATTATTCCATATCTATTCTGTATTTTCTGCTTCTTCTAACCTGCATTGCCGGTTTAAAGAAAATAGAATTGGTCACATGTATATGCGCTGTAGCAGTAAATCTTGCAGGACTTTTATATATCTATAGCTCATCAGGCACCCTGCCTGTATTTAATCTCTACGAATCATTCCTCTTCGATTCCTTTATTATGGGAGCAACCGGGCTTTTTTTCCTATTCAAAGGTGATTTTTCAATAAAGGTACGCAGGTGGGTATGGGCAGGGATTCTTGTCCTGTTACTTGTAATGAGCTTCTTCCCAAAGGAAGTAAGCCTGCCTGCCTATGACCACGGATATTCTTATATTATCATGTTCCATCTATTCAGGTGCATTGCCCTTGCCCTGATGCTTGTTTCCACTGCATGGTTTGTACAGTTTATTATTCAACGTGAAATGAATGAGCGGACTAGCATATTGTCACATATGGGCAGAAACTATCTTGTGCTTGCCTCTGTCTTTTACCTTGCTGCCGAATATGTCGGAATCATTTGGTGCCAGAAGGGGTGGGGTGATTTCTGGACGTGGAGCCAGGCCTTTTTCCAGTCAACACTTGTTGTTATTTATCTCATGCTTGCATTTCATATCCCTGGAAAGGGCCGTAAGGCAGAGGATATAAGGTCTGTGATAGGCGCTCTGTCCGGGGTCTTTTTCCTTACCCTGGTTATTTTAAGGAGCACATATTGAATAAGGTATCTGAAAAACTCTCTTCAATGTACATCACGGCATGGACAATGGTGTTTCTTGTGATATGGATCGGGCTTGGGTTATACATGGCCGGTTCTGAATCATACACAAAAGATTTCAGGATGATGAATGATATCCTTGTCCGTGACTGGCTCTTTTCAGAAAAAGCAGGTTCAGGTGTTTTAAAGATATGGTTTGCTGTGCTGTGTGCCGCTATGGTTGTAATGGGTATTAACCTTATCTTTTGCTCATGGAGCAAGATTTTCAAGATCATGAGGGCAAGATTCAGTGGAAGCCAGCTATTCATGCTGATAGTGCACGGTATATTCGGGTTTGTCGCCCTTGGCCACCTTGGCGGGCTTATGCTGGGTTTTGAATACAACAATCTAAGACTCGGGAAGGGTATCAGTCATAATATCAAGGAAGGGTATGAACTTGAAGTAAAGGATTTACACTTCGTTGGCGATACTAAGGCGCTTGCCAAATCGAAAAGAGATATTACCCGGGATGACCTAGACTCTCTGAACAGCTATGTTGATGTCTCCCTGAGCAGGGATGGTAAGTTTTTAAAGGAGCAAAGGTTATATCTTTTAAAACCAATGAACCACAAAGATGTGCATGTGACCCTCAGAAGTTTTGTACTTCCGGAGGGTTTTAAAGGTGAACCGACCCCTGACACAGAGGCATGGGCCATGTTCACCCTTTCAAGAAATCCTGTGCTCAAGACCTTTTTAATCATATATCCGGTAATGATTGCCGGCATATTTGTTTACCTGGTTATTACGTGGCGGAAGCCTCATATAACCCAAAATAGCAATAATAAATAGAAAAATAGGAGGAAATTTTATGATAAGGGTGAAGTCATATTTTATTTTGTTTGTCTTAGTATCTTTCCTTATCAGCGGGTATGTGACTGCTGAAGTACAGAAAGATCAGATCGGAGAGGTTTTTGAACTTGGTGAAATAATTGTAACTTCTGACAGCGGAGTTTCCAACCTCGCTACAACAGTGACAGAGGTATCAGCTGAAGATATTATTAAAAGAGGCGCTCAGACAGCGGCAGATGCCCTGGAGATGATACCTGGTGTGGATGTCCAGCAGGGAGGTAAAAATGCATGGGTATTTCTTAGAGGTTTTGATCAGGAAGATATAAAGGTGTTAATAGATGGTGTACCTGCGTACCAGACCTATGACAAGGTTGTAGACCTCTCTCTTATACCTGCTGATTCCATTTCAAAAATTACTGTAACAAAAGGGGCCTCATCAGTTCTTTATGGTGCAAATACCTTTGGAGGTGTTATCAACATCATAACTAAAAAAGGCGGCAAAGAGAATGAAGGAGAGGTCACCGTATCATTTGGTGATAAAAATAGTACACAGAACTATGTATTTAATTATGGTGGTTCAGTAAACGTTTTTAATTACTGGATAACCGCAGGTCATCGAAAATCTGACGGCTTTGAACTTTCCAGTGATTTTGTGCCTACTTCATATGAAGATGGAGGTACAAGGGATTTAAGTGATTATGAAATGAATACCTTAAGCGCAAAAGTGGGGTATGAGCCAAATGATGATATGAGAGTATTTTTATCATTTGATTACCATGATAACCAGAAGGGGGTACCAACCAGTGATGGTACTTTCTGGTCATTTAAAAAGTGGGATCAGTGGCATCTGAATCTTGTTGCTGATACAAAAATAACAGATCTTATCTCTACCAAGACAAGGGTATTTTATGTCAATCATAAAGATACTTTAGAAGATGTAAGTCCTATACCGGACCCTGGTAAATGGTTTGAGACATCTTCCTATAATGATAAAACTTTTGGAACTGAGTTACAGACTTCATTTGATTTTGGCCCAAAAAGTTACTTAACCGTTGGCATTAATTACCTTGTAGATAATCATAAACAGCAGGATTACTTCGATGCTGAGATGTCTGATGTAGTTGAGGGGGATGCAGAAGAGGGGTATCAACCTGAAGAGGAATATGAGGCAGAGACATACACTATTGCCCTAGAGGATCAAATACGTCTCATGGATAACAAGCTCTCATTTGTTATTGGCACCAGCTATGATTATTATAAACCTAAGAAGGCTTATGATGCTGAGGATGTGCCTGACAGTACAGACTCCTTTAATCCACAGGCCGGGGTTGTATATGATGTGACTGATAATTCATCACTACACGGCTCAGTTGGTAAAAAGACCCGCTTCCCCAGGTTAAAGGAGTTATACAGCACCATGGCCGGAGGTAATCCTGATCTGGATCCCCAGGAAACTATTGCGTATGAAATAGGTGCAGATCATAATTTCACTCAAGCTGTAAAGGCTTCGGCAGCCTATTTTTATAACGACGTAACTGATTTAATAGAACGCGTCGGAAGGGGTCGTGACAGACATTACGAAAATGTCGGAAAGGCTACAATTCAGGGTGTGGAATTCGCTGCTGATTATATGGTTTCAGATAACCTGAGTTTAGGAAGCAGTTATACCTATCTCAGCGCTTTTGATGACACAAACAGTGTGCGTCTATTAGACCGACCCAGGCACAAGTTGGCCTTTGATACAAGATACAATTATTCAATCCTCTATACAAGTTTACAGGCATCCTATTCTACAGGGGCATATACAGAAAATGATGACGAAGAGATAATTAACTCTCCTGGCTATTTTCTGATTAATGCAAGTGTGGAAATAGACCTGACCAGTCATATGAAGGAAAATATGATTATAAAAGATGCCTCAGTATTTATAAAAGGCTATAACCTGTTTGATAAGAATTATTATGAAGGATATGATCCCCAGGCAGGCAGAAGCCTTCTATTTGGTTTTAATGTGAGATTCTAGTCAATAGAGATATTGAACACCACAAGCCTCCTATCTTTATGACATTATATAAAGGTAGGAGGATTTATTTTTTCAGGGAGGAAATATCTATGAAAAAACAAATAATAATTGCATTGTTATTGTCCTGTTTCCTTTTTAATTTAAACTGTTTTGCCGCAGATAGTAAATCTATCAGCATCACAGGCACGGTAAAACAACCTTTGAATCTCTCGATGGAAGATCTTTGCAGATTCAAGACTGTACGAATTCAACTTAATGAAATATTAAAAGACAAATCATACAAAGGTGCATGGTATTATAATGGTGTGCCACTGCGCACGCTTCTTGAAACAGCCTTTATTGCAAAGGAAGAATCTGCATATAATAAGGTAATTGATCTGGCAGTCCTGATTAGAAACAGTGAGGGTAAAGAGGTTGCACTGTCATGGGGTGAAATCTTTTATAAAAATTCTTACGATATAATAATAGCAACATCTGCAACACCGATCAGGCCCCACCATGATTGCAGTTCATGCCATAAACCTGAGGAATCAGAGCCGCTGATGAAACAGTTTGATAGGGAAATTGGATTTCCTAAACTTGTTGTAGCGTGTGACGGGGTTTCTGATAGGTCCATTGAAAATGTTATCAGTATTGAGGTCATTGATCCTGCACCGAGAATGCCCGCTGATAAATCCGTTAAGCTATATGCTGCTTCTTTTGTTGTTACGGGCAAGGTAAAAAATGAACTTACAATAAAGGATCTCTCAGCGTTTACTTACCGAAGGTCTATGAAAAATGTGATTAACGTGGGAGAGGGCAAGGGCTTTCATGGTATTGATGATTATGAGGGAGTTTTATTCAATGAAATCATTAACAAGGCTGGTATAGAGCCTAACCTCTCGCAGATATTCCATATATCTGCCCCTGACGGCTACAGGACAACCTTCTCATATGGAGAAGTATTCCTTAACAGGGTTGAGGATAACACCATAATCGCCGATATGAAAAATGGAAAAAAGATAGAGAAAGAAGGGAAATTTATATTTGTACCTTCTGATGACATCATGGCAGACCGTGACATCAAGTCGGTAAACAGGATAGAGGTAATTGATCTGAAAAGGGCACCAAAACTTACCTACATCGGAATAGGGCCGGGCGATACTGACCTTATAACCATAGAGGCCATTACTGCCATGTCAAGAGCAGATGCATTCATCTGTTCACCGGACATACAGAAAAGGTTTGCCAAATATATGGGTGATAAACCTGTTCTCTTTGATATCTATGATTTTTCACCACCTGAGGTTAAAAAGAAGAATCCGGGTGCATCTCAGGATGACCTGAAAAAGATAGTAGAAGATAGGCGTGTCTCAATGGCTGATTCTATAAAGGCAGAGCTGAGCAAGGGCAAACATGTTGCAATCCTTGAATATGGTGATCCCACGATATGGAGCGGGTCCGAGTATATCAGTGAACATTTTGATAAGGATATGTTTGAAACAATCCCTGGCTTGAGTTCATTTAATGTCGCAAGCTCCCTGTTAAACAGGCACACAGGTTGTAAGGGGTCTATGATTCTAACCACCTCAAGGGGCATTCTTGAAAACAAACCCCTGTTTGAGGCGGCTGCTAAAAATGGCGAGACCATGAGCGTGTTTATGGCTATGAAGGATCTTTCTGCAATGGTTGATTTTTTCAATACTATATATAAACCTGATACTCCTGTTCATGTTGCCTATCGTGCAGGATATTCGGGAAGTGAAAAGATTGTTATTACTGATATAAAAGGTCTTAAGAATACGATCGATACTGAAAAGGAAAAAAATCTGTTTCTTGTTTTTGTAGGCCCGTGCCTTGAGGCATCAGCAATAGCGCACAGACATTAGGATTTATATGGATGAAAACAATCAACTGAAAAGAAGCATAGGGCTTGGTACTGCCATTATACTTGTAATTGCCAATATGATAGGCACAGGGGTGTTTACTACCTCCGGCTTTATAATGGCAGACCTGAAAAATCCCAATGCAATGATCCTCTGCTGGTTTATAGGCGGGATACTGGCCCTCACCGGTGCTCTCTGCTATGGTGAACTGGGGGCAATATACCCAAAGGCAGGCGGTGAATATGTCTTTTTAAGGGAGAGCATTGGTAAGCCCTTCGGCTTTCTTTCAGGCTGGGTATCCCTGATTGTGGGTTTTTCTGCCCCCATAGCTGCTGCATCCATTGCCTTTTCAAAATACCTCTTCAGGAGCATTGGGGCAGAGGCTTCAGGTGAAGGGGTGTTTAATCTGTTTGGTTTTATTCCTTTAACTTTTTATACTATAACCGGTATCTCTGTCATTTTACTCTTTTCCATTGCCCACTGGTACAGCCTGAGTTTTGGAAGCAGGGTGCAGAACATTCTGACCTCATTTAAGATAATTGTGATACTGACCTTTATTATGCTAGGTTTTTTTATTGGAAAGGGCAGCCTGGATAATTTCAGCTCCGGCCCTGTATCTGAATCAATATTTACCGGCCAGTTTGCTTCATCGCTTATATACATATCATTTGCTTACAGCGGCTGGAATGCCGCTGCCTATATAGGCTCAGAGATAAAGGAGCCATCAAGGAATATCCCCCTTTCGCTCTTATGGGGAACAATAGTTGTTATGGCCCTTTATCTTCTACTCAACCTGCTCTTCATATATGCACTTCCAATATCTGAAATGACAGGTATTGAAGATGTAGGTGCTACAGCGGCAATATCTCTTTTCGGTGTAAAGATCGGGCGTATATTTTCCGGAGCAATCACTGTCTGCCTTTTATCTGTGATAAGCGCAATGATAATGACAGGGCCGAGGGTCTATTATGCAATGGCAAAGGATAATGCGTTTCCAAGGTGGTTTGGGAATGTAAGCCCGAAACATACAACCCCTGGCAAGGCTATCCTGCTCCAGGCAGCTATTGCCATCATAATGGTTATAACCTCTTCATTTGATAAGCTTATGATGTATATCGGCTTTACCCTTTCTTTATTTGCCATGCTTACTGTGATCGGGCTTATGATCCTCAGATTCAAGTTACCTGGTCTTGAACGTCCATACAGGACATTCGGTTACCCTGTTACACCAATATTATTTATTCTGAGCAACCTGTGGATTATTGTCCACTCTATAAAGGGTAATCCCTTTGTGGTTATATATGGAGGAGGAACAATCGTTTTGGGCCTCTTTGTTTATCTTTATTATTATTTTAAACCAGTGAAGTAGATTTGCTGGATATATCATGAACGCATACGAAAGGGCACGATGCATCGTGCCCCTACAGTATATGTCGGTTAAAATCCGGTTGCAGGGGCACGGCGCACCGTGCCCTTACACTAAAATATCACCATGTTTCATGAATGCTAAAAAAGAAATGTATACCTGATCGTAGAGACAAGGCCCGCCACAAAACAGGCTGGTAAACATGCCTTGTCTCTACAGAAACTCATGTCATCCATTATTCAGTTTGTCCTGGTAATATGAAGCAAGCCTTTACACCACCCTCTGTTCTATTCTCAATAACAATCTTTCCCTGATGAAGCTC
>JAFGFM010000101.1 GCA_016931115.1 Deltaproteobacteria bacterium | reverse complement strand
TTTGAACTCAGGATGATATTCAGGCTTTCAGGGGTTGTAATCATGATCTCTGGCGGGTTACGAACCATTTGCCTGCGGTCAGATTCGCTTGTGTCACCACTCCTTGTCATAACAGATATACCAGGGAAATTTTTATTACTGGATGTAAAAACGCCCTTCAGCTCATCAAGGGGCTGGATAAGGTTTCTTCTTATATCATTATTAAGCGCCTTGAGCGGTGATACATACAGCACACGGGTTGTGCCCCTCTCCCATTTACCGGTTACAAGCTCATTTATCGCCCATAAAAAGGCAGTGAGTGTTTTACCGCTCCCTGTAGGCGCAGTTATAAGCACATGACTGCCTGAGGCTATCTCAGGCCATGCCTTTTCCTGTATGTCGGCAGGTATGCCAACATATTCCCTGAACCATTTTACAATAAGGGGATGAAATAGCTTTTCCATTTTTTCCAAAGGGAAACGGATTACAGCTTTAATGACTTACTGACTAATTCAACTATATCCAGTACATCCAGTTTGATTTTATTAAGTCTCGCATAACCTTTCATGGTCCTGACACACTGCTGGCATGATGTGATAACCGTGTCTGCCCCTGTCTCAAGCACCTCTTTTATCTTTGCGCCTGCTATCTCCTTTGATAGCGCCGCATCGATCATCTCAAGGTTTCCGCCCCCTCCGCAGCAGGCGCAGTTTTCACGGCTCCTTTTCATCTCGACAAGTCTTATACCGGGAATGGCCCTTATAATCTCCCTGGGGGCATCATATTCATGGCTTCCCCGTCCGAGGTCACACGGATCATGGTATGTGACCACCCTGCCAAGATCCTTGAGTTTCAGCCTTCCATCCATTAGATATCTGGTGATGTACTGTGTTACGTGGTAAAGTTCAAACTCAGGGGGATAATACTCCTTCCACATCCTGTAACAGGATGGGCAGGCAAAAACAACCTTGGTCGCCCTCTTTTTCTTTACTGCCTCAATATTGTGTTGAATGATCTCATCTACCCTGTCCCGAAGCCCTGCACCAAGGAAAGGAAATCCGCAACAATATTCATCTTCACCCAGGAGTGTAAAGTCAACACCCGCTGCATCAAATATGCGGACAAGGCTCATGGGTATCTGCTGGGCCATTGGGAAATATGAGGAGACACAGCCGGTAAAATAGACCACATCCGCGCTCTCTTTTATATGGCCGTGTTCAGGCGGGTCATCAAGGTCACTCACCCACTCTGCCCTTTCGCTGTTATCCTCATTAAAGACATTATGGCTCTTAAGCACATTCTCTTTTATGGCGTTGACCTTTGCAGGGAATGCATCCGAATGCACCATGTCCTGCCTGAGTGATATCCATATATCCTTGAGGGAGATGCCTGAAGGGCATATCTCCTCACACCTGCCGCAGAGTGTGCAGCGATATAAAGTATCAGAAAAACCCTTAAGGAAATCCTTGTTCAGTGATGCCTTATAGAATCTTTTAAAAAACCCGCTCCTTGCCCTGTAGAGCCTGTTAAGCACATTAAGCCTGTATACCCCTGAAAGATGGCCGTCACCGGCAGCAGATACAGCAGGGCACACTTCAGCGCAGAGCATGCAGTTTGTGCATGCCCCGGTTTGAATTAACTCTTTCAGGGAATAATCTGTTATGGCCATTACTGCTCTTCTTTATATTTTTCTATGTCTTCCAGCACCCATGCCTCAATATCCTTGGGGTCATGGATAAGGTTATTGATGTCATCCATATTGTTTGGCCTTATTTTGAACATCCACCCCTTGCCATAGCAGTCCTCATTGATGACTGTGGCATTTGCTTCAAGCGCCTCATTGGATTCTACCAGCTCACCATCAACAGGGGCATACACCTTGCCCAGCCATTTACCAGATTCTATCTTGGTAAATTTCTTTCCTGCAGATAGCTCCTTCCCCTCTTCAGGGAGCTGTACATAAACGATTTCACCTGCCATCTTTATGGCAAAATCATCCATACCCATTACCAGCAGATCTCCTTCAACCCTTACCCAGAAATGATTTTTCTCATAGTAAAGATCATCCGGCAAATTATAACCCTCTATTTCCATATCCTATTCCTCCATAAGAATTTATTAAACCTTTGATGCCGCCTTTATACCAATACTCACAGGGGCCATAAATATATGCCTCATTGAACTAAATGGCAGTATAGCAATAAAAACACATGTTATAACTGCATGCAGATACCACAGATATGCATATATGGCGTTCATATGAAAACCTGCCATAAGTCTGCTTATCAGATAACCGATAAAGCTGTATTGCGAATAAAGAGGAGCACCTGTCATGGCTATCCTTGCCCCTTCAAGAACAAATCCGGTGATTATGATCCCCAAAATAAGGAGACTCATTAAACTGACCTTTTCTGGTAAACCTTTTATGCTGTTTTTCTTTCTCCTTATCCTCTTTTCAATGAACAATAAAAACCCGCCTGCAAGGATCACTAGCCCGGTTATATCAAAAAACAAACCTGTTGCTGTGCTGTTTTTATCGATCAGTACATGGATCATATCTGACCAGGGATGCCATAGCGACCCTGTGAGGGCTATAATGCCCCATATGAAACGCGCTGCAAAAGGGAAAAAGATCATAGCATGGATAAACCAGCGAGTCTTTGATGCCTTAAAAAGCCTCCTCTGGAAAAGACCGTCAATAATCAACGCTGAAATTATACTGAGAACAGACGAGAATCTATTTTTCTTATGCCCCTTCCCTGCTGAAAACCATATGATGACAATGGCTGTTATACCAGTAATGAATAGGATGATTGAGATTACTGATGGTATATCACCAATTGAAAAGGTCGATGCATGACAGGGCATACAGATAACACCCTTTGCAGGCAATGCATGATCTGATGCGCCCAGACTGTTTCCTTCGTAATGACATTTTGAACAGTTATTTGCATCCATAACGGTTATTCGATGAGGGTCATATTCCGCCTTTTTTAAAGGCTCATAACTCCAGGCAGGTACACTCTCTTTTAGTCCCCTCGCAGGTTTGATGCCTTTCATATGGCATGCCAGGCATGATACACCTGTATGTGCATCATGTGCGGTTTTTTCGTCATGGAGATAGTGGCATTTGAGGCAATCCACCTTAAAACTCTTATCAGTGGAGGAATCTGAAAAATCCTCATGGCATTCAAGGCATGTGCTGCTTCTTCCTTCTGATACAGGGTGGTCATGGTTATCTTTTATATATGAGTGGCAGGCCATGCATTCAAGTGTACTGTGGGCCTTTAAAAAAAGGCCATCTTCAGGATCAGGTGAAGATGCCCATGATATTTCATACCCAAAAATCAGCGCAGCAAGAAGGACAATTTGTGAAATACTTTTTCCCATAAACCCTGTTTCCCCTAAAATAAAGGGCGAAGTATTGCACAAAAAAAACCTTTTGTAAATTACAGGAGGGTTAGAAAAAATAAAAACGCCCTGCCTGAAAAGGGAGGGCGTTTTATAAAAAGTGATTCAGTTATGTTATATCTTGAATTTTCCGACCAGTGTTTTGAGCTGTTCAGCGAGTTTGGATAGCTGCTGTGCGCTCATATCAACCTGTGAACTGCTGTTTGATATATCATTTGAAGACTGGTTTACATCCGCTATATCCCTTGCGATTTCAGTTGAAACAGATGAACTCTGTGCAATATTCTCAGATACCTCCTGAATGCCACTGGATGCCTGTGCAACATTCCCTGCAATCTCCCTGGTAGTAACAGACTGCTCTTCAACAGCCGTTGCAATGGTGGAAACAATCTCGTTAACATCGTTAATGACCTTGGATATACCCTCAACCTGTTTAACAGCTATTGAGGTAGACTTCTGGATACCCTCGATCCTGTCCTTTATGTCCTGAGTGGCCTCGGCTGTCTGCCTTGCAAGCTCCTTGATTTCGTTTGCAACAACAGCAAAACCCTTTCCTGCCTCACCCGCCCTGGCTGCCTCAATGGTGGCATTAAGAGCAAGGAGATTTGTCTGCTCTGAGATCTCGGTAATTGTCTCTGTTACCTTGCTTATCTCCTGGGCTGCCATTCCGAGTTCATCAATCTTTGTTGACGCATCATCAGCCTGCTTAACGGCATCCTGTGTGATTGTACGTGCATGTTCCGAATTCTGCGCAATTTCATTAATGGTTGAAGTCATTTCCTCTGTTGCTGTCGCAACCAGACCCATGTTTGTTGATGCCTGTTCACTGGCTGCTGCAACTGAATTAATATTAGAACTCATCTCTTCAGCGGCAGATGCAACAGTATTTGACTTGGCAGAGGTCAGATCAGCCCCCTCTGAAAGGTTGCCTGAAAGCTTTGAAAGCTCAACAGATGAGCTTGTCATGGAATCCGCATTGCTGCTCAGATCGGCTATTATAGCCCTTAATTTTGACATAAAGGTATTGAACCATTTTGCAAGTTCACCCACCTCATCTTCGCTGGTAATTGTAAGGGTCTTTGTAAGGTCTCCTTCACCCTCAGCTATATCTTTTAAACCGTCAACAACTGCTAATATAGGTTTTACGACAGTTAAACCTATCAATATCCACATACCTATCAAGATTACCAGCACTACACAAACAGCTAGTAATATACTGATTATGCGTATATCTCTTATTGGTTTAAATACCTCCTTGGTGTCTACACCTGCTGCAACTGTCCAACCTGAAGTTGGGTCACTCTTGTAGGAGACTATTTTCTCCATATCATTGAAGGTATAAATGATAATGCCGTTTTTCTTTTCAATCATCTCCCTTCCGAAATTATGTTTTTTCATATCCAGGTCAAGGATATTTGAATGTTCAGGGTGTCCGATTACCATTCCGGTCTGATCAAAGAGAAATGCATAACCAGATTCACCTATTTTTATATGGTCTATGCTCTTGGCAGTAAAATATTCCATATCAACCATTGCAAAAAGTACGCCTACGACCTGTTCTGTCATGGTGAGTGTTACTGTATCCATCCTATAGGCAGGCACCGCATAAATAAATACCACTTTTGAAGACATCTCGCTTTTAAACCCGCTTGATATTTGAGGTGTGCCTTTGACTGCCTTCTGGAACCACTCCTCATTACTGTAATCCAGATTTTCATTCTTTACAGGGGCCGCAGGGTCTATAGGCGCTGATATTGACCTGGTAACAACAATACCTTTAAGATCAGTAACACCAATATAGTCAAAATATTTAGATTTCTTTTTTTCATTGGAGAGCATTTCACCGGAATATACCCTTGATTGAACCGCCATAGCCTCATCAGGGTCAAGTGCGCCATTTACCTCAGGTATCTGGACTATTTTTTCAAGATCAAAACGCACCACATCGAGCCATGATGTGAGCTGGTTGATAGCCCCATTTGAGACCTCGCTGATCTGATCCTCAATCGATGCGTTGAGCGCTTCCTCTGATCTATTATATGAAACCCATGTAGATACAACCATACCGATAATTACAATCAAGAGAGTTGGCACTAATAATTTATTCCGTAACTTAAGCTTCATTTTTGCCTCCCGAATAATAAAATATGATCCTTTATCTTCACACTTAAGGATTGTTTTAATTAGGATTACATCAATATTCACTATTGATCACCCTATGTTTTGCAAAGAATATGCCATTTCTAAAAAATGAGAAGATTAAGAACCTGAGCATGAACAGCATGAGATGGGCAGCCCGCTGGATAAGGATATTACCATAACAAGAGGCAAAAGGTTAGCGAAAATAATATCTTTGCTATAAAGAAAGTCAGTTAATAATGTCAAAGTTATGACAAATTACGGCGAATAATTGTCTATATTAACTCTTATCAGGGGTTAAATACCGTAATGGATATCCCAGTCCTTCCAGACAGGTTCATACCCCTTGCTGCTGATCATGCAGGCTATTTCTTCAGGGGTGCGGCTGTCATTTATCTCAAACTGCTCCAGTTCTCCTGTATCGGCAGTGTACCCTCCCGGTTCGGTCTTTGAGCCGGCGCTTATGGAGGTTATGCCTATCTTTATAGCATTGTCTCTGAACCTTACAGACTCCCTGGTCGATATGGAGAGTTCAAGGTTTTCATCAAATATCCTGTAGGCACATATCATCTGGGCAAGATCCCTGTCTGTTACAACGACCTTTGGCTCTATTACCCCTGTGGCAGGCCTCAGCCTTGGAAATGAGACAGAGAACCTTGTCCGCCAGTATCTCTTTTTAAGGTAATTCAGATGAAGCCCTGTAAACCATGAGTCTGTCCTCCAGTCATCAAGCCCCAGCAGGGCACCAAGACCTATCTTGTGTATCCCAGCAGACCCTATCCTGTCAGGGGTGTCAAGCCTGTAAAAAAAATCAGATTTCATACCTACTGGATGAAATTCATGATACTTTTTGCCATAGGTCTCCTGGTATACAAGGACTGTATTAAGCCCCAGCTTGATAAGCCGCTCATAATCCTCCTGTTCCATTGGTTGAACTTCCATGGAGATATTGGAGAAATATGGCCTTATAAGCCTGAGCACCTCCTCAAAATATTCTACGCCTGCGCTCTCCCTTGATTCGCCGGTTACAAGAAGGATATGGTCAAACCCATATGATTTGATTACCTTTACCTCCTCGATTATCTGATCCATTGTAAGGGTGATGCGTTTTATCCTGTTTTTATTCCTGAATCCGCAATAGAGGCAGTTATTGCTGCATTTATTGGACAGATACAGAGGGATATACATCTGAAGGGTCTTACCAAACCTCTTTTGCGTAAGCTCATGGCTCAAATTCGCCATCTGTTCAAGAAATGGGGCAGCAGCAGGAGAAAGAAGGGCCATAAGGTCTTCCATGCTGCGGGCACCGGTTTTTGACAGGGCTGCCTCAACATGGGAGCCATCCTTCATATATATCTCTGTTTTTATTTCATCCCAGTCATACTTCGTATATATCTCTTTAAAACTCATCTTAATCCTAAAAAATAAAATGTCATATTTGCCGTTTGCCTAATCATCAAGAAATGAGGTCAAAGGGCTGCTCGCAACTGCATGCGCTGATTTTTTCCCAAGCTTTGCCATGAATGCCATTCTTCCCGCCTCAACAGCGAGCCCGAAGGCCTCTGCCATACGGACAGGGTCATTTGCAACTGCAATGGCGGTATTGACTAGCACTGCATCAGCCCCCATCTCCATTGCCTCGGCTGCCTGTGATGGCGCCCCTATACCGGCATCCACCACTACCGGGATATTGCTCTCCTCTATTATTATCTCAAGCATAGTCCTGGTCTTTAAGCCTGAATTGCTCCCAATAGGTGAGCCAAGAGGCATAACTGCAGCGACACCTGTTTCCTCAAGCTGCTTGCAGAATACAGGGTCTGCATTGATATAGGGGAGCACAATAAAACCCTTTTTTACCAGTTCTTCTGCCGCCTTTAAGGTTTCCCTGTGATCAGGTAAGAGATACCTTGGATCAGGGTGTATCTCCAGCTTGATCCAGTTTGTTTCAAGAGCCTCCCTTGCAAGCTCTGCCGCAAATAGTGCCTCCTTTGCTGTCCTTACACCCGATGTGTTTGGCAAAAGATTTACACCCGGTAGCATAAGGTGGCTGACCATATCGTCTTCTTTATCATTAATATCTACCCTTTTCAGGGCAACAGTAACCAACTCCGAACCTGATGCAGAAACGGCCTTACCCATAACCTCATTTGAGCTAAACTTCCCGGTGCCTACAAAAAGCCTGGAACGAAAACCCTTCCCTGCCAGTATCAATTCATCCATATTCTTATTTCCATTTCCTTTTATGATTATTATTACAGGTAAATAAATACCTCAATAATATGATTTTATTCCATATTTGATGTTTGTTTCTGTATATCCAAATAACTTTTTAAAGGATCATCCGCCCCCCACACAGCCCCCAGAAACGCCATACCTTTGAACCCCAGCGCTTTTACCTCATGAATATTTGCAAGCCTCAATCCCCCGAGGGCTACCACATCAATTCTTGACCTTTTCAAGGCCTCTGTCAATTCAGCATGGTTAAACTGAGCCTTATAATTCTTTTTTGAGATGCTGTCAAAAACCGGGCTCAAAAAAATATAATCAATGCCAGGGTCATTATTACCAAGCTCCTCAAGTGCATGGTAAGAGATACTTACAGTGAACCCCTCTTTGTTTTTGTACCTGCATATTATTTCATTTTTATATGCGATATTTGAACCTGTAATGTGGAGCCCCCTGATATTAAATCCTTGAGCAAGTTCATAACAGGAGTGTATGACAATGCGCTTATGGAATTCCAAGGGTATTTTTGTAAGATACCCTGACATGGCGCCATGATCATAACCCTGTTTACGAAGATGCAGCAGGGGCAACCCCTCTTTAAACATCCGGGTTATGAGTATATGTTCATCCTCTACTGAATCAGGTGGAGTAATAAGGATAACCCTCATTCTATTTTAACCGCCCTGCACAGGGACAATGATCAGTATCTCATCCCCCTCCTCAAGTACATGAAACTGCCATTCTGGTCTTGGGATAACAATCTCATTAACAGCAACAGCTACACCTGTCTTATCATCAAAACCATGCATATTTAACAGTTCAGTAAGGGTATTCCCGGTAAATTCAGCTTCTTTATCATTGATCGTAAGTCTCATAGGCTATTTCCTGTCTGCCCTTAATAAATATAACATAAATAAACTATAATAAAGGATGCAGAATATGGCAATCCTTTAATCACAAAGATTAAAGCCCAATACAGCCATTCCCTTGACAAGAATGTCATTATAATGACTCTTAAATCCCTGTTTTATAAGCGCCCCACTATTAACCACAAGATATTTTACGTTATTTTATCAAGCTGTTGCCAGTTTTCAAGAGATACAGGGATATTATTCTTCAGTAATAAGAGCGGATACCGATAAGATTTATTAGTGGCATGCACTTTGCGTAAGTATATTTTTTTAAAATTCGCGTAAACGCATTATTACTGATAACAAGACTAATTATAAACTAAAACGGATGTAAAACAGTGGCAGACCTTACACTTAATGAATACAAAGAGCTGAATGAGGATGAGATCAGGCGCAGGCTTCTTGAGGAATATGATAGTATCAATTCCGGAAAGATAAGTTATAATCCGGTTATACCCGTTAAGGCAGCAAGAGACAGAGGTAAAAGAATCAGGCAATTTTTTATAAGACACCTTAAGACAATAATGCCTAAAAAAGCTATCCCGATGGAAGGAAATCAGCCGTTTTGAATATATACCTTTAGCCTGGGGAATATGCATTAATAGCCCTGGGACAAATTGATTGACATCAGCCCCTGAATAGGTTAAATTCCTCAACTAAACACATAACCTGTTAATATCATTAAGATTGTTTTTTAAAGGAGGTTTAAGAAGTATGCCAACTGTAGAATTTGAAGGCCACACCTTTAACGTTGATGAAGATGGCTTTATTGATGATTTCAATAACTGGAATGAAGCCTGGGTAAGATACATCAAGGAGGAAGAGGGCATCAGTGAACTCACAGATGAGCACTGGAAGGTAATCGATGTCCTTCAGGACTATTATAAAAAAAATGGCATTGCGCCAATGGTCAGGATACTTTCCAAGGTAACCGGCTTTAAGCTTAAATATATCTATGACCTGTTCCCCTCAGGGCCTGGCAAAGGCGCATGTAAAATGGCAGGGCTTCCGAAACCGACAGGCTGCGTATAAGAATCAGTAATTGCAAATATCCCGGGGCGCAAAAGGGATACCCCTTTTATGCCCTGTTTTTTTCTTCCTTTAATAGCTTGTACTGAACACTGTCAACCAGTGCCTGCCAGGATGCCTCAATAATATTTTCAGATACCCCGACTGTTGACCATATCTCATTACTGTCCCTTGATTCTATTCTTACCCTTACCTTTGCGCCTGTTCCATCTGCCCCCTCTATAACCCTTACCTGAAAGTCTACGAGTTTCATCTCTCCTATCACAGGGAAAAAGCCATTCAGGGCCTTTCTTAAGGCATTATCAATAGCATTAACAGGGCCGTCTCCCTCTGCCGCGGTTATCTCCTTTTCATCACCTACTGATATCTTGATTGTGGCCTGGGAGGTACTGTCATTATCCCCATCCTTTTCCATTGTTACACGCAGGGATTCAAGTGCAAATGGCTCCCTGAACTGCCCTGTTATCTTTTTAATAAGCAGCTCCAGAGACCCCTCTGCCGCCTCAAACTGATACCCTTTATCCTCAAGGGATTTGACAATATTCACTATCTTTGCGCTGTCAGAGGCTGCCTCACCAAGCTTTATATCCATCTCCCTTGTCTTGTATTCTATATTGCTCTTTCCTGACAGGTCAGAGACCAGAACACGCCTGCGGTTTCCGACTGTCTCAGGGTCAATATGCTCATATGCCCTGCTGTTTTTAAGTATTGCGCTCACATGCACCCCACCCTTATGTGCAAAGGCGCTCTTACCTACAAAGGGGCGTTGATTAACAGGAGGTACATTGGCCACCTCACTTATGAACCTTGAAAGATCTGTCAGGTTTTTCATGTTCTCGCAGGGTATGCATTGGTAACCCATTTTCAGTTGCAGATTACCTATAACAGCAAGCAGGTCAACATTGCCGCATCTTTCGCCATAGCCGTTTATTGTGCCCTGAACCATACTGGCCCCGCATAATACCGCCATTATGGAGTTTGCCACTGAAAGGCCGCAGTCATCATGCACATGAATGCCTACAGGAAGGGATATTTGAGGAAGGGCAGCATCCATTATAGCCTTCAGTTCATGGGTGAGTGTGCCCCCGTTTGTATCACACAGGACCATTATATCGGCCCCACCTGCCTGTGCAGCAGCGATTGTCTTCATGGTGTACTCAGGGTTATTTTTATACCCGTCAAAAAAATGCTCTGCATCATATATGACCTCACGCCCCTCTTTTTTAAGATACCTTACTGTATCCTCTATCATCTCCAGGTTTTGCTCAAGGGTAACACCCAGGATCTCAGTAGCATGAAGGTCCCATGTCTTGCCGAAGAGAGTAACCGCAGGGGTTTCAGCCTCAAGTATAGCCTGGATGCTGGGGTCATTTTCCGGGGTAACCCCAAAACGCCTGGTGCTGCCAAAGGCGGTGAGTTTTGCATTTTTAAATGAAACGGATCTCGCCATACTAAAAAACCTTGCATCCTTTGGGTTTGATCCCGGCCATCCGCCCTCTATATAGGTTATGCCCATCTCATCAAGCCTGTGTGCAACCTTGAGCTTGTCTTCGGCTGAGAGGTTTACCTGTTCACCCTGTGTCCCGTCCCTAAGCGTGGTATCATACAGCATTATTTTTTTTTGCATTTTAATATATCCTTAAAAAAAATCCGTTACCAGTTTTACCTGATAACGGATTAAAATATTTTTAAAAGTGTCAGGCCCTTACCGGAACCGGTATTTACAAGTCTCTCCTGTAGATATAAGCAGCAGGGTAGAGAGATATATCCCTGCTGCCCTGATAATTATTATGCCTATTACTGGATTTAACGCAAAAAGGTTCATAACCTGTTCCCTATTAATGAATGAAAGAATCTTACAATCGAACCCGATATTTGTCAAATGGTAAAATTATCTCAACACCTGCAGAGCAGGTATACCTTACCACTATAATAATCAAAATCAGGTCGGGAATAGCTGCCATAGACAGGCAATAATCCCTGCCATGCTGTTAACTCTTTATTATTTTTGACCAATAATAGTTATAAAGCCATTCTCAAAATCAGTTACCAGTATTTTGAACCCGAATTGCATCAGTTGCCCTTCGACCCAATCCCTTGAAAGTCGCAGCTTTCTAAAAAAACTTTTAGAAAGATTCCATTTACCATCAATCTTCCTGTACACTATGTCATGGACTTTTACTGTCTCCGGTTCATACTCAAGAAAACAGGTGAAAACGGTATTATCATCACTTCTTACTGGAATAAATCTGTCATGGTCTTTTAATTCATGGGTCAGATCACGAAAGGTAATAACGAATTTTCCACAAGGTTCAAGTGCGTTAAAAACCTTTGAAAAGAGTGCGGACACATTTTCTTTGGAGTCAAGGTGAACAATAGTATCTGTCATGCATACTATCAGCTCCGGTTTATTATTGACGATACTATCAAACTCAAGCAGATCACCCTGAACCACATTAATCGGAAGACCTTTTGAGTTTGTCTTCAGTTCATCAAGTAATCTAGCGCTTAAGTCAATTGCTGTTACCTGATAACCTGCCTCCGCAATTGGGATTGACTGAAATCCGCTTCCTGCACCCAGATCAACAGCAATCGCAGACCGTTTTGGTGTTAATCTGTGTTTCGCTATGAATTCTCTGTTACGCTGCAACCCATTCTCAAAACCGCCATACATCCATGAGTAAACATCAGCCAATACCTCTTCATAGTGTTGCTTAACTGTTGCCATATTCTACTTCACCCTGATAAACTTCAATATTTCATCCACATACATATTCCCTTCCGAATTGAAAAATTTGACCATATTCTCGGAAGTATCGTTTATCTTCACGCTATCAATTGTTTTTTCTTTATCCCCACTTTCAGGTGCAGGGTTTGGTATTGTTTCTCTATAGTATACCTCTCCTTTCAGTTTTCCTGATTGCACTGCGGAGTTTATTATCTCTGGATTAAATTGATAGAAAGAGAGTGTATTATCATCAGAAAAGGAATATTTGACAAAAATATATCCTTTATCACTTTCTGATACACCCTTTTCGATATCTTCATACCTGACATTTAAAAAATTATTTGCACCTGTTCTGGAAATAAAAAAGGGAATTTCTACAATATCAAGGCTTCCATCCCCCTTATGCTCAACACTAAGAGCTACCATAGTATTTTCAGTCTTTTTTCCGATGTGAAGATACACCTTATCATTCTCTTTGGATTCCAGTTTCCATAAGCCTTCCATTTTTTTATCCGGTTCAGCCGGAGGGGTAAGAGGATTAACAGAAACCCATTGAGAGCAGGCTGATAAAAGAATAGTAACCAAAGCAAATAAAATCAGATTTTTACTCATGATAGATCTCCTTTTATGATGGTTTAGGTTAAAACACGATACAGATTATGAGGCATATTGTGAAACATTACCTCTTTCTCAAAAACTAAACCATTCTTTTCTGCCACCCTTATAGATTGGTGGTTTACTGAACGAATCAGAGAAATCACTGATGACAAATTTAATTTTGCCTTTGCATAGTTAATACAACCCAATGCTGCTTCAGGTCCGTACCCCTGTCATCAAGTATCTTTGGGAAATACTTATGAACCTTTGGATTGG
This sequence comes from Deltaproteobacteria bacterium, assembly GCA_016931115.1. Lineage (GTDB taxonomy): Bacteria > Desulfobacterota > DSM-4660 > Desulfatiglandales > HGW-15 > JAAZBV01. The sequence goes on along the minus strand of JAFGFM010000101.1, from coordinate 5,003 downwards.
AAAGCAGTTTAAAAAGATCTTTTTTGTGCTCTTCGCCAATTTTTTCAAGTCGCAGCCTTTTGGTTGTCAGAATTATTTCAGGCATAATGTTTGAATCGTACTCTAATAAAGAGGCAAAGTAGTTAATAAATTTTATTGAGAATAAGGGCACGGTGCGCCGTGCCCTTACAATAATTCACAAAGCAATAACAATCAGAAGTGGTTTTTCACTCGAACCCTGGAACCCTGGAATCCTTGAACCCTATTCTTTCACCTTGCATTCAAAATTGGCTGCATCATCAGTACTCCCTGCCCCCTTATATACCGCAACCTTCGGATACGGGCACAAAGGACGAGTCATCTGTTTCTGGCCCGGTACCGGGGCAGTGCTTGCTATAATGGTTTCAGGAGCCTTTCCGCTTGAAACCCAGTCATCAATTACAGAGAGCATATCAACAACATTTGGCCCCGTTCCACCGGAGCAATGACTCATCCCCGGAATCATGAAGAGCCTTGCCGAATCATCAACCTTATCCTTATCCAGCTTTTCTGACATGGTCTTATAAAATGCCACTGTATTTGCCGCAGGTATAAGACCATCAGCCCAGCCATGTGAGAGCAGGAGTTTTCCACCACCGTTAAAAAACTTTGAAAGGCCGTCTGGAGGCACATCCAGTATATCACTTGCTGCCTTATATGATGCAGCAAGGTCTTTATCATAGTCAAAGGACTTAAAATCCCATGAAGGATCCTCAAAAACAATGTCCCTGAAATATGAAACCGCACCAGGAAAAGGTTCAGGTCCGCCTGCCAGCATAGCAAGCATCTGCTCACTTCCCGGTGTAAAACCTGAGAATACAACCTCTCCGGTACTGGGATTCTTTACACCGCCATATATATCCCTTAGTGCCTCAAGCTGTGGGGCAGTCAGGCAACTGCCCTGATCCCCATCTTTGCACTGAATGACTCCGGGGTCATAACCGCACATCTCCGGCCATGAGACAAGCCCATCCTTTACACCATCTACCTCATCACATTTATTTATATATGCCTTGTTTGAGAGCATAAGTTCATTAGCCGTAAGTTTATGGGCATCATCCCTGAGGGAAACATAACCTGACCATAATGAGCTGATCATAAGCCCTACCATTGGGTTGGCAGGCGCCATTGAGGAGATGCCGTCAAAGTCATCAGGGTATCTGTATGCTGCCATTAACCCCTGTCTGCCTCCTGTGGAGCAGCTCACCCAGAATGCCCTGTCCTCTTTTTTACCATAATAGGCAGCCAGTAGCTCCTTTGCCTTTACAGTCATCTCATGAACTGCACGATGCCCGAAATCAACAAGCTTTTCTTTATGGCCTATTGCCCACTTTGCATCCATACCCATGCCAACATGGCCGGTATCTGTTGCAACAGTTGCATAACCCTTTGCAATGGGTTCTGCCATTGCTGAATGGCTGATGGTTCCGGCCCATACGCCATTACCAATACCTACAAGCTTTCCGTTCCATTTTTCTTTTGGCATCCATACCTCTATCTTGATATCAGAATCAGAGGTAGGGGTAAGGGTTGCAGTAACACGGCAGAATGCAGGTGTGTTTTGAAATGGATTCATACCACCAGGCCCACCCATCATAAAGCCGCCTGCAGGGGGTTTAAACTGGCCTGCCTCAACGATGGTTGCGGTATCTATCTTTCCATCTTTTATTTTCAGGTTTATAAGCCCTTCACAACTGTCAGATGCTGAAACAGTGACAGCAGATAAAGTCATGCATATAGCTGCTATGAGTATTGATTGTAAAAATTTTTTAATCATGTTTTACTCCTTATTATTCAGGTGCCTTGCACTCAAAATTCGCTGCATCATCAATACTGCCCTGACCTTTGTATTTTGCCACTTCAGGATAGGGGCACAGGGGACGAGTTCTTACGACCTTACCATCCTTGACCTGACTTGCAATCATGATTTCAGGCACTACCCCTTTTTCACGCCAGTTGATAATAGCGCTTATCGGGTCATGCTGATTAGGGCACACCCCTCCGCTGCAGTGTGACATCCCCGGTATCATAAACAGCCTGAAAAAGTCTTTGGTGTCCGGGCCATTCACCTTTAGTGCCTCTTCATAATAATTAACACCCATCAAAGGCTGGAGAACAGGGTCAGCCCATCCATAGGTCATTAGAAGTTTTCCGCCATATTTTTTATAACCTGAAAGATCGGGGTTCTTGGCGTCAGCAATCTTGCTCCATGCATCAAGCATATGGATCTCTTTATCAAAATCAAATGTCATGCAGTTATAATCAGGTTTGGGGGGATTGTGCACAAGATAACGCATGGTATCCTGGGCAAGACCAAAATCTGCTGAAGGCATACCCGGTTGTGCACCTATTATAAGCCCCATCCAGCCACTCTGGGCAGGACCGCCGAACATACCAGGCATAACCGCTTCACTACCCAACATAAAACCGGGAAAGATATTTTCACCATTACTCATGGGGCCCTGGTAGACCTTTGCTATTGCCTCGGCCTGCGCTAAGGTAAGGCAGTCAGCATTGTCGGTGCCTTCTGTACAGGCAGGGACATCTGTAGCCGGATTAAAATCACATTTACGAGGGTCATCAATAAGCCCATCCTTTAACCCGTCTATCTCATCACACTTTGCCATAACCCTGTCCGCTACAAGAGCCATCTTTTCTGCTGTAAGATTAACCCCGCTCAAGGCCTTCTGATTCCACATGGCGCCAATGGTGAAACCTGTCTGATCCACCCAGGGGGCATTTGCTATTATACCGTCAAAGTCTTCAGGATATCGCTGCGCCTCTATCATCCCCTGGCGTCCCCCGTTTGAGCAGGAATTCCAGTATGAATATTTTACAGGGGTTGCATAATATTCAGCAGTTATTGCCTTGGCAGTAACTGCTGTAAGATGTACTGCCCGATAGGCATAATCTAAAGCCTTTTGAGGATTGCTCATAACAAATGAGGCGCCTGGCTCCTTTTGAGTATCATGGCCTGTATTTGTGAGGGCTATTGCAAATCCCTTTCCAATTGCATCCTTTATCTGGGGAACCTGCATAGGATCATCAAGGGACTGCCCAGCATGACCCCCATTACCTATCATATAAAACCTGCCGTTCCATTTTTCAGGAAGATTTACCTCAAAGGCTATTTCTGGATCCAGCATGCCCCTTACCTTACAGAAACCAGGGGTTCCACCTTCAGTCGGTATTTCAGTCGCCTCAAGCTGAATTAAATCATCGGCTTTGAAACCGCTCATTGAATCACAAGATTTTGCTGGTGATAACTCAGCCTTTGTGTAATCTACAGTCAAATCTGTTGTTACATCTGGTGGCGGTTCACTCTCTGGCTTATCCTTTTCACAGGCGCTGAATAAAAGGCAAAATATAATAATGATACCGAGCAAATAGACAAATCGAACGCTTTTAAATTTTCTTTTCTCCATGACCTCTTCCTTTTCTTACAAATTATGTTCACTCCTGTTTATCACATCATCCTGAATCCCCGGTGACAGCTGGGTAAAGTATGCGCTGAAACCGCCTATCCTTACAATAAGATCCTTATGTTTTTCAGGATTCACCTTGGCGTCCTTCAGTTCATTGGTATCAACCATATTGTATTGAATATGTGAGCCATCATTACCCATAAAGGCATTCGTATATGCAACCAGTTTGCCAATGCTCTCTTCGCTCTGCACTATGGATGATGAAAACTTCTGGTTGAGCACAGATGCATATGACTCCCTTGACCCTGCCTTTAAGGCAGAGCGGAGCACTGCTGTTGGCCCTTTCTTGTCTGCGCCGCGCATTGGTGAGAGTGACCCGTCGTTAAGTGGCTCAAGAGCCTTTCTGCCGTTTGGTAATGCACCGACGCCGAGGCCGCCAAAATAATGCCAGGCAAGGCCTTCCCGTGCAACAAGATATTTTCTGTACGGGGAGTTATCATAACTCCTGATTATTTCGTATGAATCCTTACTGATCTTTGCGACAAGGCTGTCCACCTCATCAATATCATTTCCATACTTGGGCTCCCTGATACACATCTGACGAACCTCTTCACCCTTTTTGCCTTCAAAGTTGCTGTTAAGCACATCAAGCAGTTCCGACATGGTCAGTTTCTTATCGTCAAAAACAAGTTTCTTTACCGCCATCAGGGAGTCAGCAGTATCGATCATGGCCCGATCTGAAAAGCCGAAGTTTGAGTAATCGGGATGCGGGATCAAGAGGTCCTGCCCGTTTTCCATGGTTTTTTCTATACCCATCACTGAGAGGAACGGCAGTCTCACATATTTGGGTTGTTCCTTTCTGGCAATAGCGCCAAGCCAGAAAACCCTATGAGTAAAAAATTTGTGCTGGACCATAACGGCATTATACAGATCATCAAAGCTCTTAAATTCCCTGGGGTCACCTGTCTGAACACCGGTTAATTTTCCATTAATATCAATCCCGTTATGCAGGGCCAGGTGCAGCATTCCGGCCATGTTGGTGGCAGCCACGCCATCAGAACCGTAATGCTCTGCCCTTGAAGGCAGACACGGGTACACGCAGCCCAGGCCGCACCACTCTCTGGCCTCTTCCGCTGGAATTCCATCCTCAACAAAATGAGAGATAACCACCTCATCGTTTTCAAAAAGCGGTATGCCGCCCTTTGTAGCCATGTTTGTGCGTATGGCCTTGCTCATAATCCAGTCCGGTGTGCCTTTGTTCCATCTGAGTCCGACAGTTGGTGATGAGAGCTGTAAAAGCCCAACCATATGGAGGAAAAGATAGGTCAGCTCGTTTGTGGCATCAACACCGTTTTTATCAACACCACCCAGCATAATATTATTGATTGCAAAATTGATCTGGTGTGACTGCTTTAGGCTTTCAGCTGCGATAAAGGTCTGGGTGCCCCAGCGGCCGATCAGTTCTGCCAGAAGTTCGGCAGCCTTTTCCAGTGTAATACGGCCACTGTTTATATCATTGATAAAGTACTTGTACAGGTACTGATCGCCCCTGCCCCACTG
>JAFGFM010000100.1 GCA_016931115.1 Deltaproteobacteria bacterium | reverse complement strand
TCCAGGATTGGCCCGGTCTTATCGATTATGAAATCTATCTGCCAGATTTGTTCAGATACCTGGCCCTTATAAATTCCATCTCTTCCTTTTTGCTGTTTACCATGTTTTTAAGTCTTGCCTCTAAAAGCCCTGTCATTATCTCCCTGTAAACAGGCCCGGGCTCAAACCCCATTGCCTTTAGATCCCTGCCCTTTACACTTACAGTTACACCTTTTAACCTTGTGAAATAACTGGATATTATCTTTTTAATCTTTTCATTGTTGGCCTTTGCCATTATGAAAAGCAGGAACTCTGTATCATATTGTGAGAGTAAAGTATAGATACTATAATTATCCTCACTTTCTAGCCTGAAGAGGTTGTCAAGCAGATGCCAGACATCCTGCCGCTGCCCATTCATCCTGACGCATTCAATGTCATTCATCATCAGCCTTGTTGTCAGGCTGTTGTACTCTTCTGTATCCAGGTTTGAGGTAAAGGCAAACCAGTAAACCCTCCAGCTGTCACAGGGTTCATCCAGGTAAAGAAGCCTGAACCATGATATTACATCGTTGATATTTTCCAGTAATTTTATAAGCTTATCATTAAAATCGATATTTTTTGATAAGAGGTTAAGGAGATCAAACTGATGCATCCTGGTAATGGCCTTTAAAGGCTCATTCTCCATAAGGATCAGCTTCAGCTCCATGAAAAGCCTTCTGCCTGAAAGGTCCTTGAAGCAGTTGATATCCACCGCATTCCTGATGAGTGACAGGGTAAGCCTGCCTATTTTCAGTCCAAAGCGCTGCTCAAACCTTATGGCCCTGAACACCCTGGTAGGGTCTTCCACAAAGGAAAGGTTATGCAGCACCCTGATGACCCGCTCCTTTATATCCTTCTGCGCACCGAAATAATCTATGAGATCACCGTAATTACCGCTGTTAAGCCTTACTGCAAGGGTGTTGATGGTGAAATCCCTTCTGAAAAGATCCATTTTAAGGGAACTTGTCTCCACTGTGGGCGGGGCAGCAGGGGTCTCATAATATTCCATACGCGCGGTGGCCACATCCACCTTGAACCCGTCAGGGAATATAAGAACCGCTGTTCCGAATTTTTTATGGCTTCGAACCCTTACATTGTTATCCTTTGCGAACTCATGGGCAAATATGATGCCATCCCCTTCAATAACAATATCAACATCATAATTTTCCCTTTTTAAAAGGATATCCCTCACCAGCCCCCCTACAAGGTATGCCCTGTACCCAAGCCTGTCTGCACAGTCACCGAATTTTCTGATGATGTTCAGGATGTGTTCGGGCACCTGCTCCTTCAGCAAGTGGGCAAGATTCCTGTTTTTTGTAAAATGGAGATTCTGCGAGGTATCGTATGAGAAGTCCTTAATAACAGGGCCGCCGACAAGTATATTCATGAGATCCGTACGGGTGATAACACCCACAAGGGCCTCATCCCTCAATACAGGGAGCACACGCAGGTTATTCTTTATTATCAGTTCCTGTACCTCGCTCAAGGGGGTATCAGGCGTTACTGTGTGGAAATCGATGTTCATATAATCTTTTACAGGTATATGGCCCAGATTGAAGTATACCGCCTTCTCCATGATCTGCCTTGTGATATACCCCTCCAGTTTTCCGGCCCTGTTTAATACTATCAGCACATTTATGTTATACCTGGTCAGGAGTGCTGAGGCATCCCTGACGCTTTTTTCAGGCAGTATATGGATTACAGGCGATGTCATCATATCCTTTGCTGTCTTTCCGCGGTTTATCAGGCTTTTGAGCAGGGTAAGCAGTGTCCTTTCCACCTGTATTATGGTCTTTTTGCTTATGGTGGCTGATGCAGCCTGGGGATGCCCCCCTCCGCCGAATTCAAGGGCGATTTCAGCGGCATTTACTGCATCATTTCTGCTCCTTGCTACAAGATAGATCTTGTCTTCCATCTGCGCCATTGCAAAGAGCACCTGGATATTTTCCATGTCCATGAACTTATGAACGAGCATGGCAAAATCCCCGATGTATTCCTCCCTTATAACCTTTGCTGTAACCAGCTCAACACCATTGATTACGGTCTTTACAGCAGACTGCGTAAGGTCATTAAGCACCCATATCTGTTCGGCAGTGAGTTCCCTTGTAAGGAGGCCTGAAAGGATATTCCTGTCAGCCCCCTGTTCTGTGAGCCACGCGGCAATGATATGGTCATCAGGGGTGGTGGATGAAAAGGTGAAGGAACCTGTGTCCTCATGAATACCTAGAAGCATGACAGTGGCCTCGTCTGGTGTAAGGCTCAGGTTGCGGCCCTTTATCATCTCGGCAAGGATGGTTGTGGTTGACCCTGCCGGTTTGATAAATTCCTGGTTCCCTTTTATATCGTTATTTGAAGAGGGGTGATGATCATATATATGGATATCGAGCCCCTCTTTATCTATTATCTCGGAAAACCTGCCGATCCGGTCTTTCTGCCTGGTATCAACAAGTATAAGACGTTCTATGGTATTAAAATCTACCTGCTTTGTTCTTGTAAAGCTGAAGAGATATGATAACGAATGGATAAAAAAATTCCTCAGATTTTTTTCCTGGGAGCCGGGAAAAACGATTGTGGCATCAGGATAGAGCTTTTTTGCTGCCATCATTGAAGAAAGGGCATCAAAATCGGCATTTATGTGGGTTGTTATGATCTCTTTTAAGGCTGTTTCAGACATCATCCCTCTGAGAAGATTAGAACTATGATTTTCATTGACTCAGCACCATTTTTGCCCAAAGCCAGATGGCATAAATATCAAAAATAATAATGGTTAAGAGATAAAAAAAGCCGGGCATATATATTCGCACCGGCTGCATTATCGATAAAAATTGAATGGGTCAGCCCCTATTTACCCTTTAATTTTTCCTCGTCTTCCTGTTTGGTTTTGCACTCTATACACAATGTGGTCACAGGCCTTGCCTTGAGCCTGTCATAGGAGATATATTCCTCACAGGATTCGCAAATGCCGTATGTCCCGGTTTCTATACGCTCCAGGGCCTCTTTTATCTTGCCTATAAGCTTTCTTTCCCTGTCACGTATCCTTAAGGTAAAATTCCGGTCTGATTCAAGGCTTGCCCTGTCTGTGGGGTCGGGGATATTTTCATTTACACCACTCATCCCTGATACAGTCTTGTTGACCTCACCCAGGAGCTCATCCAGACGATCTGTGAGGTGTTTCTTGAAATAGTCCAATTGTTCAGTAGTTAGCATGACAAATCGTTTTACTCCGTTACCGGTATTTTACAATTCAGCAAGATTACTGGCATTTACCTAAAAAAGCAATCCATTTCTTGAGATCAGCGGAACAGTGTTGTCCCTCTGACCAGCGCTCTCCTATTTTAACCGAAAAGCTTTCTTTTCTTTTTTTTCCTGTCGATCCCTTCTGTCTTTGCAAACTCTTCAAGAAGCTCCTGCTGTTTACTGTTTAATTTTTTCGGGATAAGCACATTAAGCTTTACGAGGAGCTGTCCCCTTTTCCTGCTGTTGATGCCCGGCATACCCATTTCAGGGATCGATATAATATCTCCGGGCTGAGCGCCCTTTGGTATCTCCATTTCATATCCATCTTCAGCGCCAATAACAGGGATCGTGATCTTATCGCCAAGCGCTGCCTGCACAAAGGATATGGGTATCTCGCAATATAGGTGATCACCTTCTCTTTTAAAAAGATTGTGATCACTGACATGTATTACCACAAAGAGGTCACCCGGAGGGCCTCCGAGCTCTCCTGCCTCGCCTTCGCCCCTGAGCCTGAGCTGTGAACCTGTATCAACCCCCGGCGGTATCTTGAGATTAATACTGCGCTCAACCTGTACCTTCCCCCTTCCGCTGCAAGCTTTACACGGGTCCTTTATTATACGGCCTGAACCGTTACATGAAGGACATGGGGTCTTTATCTGAAAGAAACCCTGAGAACGCACCACCTGGCCGTTTCCGCGGCATGTGCTGCAAACCTGGGGTTCACTTCCCGGGGTTACGCCTGAACCGTCACAGGTTTCGCATCTTCCCCATTTTTTAAACTCTATCACCTCTTCTTTACCGCTATAGGCCTCTTCAAGCGTAATCTCCATGTTATACCTGAGGCTATTTCCCTGAACCGGCCGGTTACGCCTTCTGCCGCCTGATCCGAAACTGAAAAAATCCTCAAAGATATCACCGAAGCTTGAGAAGATATCATCAAAACCTGAAAATCCCCTGAAGCCTGTGCCCTGAAGCCCTTCATGCCCATACTGATCGTATATCTGCCTTTTCTCGCTGTCCCTTAAAACCTCGTATGCCTCAGAGGCCTCTTTGAATTTATCTTCGGCCTCCTTGTTCCCGGGGTTTCTGTCAGGGTGATACTGCATTGCAAGCTTTCTATAAGCCCTTTTAATGTCGTCATCCCCTGCATCCCTGGATAGGTTAAGGGTCTCATAGTAATCTCTTTTATCCATTTTAATTCTGCCCTGGCACCCTATAATAATTCTTCTTCAGGAAATGTGGTTTCTACCAGTTCAGGCAGGATATCCTTCTTGCTCTCATTTAAAAGCCGGGCCTCTTCATCGGTCTGGATAGTGATATTGCCCTCAGCTATCTCCCTCAGCGAAAGCACTATATCCCTGTTTTTTGATGAAATAGTAGGTTCTGCGCCCTTTCTGAGTTGTCTGACCCTTCTAGCTACCATGTGTATCAGGGTAAAACGGTTGTTTACATTATCAAGGCAATCCTCTATTGTTATTCGTGCCATGCAATACTCCTTTTTATATGACTTAGTTACCCAAATTTAAAAACTTTACTTTTTAACACTTATGATATTAAATGTAAAGGTGATTTAAATCCATGTTTTAAAGGGCTTATATCTTTTCTGCCCTGTAAGAATCAAATCAGTTTTACTTATTTACCAATGACTTGATAGTTTTAAGCGCCGTCCCGGCAAATCCTGTACAGGTTTCATGGACGGCATATTCAAAAATCTTGCACCGGGGTAATAAGATATGATTGCCAGGGTATTGAGCAGCGCGGTAATTGGTATTGATGCCTATATTGTTGAGGTAGAGGTAGATATCTCACAGGGACTACCTGCCTTTTCAACAGTGGGCCTGCCCGAAGGGGCGGTAAGGGAAAGCAAGGAGAGGGTCAGGACCTCAATAAAAAATTCAGGCTACCATTTCCCCTCTGACAGGATTACTGTAAATCTTGCACCTGCCGACACAAAAAAGGAGGGAACCGCCTTTGACCTTCCAATGGCGATTGGTATCCTGACTGCCACTAATGTTATCCCTGAAAATCCCGGCAAAAAATATCTTATAATGGGTGAATTATCCCTTGACGGGCTTATACGCCCTGTAAAGGGGGTATTGCCAGTTGCAGTGACCGCAAAGGAGTCAGGCCTTGACGGCATATTTCTCCCGGTTGAAAACGCTATGGAGGCAGTTGTAGTAAAAGGCCTTAATGTTTACCCTGTAAACACCCTGTCACAGCTTGTAGGGATATTATCAGGCGAAAAAAATGCAACCCCCTTTATATCTAATTTTAATGGTCTGTTTGAAAACAGGGAGATGGAGATAGATTTCAGCGATGTCAAAGGGCAGGACAATGTAAAACGTGCAATGGAGATAGCCGCAGCCGGAAATCATAATATTATAATGATCGGCCCGCCAGGGGCTGGTAAAACCATGCTTGCAAAACGCATACATACCATTCTACCTGACCTCTCATTTGAAGAGGCGCTTGAGACATCAAAGGTATACAGTGTAATGGGTCTTATGCCAGAGGGTAAGGGGCTGATTACAACAAGGCCATTTAGGGCTCCACACCATACTGTATCTGATGCAGGTCTCATAGGAGGTGGGCAGAACCCTAAACCCGGAGAGGTGAGCCTTGCACATAATGGTGTACTCTTTCTGGATGAGATACCTGAGTTCAAAAAAAATGTCCTGGAGGTACTGAGGCAGCCAATGGAAGAGGGATATGTTACCATCACCAGGGCCAACTCTTCTGTTACATATCCTGCCAATTTTATGCTTGTGGCTGCCATGAACCCCTGCCCCTGCGGCTATTTCGGCAGCAAAAAGAGGGATTGCCACTGTTCTTACACCCAGATACAGAGATACAGAACCAAGGTGTCGGGGCCTCTTATGGACCGTATAGATATCCATATGGATGTACCGGCAGTGGAATACAAGGACCTCTCTGCAAAGGGAGATGGCAAGAGCTCTAAAGAGATACTTCAAAATCTAAAAAAGGCAAGAGAGATACAGAAGGATCGTTTCAAGGGTTTAAAGATCCATAACAATGCAAACATGACAGGCAGGCATATTAAAAAATTTTGTGAGATAGATAATGATTCTGACCGGCTGCTCGAAACAGCCATGGAAAAGCTGGGTTTAAGCGCAAGGGCACATTCAAGGATACTCAAGATAGCCAGGACCATTGCAGATGTGGATGGGAGCGAAAAGATCAGCGCGGATCATGTTGCAGAGGCAATACAGTACAGGAGCCTTGACAGAAAGGTGTTGAAATAGGGCAAAATAATTCACCTCAAAAATAGGTCGCTCTGCCAATGCTGTAACTATTTGCCCCTCCAACATTATAACAGACCTCACCCGGCACCCTGAACCAGTAAAGAACACTGCTCAGAAAACCGGACTTCCTTGAAACAGTAAGTTTTTCAATACTGTCTGAATCATCTATTGTCTCTATTAACCACTCTTTCCCTGTGATACGTACACGGGTATTAGTTTTTGAAGGCATGGGAATCTCGATGAGGGAGCCTCTTACACCCTCTATTTTTACAATGACATTTTTTTCAAGTGCATTATCAATAATGATCTTTTCACCGGATAGGTTTCCTGCATAAATTAAGCATGTAATTGCGAACAGTATCATTACAATATTAAGCCCGGCAAATAACGGTTTATGCCCGGACAGGTTTTCATTAATCAGACTTATAGCAAGGGGTATGGCAGGAAAAAAAAGCCATTGAATCCAGAGGAAGCACCAGGCAGGCGCATATTTAAAAAATACCAGGCTTAGAGTTAATACAGCGATAAAACACAACGCAACCCTGATCATTTTGGTATCATTTGAAGTAAACAAACCGTAGTAAAAAATAACATAGAAAAAAAGAGCTATGGCCCATAAGACTATCCATAGCCCCTTGCCAGGCAAATCGATTTGGGATGTTTTGATCTTCTGCTCCACCCTTGACTTAACCTTCTGAGTGTTTGGTGCGCTTGATCGGGTGATTTCCTTTGGAAAACCTTCCCCCAGGTCATAGTCTGCAGAAAAAAGAAAGATCCTGCCTGTAGAAGAGATTGAATCACTTTTTGAAAGCATGGTATATGACCCATTCAACTCTGAAATCTCTTTATTGCAGCCGTTTAATGAGATGATGACAAAAACAAGTACAAACAGCCTGAATATATGCAGTATTAGGCTATTATTCTGTGATAAACTTTGCTTACTCATATGTTCTGCGCCCCATAAAAATCAACACGTGAAATATTCTTTACCTCAATCTTCACCCAGCCAGCCATACAAAGTCCTGTGAAATATTCATAATCAAAAGTTAAATCAATATAGTGAGTACCGGATATTGTTTCACCTGATCTTTTTGTCACAATAACTGACAACCTCTGAGGATCATCACCTTTATCCTGAGTTATCTCTATTAATGCAATATCATCACAAGCAACCTCAAGGTTTTGGGCCCCATCCCATACCTTAATAAACCGCTTACTGCCCTTGTCCCATCCGCCCCCCAGCATGGGAGATGCAAAACCGATTTTTTCACCATTTTTAAAAGTGATATCTGTTTTATATAGAGGCACCTTGATGACCATTTCCTTAGGGTCATAGTTTTTTATTTCGTGAGCATGGTTCTTTAAGAAAACAATCTCATCACATTTAATACACACACTGGAAGAAGGCTTATCAGGACTATCATTTCCACAGATCGACAGTTCACAATATGCCTTAATAGAATGTTCCTGATTATCAATTCTATAGGTAACATTATGAACATAATGTCTCATGTTCTTATATTTGCCGGCCTGTGTATTGGTGCTTTCCATATATACAATACTTGTTAAAGGGACATTAACACTATAATTTTCTCCTTGCAATTTAACGTGCACCCCTTCAGGGCTGCCGTCAGTGCTTCGCAGGTTACAAAGCTCAATAACCTCTTCATCCCTTGTAAGAAATACCATGCTGTTTTCAAACTCTGGTTTGTATAAGTCAAGAATGGCCGATTTCTTCTCCAACAGGGATGCAATCTCCTTCTGTTGCTTTGGAACATAGTCCTTTAAAAACCAGTGGGCGCCATATGAAAAGCCGCATAACAGGAAACTGAACACTATCATCACCACTAATCTTTCCATTCCTAATTTCAGAGCTTCAGCCCCGGATATAACATCAAAATGAACAACAGTGGAAAACCACTTTGATTCCCGTCCTGATTCCTCATCATAGGACTTGAATAGCAAGATGTTAATGGCAGTAAAAGCCAGATATAAATTGAATATTGCCAGTATGATAAGCAGTCCGCTGTACCACCAGGCAGGAGCTTTTGGCATTAATGAAGGTGAAATGATGAAACCGATATTTATTAAAACAAGAAAGGAAACAAAAAACCGTGAACCAGGATTTCCTTTTATCAGGCTGCTCTTATTTGCCCATGACAAAAAGCTTAAAACCACAAGAAATACAAACCACATCAGGCAGAGCAGCCCAAAATGAATTTTAAAATAAGCTAGAATACCTCCATTGCCTGTATTGTTACCAGCCAGGGCTGGAGTAAATGAGCAGAAAAAAGTTGCAACTATTGAAAATAAAAAAACGATTTTTTTAATTGCTGGCATAATTTTATTTCTCTCTTATATTCAATTTCTCATTGATAAGAATATTGGTAAGACAATGGCATTATTAAAAATGTAATCAATGATGTCAACAGGATTGGGGTCTAGACTTGAATTGCAATATCTTTTAGCGCATCAGTACATCTTCGGCTGCTATAACCTTATCAGCAGTTTTCGTCTTAAATATCCTGTCCCGGCAAACAGACAGGGGGTGCTAGCAGTGATATTGATTTGGGGCTATTATTCTGTTGCCTTTCCATAATATTTCCCTGTTTATACTTAACCCTCTGCCGTTTTAAATCCATACTATACAGCCCAGTCTTCAACCATTAATTCTTCAATTCGTCTAAACTCTTTTACATTATGGCTAACAATAGTAAGTCCGTTAGCAAGAGCTATTGATGCAATTTGCGTATCCCTTTCACTGATTGCCTTTCCAGATTTTTCAAGCTGGTTTCTTATAACAGCATATTTTAAAGCTGCCGCCTCATCAAATGGATAAAGATATAATAGTGATGATATCTGGTTTATTTTTAACAGCCTTTCTTTCTTTTTAACAGGAGATTTTTCAATCTCGTAAAGGATTTCAGCAAGTGTAATTGTTGAAAAAGACAATTCTAATGGTGATTGGGCCCGGATTCGGTGAATAACTTTATCATCACCACTCATCCAAAAGCTGATTATGTTGGTATCCAGCAAGTACATTTTTCTTTTCTGTAATTAATCAAGATTTATTTTTTTTGATGGCAATGGTGCAGGTGTTTCAAATCCAGGATCAGCAGTAAAAACATCCCAGAAGCCTTCAGGCCACTCATTTTTCTCTAACGGTTCAAGAATTATCTTATCCCCATCTTTTGTGATTTTTACTTCGGTTCCCTTAAAACGAAAGGCCTTTGGCAATCTTACTGCTTGGGATTGGCCATTCTTAAATATTTTAGCTATTGATTCCATGATATATTCCTATTCATAAAAATATATACTAATATATACTCTTTCAAAATAATGTCAATTTCACTTATTTCCGAATGATCTAATGTCAAGTTAAACTTTATACCGACCCTAAGTATAACCCTTAAACACGGACCTATTCCGCTAGCCCATCTGATATGCTTCAAGGCGCTCTTCCAGGGTCCCTGTGTGCAGTTCAAAGAGGTGATTATCATAATCATAAAAATAGAGAGATTTTCCTTCTCCATCAATGCGGCTCCGGTCATCCATAACCTTAAGTCCCAGAGATAATACCCGCTTTGTATATCTTTTAAGGTCTGTCTTATTTACCTTAAGGGCAACATGATTATATGTCTTTTCGTTAAGAGACTCTCCTTCCATAATAGCAAACCATAATCCATTGACAAGGAAGAACTTTTCCCTTGAATGAGAAAACCTCTTTTCACCGCTTGAATAGACCTCTTTTGCATCAAACACAGTCTTCATAAAATCCGAAGTACGGTCAAGATCCTTTACAATGAATGTTATATGACTTAATCCTTCAATCATAATACCTCGATGTCAGTCATCAGTTAAATGCATTTCTGTTGTGTTTAAAATAGAAACTAAAAAGGATGATTTACCTTACCACAAAATAAATTATTACTTCATTCTTTTTATTCATTCCAGAATGATAAATAAATGATCCATTATCATAGAGAATTCCTTTCTTGACACAATAAACCCGATTCCATATCATCCGGCTTTCATTCCCGAAAAAAACAGGTCATTATAAAATAAAGCAAGGAGGGTTAAAAATGCTGATGCACAGGTTTCAATATACAAAACTCACCAGGGAACAAATTGATGAAGAGCTGGGTGCACTTTTCGGTGGACCGGAATGTGTTTCTGAACGTTCTGATGTTCTTGCAGGTAAATCCATGAAAATTATAACTGATAATGGCCCTGTGCTTGCATACTCATTTAGAGATATCAGCAGGTTATCTTTTTCCGAAGATGGTAAAAAGACAGTTGAATGCGGTTATGGGGCTTTAACCCTCAAGCATGTTGTTTTCTTTTCACATATGATCCCGGGTACACAGAAGGGTTATAACATTGTTATTGACCAGAAATCCGGTCTTGCCACGGTGATTGAGGTGTGGTTCTGCGGATATGAAGACAACAGGGAGGTGCAGAGGGAGATATACTTTGGCTATGTTGATACAGGCAAATCCGTGCCTCATGAACGGCACCATATTACCAACAGGATATCAGGCAAGGGCTTTCACTGGGTGCGACAAGAAGTCGCCTTTATATATTGTTGGACTTGATCCAACCTGCTGTATCACCAGCAGTTTTATACTTCGGCATGCATTA
>JAFGFM010000099.1 GCA_016931115.1 Deltaproteobacteria bacterium | reverse complement strand
GCCCCCCTTCCCATGGTCTGCTCAGTTCTCTCCCTGTAATAGTCAGTGCCGCTGTCAAAGGCCTCAACCTTGAAATAATATTTTTCATCCCTGTTAAGGCTGTGGATGGTGAGGGTATAGCCATCATAAATCATGTAGTTGTTATAAAGTTTTTCAGACTCAATACCATAAAGGACAAGATACCCGTCAGCCCCTTTAACAGGCTGCCAGGTGAGTGTTACGTCGCGGGGGTCATCCGGGTTGCGGACAATCATCACATCCTTGACCTCGGTTAATTTGGCGGAATCAGGATTACCGAATATACGCAGATCCTTGACCGCAAATTTCCCCTCATCATGGGTGAATTGATTGGTCAATTTTACATACCTCGCCCTTACCGGTGCTGAAAGCTCAGTGTAATCATGCCTGAGATCCTCCCTGTTGTCACTTTTATCAATGAGCATTGACCATTGTTTATTATCATTTGAGACCTGGAGCGTATATGACTGATAACGGCTGAGATTCTTCCCGCCCATGCCGAACCCTAAACCAGCCCCCTCCACCTTTGCATCATGCTGATCAAAATTGACCTGCAGGGCATATATATCGCACTCCTTTCCAAGGTCTACTGTCATATATTCGCCTGGGTCACCTGTTGCAGCAGACCAGTGGGTCATAAAATTTTCATCCACTGCATTTGCAGCGCCAAATCCTTTTATTGAAGAGGATGTCTCAACATACTTTTTATGAGACAGGAGCATCCATCCGGTAAAGTTATTATCAACCGCCTCTTCCTTTACACCGGGATAATACTGCGGATAATCACCAAATGCTGTATTGGAGTGCATTATACCATCAGCATCTATGGCAGAAGGAAATATTACTATCTCACCGCCTCCCCTTCCTCCATAGAATGAAGGGATCATGCAGATTGTCCATAACTGCCCGTTCTTGTCATGGAAGGTGCTGCCATGGCCTGCACCAGGGGCAAACCCGGTTGTCTTGAAGGTAAGAGGGTTATGGGGTGAGTATACAAAAGGTCCAAGGGGGTTGTCACCCACATATACGCCGTGTGAATAGGTCAGGAATTCAAGACCGATCGCAGCATATTGCAGGTAATATTTCCCATTGTGTTTCAGCATCCACGGCCCCTCTATCCAGGGTGATTCTTCAGGAAAATACGCCCTGTGGTTGAAAAACGGAAATATCACATCCTCGTTTCTTCTTCTTTCAAAACCGTGTGATTCATAATCACCAAAGAAAAGAGTCACCGGCTCCCCCTTTTCCTTAAAGCCGTTATCAGGATCCAGTTCAACCGCCTGAAATGGTAAAATCTGAGACCAGCCCCAGTACATGTAATACCTGCTATCATCATCTATAAACATGTCGGCATCACCGTAATCTCTTTGATATTCACCCACTTTTTCCCAGACACCACGCTTTGGATCCATGCTGGCAAACACATCATGCTGGCCTTTATCAGCGGAGAAGATCAATCTTTCCCCGTCACTCACAACCGATGGGCAACCCCATGGAAGCATCTTTGCCTCAACATAGCTCCAGTCTCTCATGTTTTCAGAATACCAGTACCCTCCTCCTCCGGTTATAAAGAGGTAGTAATCATCCTTGTGAAGCACTACAACCGGCTCCCCTGCCCTTCGCGCCCTTTCCGTCCCCACTGCAATATTAAGGGGGTTACAGAATGTCAGAGGTTTGTCTGTTATCCTGATGGTGAATTCTCCGGCTTTTTCGGAATTAACCGGTTTATCTAAAACAGGCTGTTTATCCGAATTATCAGAATCATCTGAACCACAGGAAAATAGAGTAATAGTAACCAATGCAACTGTTAATAAAAAGATTACTGTTTTTAATGTCATTTTATTCATAATCTTAAATCTCCGCTGGTTTAATAATGATAAGGGAAAGGATAATAACCTGAGAACAAAGTATTTTAAAGAGGATACCTGTTATTTTACACGGCATAATCTCCCTCAGTAATTAAGGGTAAACATATCAAATCGTAATTTCATGTGCTGATAATTTTGTTGACACAATTTTGCCTTTTGTATACCTGTATACATTATTTGCGGCAAATTGCATATAGATTAGTTTCCCGCCAAAACAAATAAATAAAACCGGATTAATTCCCTGTAATTAAATCCAGTCTCTTCAAATTTAATGGAGGAATCCATGCAAATCCCAAAATTTTTTCACCGTCTAATTATTTTATCAGCAATATTTTTTACATTCGCAGGCATGACTTCATGTGATAACCCAAGCCGCAGTACAGAGCCAGAATCAAATCCGATTAAAACATCTTATGGCCCTGTCCGGGGCCTTCATGAAGATGGTATCTATATTTTCAAGGGTCTCCGTTATGCCTCTCCACCTGTGGGCGAATTAAGGTTCAAGCCGCCTGTGCCTCCCGAGCCATGGAGTACACCTGTGGAGGCTTATGAATTTGGCAACCAGGCGATGCAGTCTGTGGGGCCGGGCGGCCCTGCGACAGGCAGCCAGAAAACTGATGAGGACTGCCTGTTTCTTAATGTGTGGACCCCGGGACTGGATATGAAAAAACGTCCTGTCATGGTCTGGCTCCACGGTGGAGGATTTTCATCAGGATCAGGAGGGGATGCCTTCAGTAACGGTATAAATCTTTCCCGCAAAGGGGATGTGGTTATTGTCACTGTAAACCATCGATTGAATGTCTTTGGCTTTCTACAGTTAAGTGAAGCATGGGGTGCTGACTATGCTTCATCAGGCCAGGCCGGCATGCTTGATATTGTCATGAGCCTTAAATGGGTAAAGGACAATATAATTAATTTTGGTGGTGACCCGGGCAACGTCACCATATTTGGTGAAAGCGGCGGTGGACGAAAGGTGGCCATGCTTATGGCAATGGAACCTGCCAAGGGTCTTTTTCATAAAGCCATTATCCAGAGCGGGTCAGGCCTTGATGCCCCTTCGAAGACTGTGGCCATCGAGACCGGGCGTGGGCTTTTAAAAAATCTTGGAATAGCTGAAGGTGATGTGAAGGCACTCATGAGCGCAGATGCTTTATCTATTTTTAATGCTCAACCGAAGACGCCTCCGATCCCTCCCTCTCCAACTGATCAGCTTACAGTCCCGATAGGGGGTTTTGTTCCCTGTGTGGATGGCATTGCCCTTAAACGAAAACCCTTTATACCGGACGCCCCGGCGATATCTGCCGATATTCCGCTTATGATCGGGTCAAACAAGGATGAAATGGCTATTTTTCATGGCAATGATCCGAAAATCGGTAAATACACTGATATGGAATTTATCGAACATGTTAAAAATGTTCTTCCTAATAAGGCTGATGAATTGATCCCTGCCCTGCGTTCGGCCTTTCCGGATTACTCCCCAACCGACCTTATTGTAGCTACTGACTCTCTTAAGGGTTATTTTATTGCTACGGCATTCCAGGCGGAGAGAAAGGCCGCACTGAATGGCGCACCTGTTTATGTCTATCTAATGGAATGGGAAACCATGGCAGACAACAGGCGGCTCCGCGCCCATCACGCCCTTGACGTTCCACTTGTGTTTGACAATGTCGAGGCTACGAGAAGCATGGTAGGCGAGGGACCCGAACCTCAGCGTATGGCTGATTTAATGAGTTCTGTGTGGGTAGCCTTTGCTCGGACAGGCAATCCGAATACGGCAGGGCTTCCGATATGGCCTGCATATACCCTGGAAAATCGCGGTACTATGTTCTTTAATATGGAAAGCCATGTGGTTGAAAAACCCTATGAAACAATTCGTAAGATACTGGTAAAATAAAATGGAAATGAAACGATTTTCTTTGCTGACGATTTCAGTTTTCACTGCCTTTATATCTCTATGCGTGAATGCAGCATCATCTGATGTCAACCGCATCTCCAGGCCTGGTGAATATGCAGGTTTCAGTGAAGCAATTTATGACGATAAATATGAGCTTACCTCTCAATATATAGAGGTAAGTGATGGAACAAAACTCGCCATGGACATATACCGTCCAAGGGACAAAACAAGCGGAAAGGTAATCGAAACCCCTCTTCCGGTCATATGGATGCATACCCCCTACAATCGAAGGCATGCCAGTAATGATGGCGCAATGACAGTGGAAACCTATCCGGGGACAGCAGCCAGATTGATAAAATACGGATACGTGGTAGCAACCGTGGATTTTCGCGGCCTTTATGCCTCATACGGACACAACGAGGCTTACAACCGGGGCGAATGGATGACTGCCGCACAAATGGACGCATATGATATCACCGAATGGCTTGCAAAACAGCCATGGAGCAACGGCAATATCGGGATGTGGGGCTGTTCCGCCACAGGGGGCAGCCAGATGCAGGCGCTGACTACAGCTCCGCCTCATTTGAAGGCAGTATTTCCAATGAGCTGCGAGTATGATGTATATCCCTTTCGCGTACCAGGAGGCATGGCTCCTGAAAAAGGCACCCGCACCCAGGCGATGTCATCCAGGGAAGCAAGGGATGCTGTGGCTGTACCGGTTGATGCTGATACCAACAGGACAATGCTTAAGGGAGCCATTGCAGAACATGAAGGGTCTGTGGAAAATCCCGGCTACACCCCCTACCGGAACAGTTTTGCCGAAAATATCACAGATGCATCCTCCCAGCCCTGGTGGCTTAAAAGCAGTCCCCATACCTATCTCGATAATATCAACTCTTCCAAAATAGCCATCTATCTTGCTGCAAACTGGGATGAAGGCCCAACCAAACATGGCGCATTTTTTACTTTCAACAATGTAACAGTTCCTGCAAAACTTATTATTGGCCCCGAAGGACACTGCGGATGGCTCGCGGTTGAAAAAAATACCGGGTTTGACGTCACAATTGAGGAGCGCCGTTTCTTTGATTACTGGCTCAAGGGTATTAAAAACGGCATTATGGATGAAGAGAGGGTATATTATTACACCTATAATGCCCCTGCCGGATCAGAGTGGCGTTCAGCAAAGAGGTGGCCTCTACCCGAAGAAAAACGGATCAGATACTATCTTGGTGAAGGGGCCTTGAGTACAGCAGAACCGGCGGGCGTTGATCAAAAAGATGAAGTAACTGTTTCCTATAACCCAGCTCCACGCGGGCAATTACCGGTAGGCGACCTTGTTTACGAAACTAACCCCTTAAGTAAAGATACCCGGATCACGGGTCATCCCTCGATCAACCTGTGGGTATCGTCAACAGCTGCCGACGGAGACTTTATTGCTACCATCCAGGATGTGGGGCCTGATAATACAATCAAATCCTATAATGTTCATGGAAGGCTAAGGGCATCACTAAGGAGTCTTAATGACCCGCCCTATAATAACCTTGGGTTACCATGGCACAGGTCTTATGAAAAAGATGTGTCTCCTCTTGTGCCGAATAAACCCGCAGAGCTTGAATTTGATATTTTGCCTGTATCAATGGTCATCAAGGCCGGTCATCGCATACGCCTGTTGTTAAATTTTGCAGACGAATCAACTCCCAGGCTCGATCCGGCACCAAAGGTGGCGATATATCGCAATTCAAAATACAAATCATATCTTACTATTCCGGTAATAGAGGAAAGGAGTGCCCAGGGGAATAAAGTATATTCCGGTGAATTCGTGATAGAACCTCCGACACTGATATCTCTTGGTTTTGAGTGGTATATTGACGGCGATGATAATCGCAATGCCTCTGTATCAGTGCGTTACCGTGCTAGAGGTGAGAAGGAGTGGCGTGAGGCTCTTCCGCTTTTAAGATTACAGAATGAGGAATTGATAAACACCTATGGGGCCTTTGATTACAGGGTTCCGAACATGTTTGCAGGAAGTATCATGGATCTAAAGCCGGATACTGAATACGAGGTAAATCTCAAATTGACCGACCCTGACGGTGTAGAAAATAGTGATCAGCAGCAACTCTTTGTCCGAACCCGTCCGGAGCCTGAACCCTTCATCGGTGGGCGTGTATTTCACGTTTATCCTCCAGGGTTTGAAGGAGACAAACAGGAGCCTTCATTTACCGGCCTCCTGGGCGCCTTTTATACCAGTGCGAACGGTGCGGACTGGTTCAACGCCTACCCTCCAAGGGTAAAGCCCGGTGATACGATCCTGGTTCATGCAGGCAT
>JAFGFM010000098.1 GCA_016931115.1 Deltaproteobacteria bacterium | reverse complement strand
CCCTCTTCTTTTCTTCGTTTCAAATACCTTATATAACCGTTTAAAAGTCGAATAGCAGTCTCAATTTCTATTATTAGCTCTTTAAATGCTTCGTCTGTTATATATTCATATTCTATAGCTACATCAACATGATCAATTTTTTATATTTGAATGCAAACACCGTCCTGCTTGATTTTAAGGAAAAATTGAGGAGGATCCTGTTCTATTTCCTGTTTGGAAAATGGATGTATTTCAAGTCGGGTGTCTATTTCCCTTCTAAATTTGCTGATTTTTTTTATATCATTGTAAATTATACCTTGGAAATCCCTCGATACTATAGCCAAATCAATGTCGCTATCCTTGTCAGCCAGACCTTTAACAACTGATCCAAAAAGATATGCTTCAGCAACATCAATTCCTGCTTCTCTCAAAGAAATAATAAATCTTTTGGCTGTTTTTATTGACAAATCTTTTTGAGTAGCCAATCCCTGATCTCCTTGATTCTGTTAAAATTTTCTTCTGCAAATTCTTTAGTACATAATTTGTAGAACCTTAATTTTTCATCAGGATATCTTGTTGAGATATTAAAAGTATTCACTGAGTCTAGAAATTCCATTGTATCTTCATTGATGTCCAGGCCAATCATTTCGCTTATTCTTATCAAATCATGGGTTCGGGGTGGAAAATCATTCACATGCTGCACATAAAGAGCTTTCATAATTTTTTCCAAAACAAGATGTGCAATGAATAAACACCAGTCATACCTGGCATTTTCAAATAAAGATTCAGCAACTTCAAAATCATGCTCGGCTGAACCGATCCAATATTTGATATACTTATCGGTATCTTTATCAACAGGCATAATGGATCTTCCTAAAATTTTATCCTTTGAAAAGTAGCAATGTAAAGCTTTAAAACCGGGAGACTGGTTGACTGCTTAAAACCATTTTTAACCGCGAAACTCGCGAAAAACACGAAAGTGTGGTTATTGGTTAACTCGTTGACTGGTGAATCCGTTAACTGGTTAACTGGTGAACTAGCCTGATAGATTATCCCTCTTCTTTTCTTCGTTTCAAATACCTTATATAACCGTTTAAAAGTCGAATAGCAGTCTCAATTTCCACTATTAACTCTTTAGATGTTTCGCCTGTAATGTATTCGCATTCTTCAGCTACGTCAACATGATCAATTAATTCAGTCAGAGAACCCCGGGATTGACGACAGAACTGGATGTCCTCCTGGTAATGGTACCTGCCATGCCCTTCTGCGATACATGCGGTGGAAGATCGGGATGAGCGGATCATTTGATCAGCAAGACGGTATTTCTCTTCCGCTGGAAAGGTTTTACACATATTCCACACCTTTTTTCGGATTTCTTTACACCGCTGCCAGACTTCAAGATCACGAAAATCCTTCATTGTTGACTCGTTGACTAGTTGACCGGTTTACTGGTTGACTCGTTGACCGGTTTACTGGTTAATTGGTTATGGGTTATGAGAGCTTTCTTCCTTAATTTCCTGAATAATATCATGTACTTTTTTATGGCCAAATATCTTTTTTCGAAGCTCAGAATAATCACCTTCACCCTGGTCAAAATCAAGCATAAATTTCATTGCGCTAGCCGGGCCTAGTTTATCTTTCAAAGCTTCCCATCCTGATCTCCTGATCTCAACAGGTGTCATTTTTTTTAATGGCACATTCATAATTAAAAAACCTCTCTGTAAATAAAATCGATAATATTGTAGTATTTTATTCCAACATTATCAATCCGTTTCAGTTTTTTAAGAAGACTATCATCACATGTTATAAAAGAATCGACCTTTGCGTATTTAGCACATGCTACATGCAAAGCATCCATACCCAACAATCCAGATTTCTCCAATTCAAGAGCATGATCCAAAATGTTATCATCATAGGGTATATACTCCTGAGAATACTTCAACAAATCTGATATCTTATGACTGTTTTCAACATTTGGATTTTTGCTGTTTTCATATACTAAAGCAAAAGAATTGACAACTTTATAACGACCTTCACATATCATCTCTAACAATATAAGGAAAATGTTGGTTTCCAACATTATCCTATTCTGACTCTGGTCATCAAATGGCCTGTTATAGACGCACATATCAAGATACAACTTCATGCCTTTATTGTTTGAGCTTTGATCTATCATTTCTATAATTCACTATTTAATTCCGCAAAGCATTTGTGACTGATTTACTGGCTGATTGGTTAATTTGTTAACTGGTTAACTGCCTAAAACATTTTTAACCGCGAAATACACAAAAAACACGAAAGGTTGGGTATTGGTTAACTCGTTAACTGGTTGACTGGTTGATAAATTATCTACTTACCCAGTTTTCTATCATCAGACCGCGCACCCTTTCAAGCTCTTTTGTGTTGTTTGTTACAAGAACTAAACCGGCGGATCTTGCTTGTCCTGCAATCATCATATCATATGGGCCGATGGGCTTGCCCATTTTATATAATTCGGCCCTTATCTGACCATAATGATAAGCCGCTTTTATATCAAATGGGAGGACTTCCAGCCTTGCAGTAAAAGCTGAAATATCAGCAAGATTTCTTTCTACCTGTTGTGAATATTCTGCCCCAAAAACCAGCTCACCCAGGGTTACAGATGAAACAGCCATTTGCCCATTATATTTATTGAACTGTTTTCTCACATCCTCCGGGCGGTTTTTAATAGTATAAATTACTATATTTGTATCAAGCAGATACCTGATCATTAAAGGTTATCCCTGAATTGATCTTCAGGCTGCCTTCGATCTGACATGAAATCCTCAGACACACCCTCGCTCTCAAACCAATCATCCCATGAGTGTCCGGCAGGTAGAATTATACGCTTGTCACCAATTGCTGTAATTTCAATGTCACTTACAGATTCCGGATAGGCAATCTCTTTTGGTATTCTGACAGCCTGACTGCGGTTACTCTTAAATATTCTTGTTTGAATGGATGTCATTTTATTCCACCTTTATTTTTAAAATAATATAAACCTGCTCACGGGATATGTCAACGGGATATACTTAGAACGCCGGTTAATAGGTTTACTGACTAAAACATTTTTAACCACGAAACACTCGAAAGACACGAAAGTTTGGTTATTGGTTAACTGCTTAAAACATTTTTAACCGCGAAACAGGCGAAAAGCGCGAAAGTGAGGTTATTGGTATCCCCTCCTGAATGGATTCAAACGCGAGATGCCCTTTTTTATCTCCAACCATTTGGGTGCTGATTCAGGGTCATTATCCAGCCTTTGGCTAAATTCCATAAAGAATATGATAAAAATGCCAAGGAACAGACTTACTACAAACCCCAGGATTACATTGAGTTTTAGCTTTGGTTTTACAGCCCTCTGAGGTGGTTCAGCAACTTCAAGGGTATTTATAGTAGGCATATCCTTTGCCTCATCCAGTTTTGCCTGCTCAAGCTGGGTAGTCAGCATGGTGATTACGCCTGTCTTTGCCTTTACCTTGAGAAGGAGCTTGCTCTCATCATAATTAAGGGCAGGTATCCGGGTGAGAGGGATATAAAATTCCACCCTTCCATCATCTAGTTCTATGGGAACACTTGGTTCCTGGGAATTGGTCAGCCTGGTAATATTTTTCTTTATTGCAGCTATCTGTGCATCAAGCTGTTCAAGCTCATTTGACGGCCCCTTATAAAACTTTTCCTTTGCTGCCTTTGCCACCTCAAAGGCGACCTTCTGGCTTTCCATCTCTGCCAGGACCTCAAGTGTTGCCTCTGTCTGTTTACTTATTGATATGGCCCTGTTCTTCTCCTGAAATTCACGTAAATCCTTCTGTGCGCTGTCCAGCTCTTCATCAGCAACCATCAGGCGGTTATCTATATATTCTCTGAGCCGCCTGGCTGATGTATATGAATTTGTGAGATTAAAATTATCGAGCGCCTTTACATATGAATTGGCTATATCTGCCACAAAAATAGGGTCAGGTGATTGCATTGATATTGTTATAGATGGATTATCCTTTGATTTTGAAACATTGATCTCTTCAGCAATAGACTTTGCGGCACCAAATTTATCAGTATTCTTCATACCCTCTAGCATATAATAATCATACCGGTTGAGGACATCCATTGCCAGTTCATTGCTTTTTAAGACAGCCTCAAAGACAGCGGATGGTGTTGCACCTGATCCGCCAAGCCCTGAAACACCGAACTGTTCCAGAAAGGCCGCCTTGAGCTCCAATCCTGAACCCTGGCCATCTTCCGCCTCAGGAAGTATGACTGTTTTGGCCTCATAGACCTTTTCTGAAAAAAAACTGATGATGCCTATCAGGAATGTAATAATCAGACAGAATTTGATCAGAAATTTTCGCCTGTTATAAATGGGGTATATAAGGTCGATGAGGTTTATCTCATCATCCTCGTAGCACATTTCGGATGATAGCTGATTGGGTTTTTCTGGTGTCTGGTTCATGGGTTTTACCGGGATAAAAGTTGTTTCTAATTCAAAAATTTAAAAATTCAAAGTTTAAAATTAAACTATTTAAAGTTAGCAAAATAGGGTCATTTAAATTTTGAACCCTTGTAGCTGCTCTTTCTTAAGTAGGACATAAAGTTGGATATTTGTTTACTGAGATGTTTTGTCTTTTCTAACAAATTATCAAGAATATCACTACCGATATATCCAAAATCAAATACACGATATAACTGGGAGCGAGTCTCACCGCAGGACCCTTTCGCAATACTCAAAAATTGAAGAAATTCCTTATTCCCTTCCCTTTCAAATCCTTCCGCTATATTATCCATTACAGACCCTGCTGATGCTCTTGTCTGATCTCTGAATCTATAGTCTTTATTGAATGGTTCTATTTTTGTAATTTCATAAACTAACTTACTTAGTTCTCGTGCATTCTGCCATATTTCCAAGTCTTCAAAATTTGATATTTTTGCCATTAGCCTGTCAACTTTGAATCTTTGAATTTTGAACCTTAATAAATGATCTTACCCCTTACCTCAATTCCTGTAATATTTGTTTTGGGCAGACCATAACCCCTGTTGACCCAATCAGGATCATCAGTGTCAAATGCCATGAATATGCCCTTTGATCCGGCCACATATACGAGGTCATTTTCATCATCGAGATTTTTTATTTTTATATCAAACACCCTGAAGTCATTCGGCAGGCCATCATCTGTTTTATCCCAGTCATCACCACCATTATAGGACATATAGACACCATCGGATGTCCCTGCATAGATCCTTTCAGGCCTTTTCATGTTTATTGCAATTGAGTAAACAAGCGTGTCGCCTGGCATCCCGTCATCCCATGCCTCCCATGTTTTTCCATTATCTCTGCTCATATAGAGGCATGACGTAGAATCAAAAAAACCCTTTTCATCAAGATAACCGCCTGCACCGGCAAAAATCATATCGCCCTTTGGTGTTACTGCCATTGATATGATATTTTTATTTTTTATTCCTACTGATGCAGATTCCCACACCTTTTTTTGGTTATCCCACCGAAATATATCCTTTACAGTACCGGCAAATATATTCTTTTCACTGGTGATAATTGTATTTACATCCCTGTATGTTAGGCCTGTATTAAGATATCTCTTTTCGTCAGCGCCAACCATTGAGACCCCTTCATCAAATACCCCGGCTAAGGTTGCAGGTCCATCATCCATATTTTTAACGAAAGCAACACTCCTTACATTCTTGCCCTTATACTGTTCAATCCTATGGATGCTTTCATTTTTCAGGTCAATAGAAAAGAGCCCTGCACCTGTTGTCGCCACATAGAGCAAATCATTATCAGGATCAAGGAACAGCCTCTTGAAATAGAGGTGAATATCCTCCTGATTCATCTTCATGGGGTACCAGCTTTTGCCGCCATTATCGCTTTTATAGATACCTTCGCCATATGTGGCTGCATAGCAGGCGACATTGGTATCGGATGTAGTAATTTCAGTGTCCTGGCATGAAGAGAATAAGAGAAAAAATGCAGATAACAGAAATAAGGTATTTAAGAGTCTTGTCTTTTTCATGGTATTTTTCAGTAACAGGTTAACGTTTTTTTTACTGGCTCAATATTAAAATTTACTAACATGGATTTATTAAGCCCCATTCAGCATCAAGATTATGATCTGTTATCATGTCTAGTAATGTATCAAAATCAATTAAATCACCAGATATTTCAAGAATATTTTTTATATCTGTCAGGTGTTTATCTGATTTACCTTCCTTAAAATATTCAAGCTTTCTCAGAATCACATATTCCGGCGGTGCAACCCATATATCACAATTCCCAAGTTTATATCTCTTTCTATTTTCAATGGCCCACTTATGCAGGAAATCTTTACCGGAAAGGTATATATCCGCTTTAAATCCTGACTCGTGGTGAATGAGATTAAAATGCCCCCGAAATGGTCGCCTTATTTCAAGTTTTATTACTTCAATGGGGGGACAATAAAATTTATCATCCGGAAATGCGTCAACAATTTTTTGGGCATCCTTAGTATCAAGCTCGATTACAAGGTCAATGTCATGGGTAAGTCGAGGTTCCCCGTATATAATACTCGCGACTGATCCTGTTACAATATATGTAATATTATTTACTTCCAGGAGAGAAAGAAAAATCAAAAAGAGATTATGTTCTTGCATAAAGGAATATTTCTTTAACCTTATTATTAATCTCTTCCTCTGTTAGACCCGGGTATTGTGTTCTCAATCCTGATTTCTTTAATTCCCAGGCTGAAAAATAGAGCCTTAATGAGGCGTTGAGCTTCTGGTCGGGCGTCATTTTTTTATAAATTTTCTTTTGTTCAGGATGCATACCCCGGATACACCTCCGGCCTTTGAGTTACATGGGAGGGAAGAGGTTCAGGGTTCAAGGTTTAAGGTTCAAAGTTCAAACCCAGGTCGTAATGCCAGAAGCGTTCTATCTGACCTCTGACCTCTGACCTCTGCCTTCTGACTACTGTCTTCTGTCTTCTGACTTCTGCCTTCTGACTTCTGTCTGCGCTATGCGCTCTGCTCTATGCGCTC
Organism: Deltaproteobacteria bacterium; assembly: GCA_016931115.1. GTDB lineage: Bacteria > Desulfobacterota > DSM-4660 > Desulfatiglandales > HGW-15 > JAAZBV01. The sequence goes on along the minus strand of JAFGFM010000098.1, from coordinate 22,573 downwards.
TGCTCTATGCACTCCGCTTTTCCCTCTTCACCTTTTGCGGTTCACATCTAAAGCAGATTCATGACCCGCGCTTCAGGTATCTCCAAATCCCTTCTTACCCTTTTTTCAGCATTTGGTTTTTCATCAAACAAAAGGGCAATATCAAATGTATCTTTTTCCAGTAAACCGGCTGATACTGTATCTTCACAATGGCTGGTCAGAACCAGGCCGATCCCTTTTTCCTCTATTATATTCTCTATGAATTCCCTGACCATGAGGGGGCCAATAAAGAGGACCCTTTTATAACCCTCTTTTTCTATATTGATAAGCCTTTCTGTAAGCATCCCCCTTAAGAATTCATACTCCTTAAGCTTTCTTAAAACAAATTTTACTGCTAGCTTTGATTTCTCTTCGATACCTTTTGGTGTAAGGAAATAAATATACCCTATTTTATTTTGACTATGCCTGAAATTACTAATTTTAACAAAGCCCTTATCTAAAAGGCTCTTCAATATATAATTCACCTGCCCAAGACTTATACCCGAATTATCCGCCAACTGTCGCTGTGTGGATATCTCTTCTCTGTCCAGTGCATCAAGAACCTGAAATGTCTTTTCGGTATGCCTCATGCCGGTTTTCCACCCTCATTTAGAAAATAAAAGGCATGTTCAATTTTGAACGGAATCCTATTTAGAACACCTGTTTTTGTCAACAGTAAATTTGAATTTTTTATTATTTTTTAGAATAAACAATAGTTCACCACGGAGGACACGGAAAGCACGGAGTAAAAAACTACAGTAAACTTGAAAAATAAGTCGTCAAGCCTATCCCGCAATGAAAACTCTCCGCCGTAAGCGGCGGGGTATTAAACCCAAGCTTCGCAATAAATGGGGTATAAACTCCGGCAGACATCCAGAAAATCATTGTAAATTAAATGGATTTCCACTTTTGCAGGGATGGAAGAAATAAGATTTCAAATTTCTTAAGCCATGGGCTATAGATTATCCGTGTCCTCCGTGCTCTCCGTGGTGAATGGTATTTTGGAATTTTCCGTGTCTCTTAGAGTTGATACATTAATCTTCTTTGAGGATTTTTATATAAACGCTTCTTGACCTGGGCCCGTCAAACTCACAGAAAAATATCTTCTGCCAAGTGCCCAGTACCAGGCTGCCATGTTCGATGATTACTGTAACCGAGCTGCCAATAAGTGATGCCTTTATATGGCTGTCCGAGTTACCCTCGCTGTGCGTATAGTTTTCATTTTTAGGGACAAGCCTCGTAAGCTTATAGATAATGTCATCACATACTGAAGGGTCTGCACCCTCATTAATCGTTATCCCTGCGGTTGTGTGGGGTACATATATAATGCAGGCACCCTCTTTTATACCGGATCGTGATATTTCATCCTGCACAGAGGGGGTAATATCGATCATCTCTGACCTTGATCCGCTTTTAATCACGATCTTTACAGGCACTACATGGTACCCCCTTTTACCTCTATTGCCACATGATCCTCAAAACCCGCCTCTTCAAGGTATACATTAATGGTTTCATTTGGCTCTATGTCCCAGACCCCGCCCACATAATTGGCCTGAATGGGCAGCTCCCTGTATCTCTTTCCCCTGTCAACAAGGGCAATAAGCTCTATTCTCCTTGGCCTGCCAAGGTCTATGAGTGCATCCATTGCAGCCCTTATGGTCCTCCCAGTAAACAGGACATCGTCTATAAGGATCAGGATTTTTTTATCAATAGAAAAATTTATCTCTGTCTTTCCTATCTTAGGTGAAGGGCCAATTCGGGTCCAGTCATCCCTGTAGAGGGAGATATCAAGTATCCCTGTTGGAAACCTCTTTCCGGTCAAATCATTTAGAATTAATTGCAGCCTTTTTGCTAAAAATGCCCCCCCTGTCCTGATGCCAACAAGTACAATCTCATTAGCATTCTCCCTGTCATTTTCTATGATCTCAGAGGCAATACGTTTAAGCCCCTCTTCTATCTCCCTTTTCTCAAAAATGATCTTTTTACCAGTGGCTTTTATTTCCATAGCAATATCCATTTTAAATTAGATTAATCCGGTCTTCATAAGTAAAACCTAATAAAGACAAAGAATTTATCATGTAACAAACTAAAAAGCAAAGCATTTTGGGCAATCAAGCCTTGATATCCATTATGGTATAGGTTAATATCGCGCATCATGAAAGATATTGAGAACCTTTTTAAAAAACTGAATTACTGCTTCACAAGGACTGACCTCATTTCCAAGGCGCTCAGGCATTCATCATATGTAAATGAATACAGGGAACTCAGATTAAAAGACAATGAAAGGCTTGAGTTTCTGGGGGATGCAGTGCTTGATCTGGCAATAAGCCATATATTAATGGAGAAGTTTTCTGACCTCAGGGAAGGAGACCTCTCCAAATACAGGGCAGCAATCGTTAATGAAAGCGGGCTTTACAGGGTGGCCAGGTTTCTGGAACTCGGGGAATATATCCTTTTAGGCAAGGGTGAGGAGATGACAAATGGCCGTGAAAAGCCATCAATACTCGCCAATACCATGGAGGCTGTGCTCGGGGCGCTATACCTTGATGCCGGTTTTGATAAAACCCTTGCCATTATAACTATGCTCTTTATGCCTGTTATTGATAACATTAAATCAAAAAGATCAGATAGCGATTATAAGAGCCTGCTCCAGGAATATACACAGGAGCAGCTTAAAACCCTGCCTGAATATATCCTTATAGAAGAAAACGGCCTGCCACACGATAAGACCTTCAGGGTTGCTGTAAAAATAGGGGAAGAGCCTATGGCTGAGGGTATTGGCAGAAGCAAAAAAGAGGCGGAACAGAATGCAGCAAGGGAAGCTTATTATTGTCTAGCAAAAAAAGAAGAGAACTGATCATACCTGTTTTTATACCCTTTTTAGGCTGCCCGCATAAATGTATCTTCTGCAGGCAGGACAGGATAACAGGGCAGACCAATAACCATGTCCGTGCAGAGGATGTAACAGGGCTGATTGAGCAGGCCCTTCGGTCGCCAAAATATAAAACCGCAGCTTCAAGAGAGGTGGCCTTTTATGGGGGTACATTCACCAGCCTGCAAACAGGGTATATGTCAGAGCTTCTTGGTGCGGTTGAGCCTTATATAAAGGATAAGATGATTGATTCCATCCGCATCTCCACCAGGCCTGATGAGATAGATGCAGGTCGTCTTGAACTTATAAGATCATATGGGGTTACCACTGTTGAACTGGGAGTGCAGTCAATGAATAATGATGTTCTGCGTAAATCCGGAAGAGGTCATACTGCTGAACATACTGTTAATGCCATTGCCCTGTTAAAAAAGCATGGCTTTAAGACCGGGGTACAGCTCATGCCCGGTCTTCCGGGTGACTCATGTGATATATTTCAGGCAACAGTAGAGAGCGCAATAGGGCTTGCACCTGATATGGCAAGGATATATCCTGCAATTGTCATTAAGGGCACCGGTCTTGCAGAATTGTACAGGGCTGGCAAATATAAACCCCTTTCCCTTGATGAGGCGGTAAGTATATGCTCAGTCAGCTGTATGCGCCTTGAGGAGAACGGCATAAAAGTGATACGCATGGGGCTTATGTCAACGCCATCGCTCCTTGAGGAGGGTGAGATCCTGGCAGGCCCTTGGCATGATGCCTTTGGTTTCCTGGTAAGGTCAGATATTTATCTGAAAAAGGTGATACCCTTGCTGCCTGCTCAAGGCACTGCATCCATTATAGGCATCAGGATGGCAGAAAGGGAGATACCTCTTCTCAGGGGATATGAAAATAAAGGTGTTAAAAAGATTGAAGATATCTTTAACCTTAAAATAGAATATATAAGGGCGGAAGGCCATATACCATCAGGCAAAATCGAGGTGGATATATTAGGGTAGAGAAAAGAGAATAGAGGATAGAGGGAAACAGAAAAAAGCATAGAGAAAAGAAGATTGTTAGCCAGTTCCTGTTTCCTATTTACTATATCCTATTTACTATATCCTATTTTCTATATCCTTTTTTCTATTATCACTCCCCACTTGGGGCATTGAATGATTAACCTTTTAACAATTTCAATTCGAGATGAAAACTATGAAAGATAACAGCTTCAAATCCGGGTTTGCAGCCATAATCGGCGCCCCTAATGTAGGTAAATCCACCCTGCTTAACAGGGTGCTTGGTGAAAAACTGGCAATTGTAAGCCCAAAGCCACAGACCACGAGAAACCGTATCCTGGGTGTTTATCATGGTGATAATTTTCAGATATGCTTTATGGATACCCCTGGTATTCACAGCACCAGGACTGTGCTGCATAAGAGCATGGTTACCTCTGCACTGGAGGCGGTAAGAGAGGTTGATCTACTTGTTTTTGTTATTGATATTACCTACCCGTTTGATGAAGGGGCAGAGATCATCCTGAAAGAGATCAAAAAAAGAGAGTTGCCTGTACTGCTTGTAATCAATAAGATCGACAGGACTCTCCCTGAAAAGATACTCCCGGTTATTGAAAAATATGCCGGACTTTTTCAATTTGTATCCATAATCCCTGTTTCTGCCCTGACCGGCGAAGGTATTGAGAGCCTGATAGAAGAGATCAAAAAGAACCTGCAACAGGGCCCTGAGTACTTCCCAAAGGATATGATATCTGATCAGCCTGACACCTTTCTGGCTGCCGAAATAATCAGGGAGAAGATATTTATCAACACAAAGCGGGAGATTCCATATTCCTCTGCCGTTATCATTACCTCTATGTCAGAAAATCCTGAAAAAAGACTCCTTTCCATTCATGCAAGTATACATGTTGAAACCGAGTCTCAGAAAGGGATAATTATCGGCAAAGGCGGGGCCATGATAAAAAAGATCGGGGAGGCCGCCAGACACGAGCTGGAAAGGCTGTTCGGGATACATATGTTTCTTGAACTTCAGGCAAAGGTGGATAAAAACTGGACAAAAGACACAAAGGCATTAAAAAAACTTGGTTATTAGAAATGCAAAAAATGAAGAAGGCCAGTCCGGGGAATAGACTGGCCTTCTTCTAGGAGGAAAAAGCTCGAAAAAGCTTTTTGTTTAAAAATAATAATGCAATATCCCTGCCATTAATTAGCTAGTCTGCATTTATAGTATATCTCTTTGTTTTAACTGTAATTTTCTCATCAAGAATTAAAAAATTAAAAACTATCAATATTCACCAGGTACAATATTTTGCACCTGATTCTTGCACTGGCTGTTAAAAGCTATGTTAACCAACTGTTTTTACGATATTTTCCATGGTAAAAAATATTGAACCCCTAAACAGAGATATTGTACTTTTTCATCTTATGCTGGAACAGGCTTTTTGTTATCCCTATCATATCTGCTGCATGTGACTGGACATTGTTACAATTTTTCAGTGCACGCCTTATCAGCTGCTCCTCTATCTGCTCAAGGGTCTTCTGGAGGGGCGCCCCTGAAGGCAGAAATTTTTCTATATTGATCTCATCCTCTTCCTTGAGGAGATAGCCGGGCAGGCTCTCAGCGGTAATAATTTCACCGCTGTTAAGGACAACTGCACGCTCTATTACATTTTCAAGCTCCCTAATGTTACCGGGCCAGTTATGATTAAAGAGTACCTTCCATACCTCGGGGCTCAGTTCAGGTTTTATGCCATTTTTTTCAGCGTGATATTTGTCTATAAAATGATTTGCTAAAAGCCTGATATCCTCACTCCTCTCCCTTAATGAAGGCACCTCTATATGGATTACATTCAGCCTGTAAAAAAGGTCTTCGCGGAAAAGTCCCTTTGCAACATCATCCTTCAGATTCCTGTTGGATGCGGATAGTATCCTTACGTCCACATCAATGGTCCTTGTCCCGCCCACCCTTTCAAACTCCATCTCCTGCAATACGCGAAGCAGTTTCACCTGAAGGGCAGGAGAGGTCTCACTTATCTCATCAAGAAAGAGCGTGCCCCCGTCTGCAAGCTCAAACCTGCCCTTTTTCACGGCAACAGCCCCTGTGAATGCCCCCCTTTCATGACCGAAGAGCTCGGATTCAAGCAAGGTTTCTGTGAGCGCACCACAGTTTATGGAGATAAAAGGTCTCTCCTTTCTGGGGCTGTTGTAGTGGATGGCATTGGCTATAAGCTCCTTTCCTGTACCTGATTCGCCGGTTACAAGCACAGATGTCTTTGACTGAGAGACCTTTTTTATCATGTCATATATCTCCTGCATGGGTCTGCTCTTGCCAATGATGTTCCCAAACCTGTACCTGTCTGAAAGGGCCTCGCTTAAAAGCCTGTTTTCCTTGATAAGCCTGTAGTTATCCAGTGCCTTTTTTACAGTAAGTTTCAGGGCCTCGTTCTTAAAAGGTTTTTCTATATAGTCATAGGCATGTTTCTTCATGGCCTCTACAGCCATCTCGATAGAGCCAAATGCGGTCATGATTATTATGGGGATATCAACATTTATCTTTTTTGCCTCCTCAAGGATATCCATACCGCTGATGCCGGGCATCTTCATATCTGTAATAACAAGATCAAGGTCTGTTTCCCTTATCAGTTGAAGGGCCTTTTCAGGATTATCAGCAGTTATTATCTCATACCCTTCGGGTGCAAGAAGCGCCTCTAGGACTACGAGATAGTTTTTTTCATCATCTACAACAAGAATTGTATCCATAAAAACCCCTTCTTACACCTTTTACCTGATCCTCTTTGACAGCCGGATCATCACACTTGTTCCATTACCTTCAGTGCTTTCTATATCTATTTGTCCGCCATGCCCTTCAATTATCTTCCTTACAATGGGCAACCCGAGGCCACTACCCTTTTGCTTTGTGGTAAAAAAGGGGTTAAATATCTTTTTCATATTTTCTTCACTTATACCGCTTCCTGTATCTTTTATCTCTATATTATAGGAGCCCTTTTCCTCGGCTATATTAATAGCAATCCTGCCCGCACCTGGGATAGCCTGTATAGCATTAATAATCAGGTTCATCATCACCCTGTGAAGGAGGTCCTGATCCGCCTCGATCATATAACTCCTGCTGTCAAGGTTGTTCTCAACAGAGATGCCCATTTTTTCCAACTCAGGCTTGAGAAATTCTATATTCTTATTGATGACCTCTTTCAGATCAAACTCCCTTAAATTGAGCGCATGGGGCCGTGCAAAATCAAGAAACTCCGTTACGATCCTGTTAAGCCGTATTGACTCTTCAGTTATTACGCCTGAAAGTTTTTTATGGGTCTCGCTTGCATCAGGCATATTGTTAAGGAGTTCAGAGGTGCTCTGTATTATGCCAAGGGGATTTTTTATCTCATGTGAGACGCCTGCCACCATCTCACCAAGGGCTGCAAGACGTTCTGCAAGGTTCAACTGTTCCACCAGTTTTTGCTGCTCAACAGCCCTGCTCTCTATTATCTTTTCTGCCTTTCTAACAATCAGAAGCATAGAGATAAAAATAACCATCATTATAATGGCAAATGCCCCGAAGGTGGTAAACTGCCTTTTCAAGATTGAGTTATACTGCTGGCTCATATCAAGAACCAGTTCCATAATACCCGAGATCACCCCTTCACCAAAAATTGGGATATATGTCTTGACCTTTTTCTGTCCCCCTAATATACCTGTATCTAATCCCCAAAGATTATTTCCATCTGAAATCAGTTGAACGGACATCTCTCCATGTAATGCCTTCAGGTATCCCTCTGTTTTTTCTGTCTTCTTTCGAATAAGAGAAGGGTCTGTGCTGTATACTATAATCCCCTCTTCAGGGGAATATATGTTTACAATATCGACATTTAGGCTTTCGGTTGTCATCCTTACCACCTGGTCCAGGAGATCCCTCTGGGGTTTAAGACTGAGTCTTATTGTCTCGTAATTTAACTGTACAGGGATAAAAAAATTGATCATCAACTGATAGTTAATATTATAACTCACCTCCTGCGCATAATTCTGATAATTGAATATGAGGTCATCGTTGGCCTTCTTTGAGATAAATACAGCAAATGGGATACTGCTTAATAAAAAGACAATAAAGCTCGTAACGGCAAAATATTTAGCCAGACGGAAGGGCTTTATTCCTGGAATTCTGTTCTTGAAACGACTTGGAGACATATTTTTATCCGGTTATTTTTTTGATCATATAACACTAATTAATAGAAAAGAGAATAGAGGAAATAGGAAAGAGGTGCCTCCCGAATTCCCTTTCCTATTTACTATTTTCCATTTCCTGTTTTCTCTTTCCTGCGCCTTTTCTCCCATTGACTTGTCAAGCCTCTACAGGTAAAAGAGGTCACCATGAAATATAAAGATCTGCCATATATGCTTTATGCTGATGAATGCGGCAACATCTATGATCATCCCTATCTTCGGATGGCCGGGTTTTCAGGAAATACCATTTCAAAAATATCAAATAAAGACCTGATCAAAATGCCCTCGTTCAGTAAACTGTTTTATTTTCCCGGCTGCGCCCCCATAGGGATTAACCCTGAAACAGGGGTGGCTGAGTTGGTTAAAGAGATAAAGGTGGGCAGGAAGAGCCACAAATGCCTTGCTGTTGCAGCATTTCTTGAACCAGGTTTTGTGAGGAGCCATCTCCCTGCTGTTGATTACAGTACTAAGGATTATATCCTCCCCATGTGGGGATACACGGCTGTTGGTTTCAAGGGTGAAAATTACCATGTGACAGGGTTCAGGATAGAATATAACCATAAATGGGACCCTTTTAATTATGATGACAGGCTTCTCATTAAGGCCATAGAGAGATACAGGAGAGAGTGCACTGACTCCCCATTCATACACCATCTTACAGACTGCGCTGCCAATAACCACTGCTTTGCCGCAAAAAACCTGTTCCTTGGCAGGTGGGAGGCGCCACTCCCCATAAGCCGGAGCTGTAATGCCAGTTGCCTTGGCTGCCTGAGCCTTCAGGAGGATGATATCACAAGGTCATCCCACTTCAGGATATCATTTACCCCAAAGTTGGAAGAGATAGTAACTGTTGCGGTTAACCATCTTGAAAAGGCTGAGGATGCCATTATGAGTTTCGGGCAGGGTTGCGAAGGAGAACCACTCACAGAATACAGGCTTATCAGGGACAGCATCAAAGAGATAAGAAGACAGACTAAAAAAGGAACCATTAACCTGAACACAAACGGCAGCTGGCCTGAAAGGGTCAGGGAGGTTATCGAGGCAGGGCTTGATTCCATAAGGATAAGCCTTAACAGCGCCAGAAAGCCCTTTTACAATGCTTATTACCGGCCAAGGGGATACACCTTTGAGGATGTGCTCTCATCAATAAAGCTCTCCAGGGATATGGGGCTTTATACCATGATCAATTATCTCATATTCCCGGGCGTTTCTGATCAGGAGGATGAGATTATCGCCCTGGGTGAGCTGATAAAAAATACCGGTTTAAATTTTATCCATTTTAAAAACCTGAATATTGATCCTGATTATTATCTAAAAAGCATGCCCCTTACAGATTCACCTGCAAAGGGCATGAAAAGGATGGCTGAGATGTTGATAAAGGATTACCCGGATATTAAGCTTGGCTATTTTAATCAGACGAAAAAAGAGGCGCAGGGCATAAAATAAAAAATTCAAGGTTGAAGATTCAAGATTTGAAATTTAAAATTTAAGAGAGAAGGTTAACAAGCCTCCTGTCTCCTGTCTTCTGACTCCTGACTTCCGACTTCTGGCTACTGATTTCGGAATTCTGACTACTGACTTCTGACTTCTGACTACTGTCTACTGATTACTGTCTACTGATTTTTTTCCTCCCTCTTCACCGCCCTGTAACCTATATCCTTCCTGTAATAGACATTTGCCCATCTTATCTTCTTAACAACATCATATGCCTTTTTCTGTGCCTCCCCCACACTGCTGCAAAGGGCTGTCACGCAAAGCACCCTTCCGCCTGATGTCACAACCTTACCATCCTTAATGGCAGTGCCTGCATGAAATACTTTGATGCCTGCCCCCTCATTTTCAGGAAGCCCCTCTATCACATCCCCTTTATTATACTTTTCAGGGTACCCCCCTGCTGTCATCACAACACCAAGAGCAGGTCGCAAATCCCATTCAGCCTTAACCTTATCAAGGCACCCATCCACAGTTGCCATGCAAAGCTCAACAAGGTCGGACTTAAGCCTTAATAGTATGGGCTGGGTCTCAGGGTCACCGAGCCGGCAGTTATACTCCAGCACACTCGGTGTGCCATCCTCAAGGATCATCAGCCCTGCATATAAAAACCCCGTGTATGGGGCACCTTCATTCGCCATACCCTTTACAGTAGGTTCAATAACCTCCTTCATAACCCTTTTATACAGACCATCGGTCAGCACAGGGGCAGGTGAATAGGCACCCATACCCCCTGTATTGGGGCCCTCATCTCCGTCATAAACCGCCTTGTGATCCTGTGATGTTGCAAGGGGCAGGATATTCTTTCCATCCACCATCACAATAAAGCTTACCTCTTCACCCCTGATACACTCCTCGACAATTACCCTTTTACCTGCCTCGCCAAATGATGTGCCTGACAGCATATCTTTTGCAGCATTTATTGCCTCATCATGTGTCTTTGCTATAATCACACCCTTCCCGGCTGCAAGGCCATCTGCCTTTACAACCACAGGGAGTTTATGTGAAATGATATACGCCCTTGCTGGTTCAAATTCGGTAAATACCCGGTATTGCGCTGTAGGTATCCCGTGCCTTTTAAGGAAATCCTTTGTAAATACCTTTGACCCCTCAAGCTGGGCCGCCGCCTTTACAGGGCCAAAACATTTTAAATTGGCCTTTTTAAAGGCATCAACAATACCATCCACAAGGGGGGCCTCAGGGCCTATAATGGTAAGGTTAATCCCCTCTTTTTTAGCAAATGCAACAAGCGCATCAATGGCATCTGCCTTTATATCAATATTAGAAACCCCCGGTTCCAGGGCTGTTCCTGCATTACCCGGAGCAACATATACCTTATCAACACCTCTGGACTTAATAGCCTTCCATGCAATAGCATGTTCACGTCCGCCACTACCCACAATCAATATCTTCATATAATCACCTCAAAAATTTATGAAAATGGAGTATAAGTAACAGGTGCCCCCATGTCAACAATAAGGACTGGAAGAAATTTTTATTGTAAATATAGGGATTTTAGGTTTTAATACCCCAAATTAATTTGGATTTTCTGCAGGATCGGATCATTCATTACATAATCTTCATTATCGGTTAGTGAAACTATGGCGGTGCCTAAAATAAAATTCGCGTATACCATGCCTTTAATTCTGGTAACGCTATTATTCTACTCAGGATGTTCACAAGAGAAATCCGACGACTCATACCAGGGTAAAAATGTCGTAAGGATGAAAATAACAAAACCGGCTAAAGATATAAAAGCTGAAGAGGACGTAAAAAAAGAGATAACAGATATTGTCAACATAGATATTGATCAGAGTATCAATCATGAAACCATTAAAGCGGATACCCTTCCTGACACAGAGAAAGGGGAATATGTTACTGAAGAGGGGGATACCCTTTTAGGCATATCAGGAAAGGCCAATATCAACAATAACCCTTTGAAATGGACCTTCCTGTACAGAAGTAATGTGGAAGCCCTCTCTTCAATAAGGGGCAAGAGGAACCTTTATGAAAGACCCCTATCTGCCGGTATCAGGTTAAAAATAACATCCCCCGAAGAAAAAAAGCGAAACCTTGATGAGATACAAAAGGCAAATTATACAGTCAATGCCCTCTCTTCTCCGAGCCTGGAAGAGGTCGGGCCACATGCTGTGAAACTCATAGAGGCCGGTTATTATGTATATATAGCGAGCGCAATAGTACGTGACAAGGCCTATTACAGGTTAAGGGCCGGGTTTTATAAAACCCGCTCAGAAACTGATATGGAAGGTGAAAAGATTAAAAAGATATTAAATATATCCGATATCTGGACAGCAAAAATAGATGATGCGGAATTCTCTGAATTCGGAGGATACTAAATACAAATATGGAAAAACAAAAAATCATAATAGGTGTAACCGGCGGTATTGCCGCATACAAGATACCCGAGCTGGTAAGGATATTCATAAAGGCGGGGCATGATGTAAGAGTAGCAATGACAGCACATGCAACAAGATTCATTGCCCCCCTTACCCTTGAAACCCTTTCAAAAAACAGGGTCATTACCGACATGTTTGAAGAAAACCCTGATCCCCTTGCACATATATCATGGGGCCAGGAGTCTGATCTTGTAATCATTGCCCCTGCTACTGCCAACTTTATTGCAAAGGCAGCACATGGTATTGCAGACGATTTTTTAAGCACAATGGTAGTGGCAACAACTGCCCCCATGCTTATATGCCCTGCAATGAACAGTAAGATGTATGCAAACCCCATTACGCAGGAGAATATAAAAAAGCTTAACAACAAAGGTTATCTTATAATGAAGCCCGGAGAAGGAGAGCTGGCATGTAATGCTGAAGGTCCTGGCAGGCTTCCTGACCCGATAGATATAGCAGCGCAGGCATTTCAGATGCTTCAAACCAAGGATTTAAAGGGGCTTAAGATAATGGTTACAGCAGGGCCAACTATTGAACCTATTGACCCTGTCAGATACATAACAAACAGGTCTTCCGGTAAAATGGGTTATGCCATTGCACATAAGGCTGCCATGAGAGGCGCAGATGTAACCCTTATAAGTGGCCCAACAAACCTTAAACCCCCATCCGGCATAACCCTTATCAGTATTAATACAGCAGAGGAGATGAGGAATGCTGTTTTTGCTCATCACACAGATATGGATATGATCATAAAGGCCGCTGCTGTTGCTGATTACCGCCCGGCCCTGAGCGCTGATCAGAAAATCAAGAAGAGAGAGGAGGATATCTCTATAAAACTCGTTAAAAACCCTGATATACTATCTGAGCTGGGAAGCAAAAAGTCAAAACCTGGTCAGATACTTGTAGGATTTGCGGCTGAAACCGAAAATATTCTTACAAACGCAAAGGAAAAGCTGGTAAGAAAAAATCTGGATATGATTGTTGTTAATGATGTAAAAGCAAAGGATGCAGGTTTTGATGTGGATACTAACAGGGTTACCTTTATCTTCAGGGATGGTACCATTCACGAACTGCCCCTTTTAACAAAAGATGAGGTAGCGGATGAGCTTCTTGACAGGGTCAGGGAGATCAGGGGAAAAGATAATGAGTTACACTGCTGAACTGGGTAAGATAATAAAACAGACCAAAACACTGTTACAGGCAGAATTGGATTCCGGCTTGGAACTGCCTGAGTTTAAACCGCCAGCAGTAAACAAAGTGCCCCTGCCCATGCCCCTGCCCATGCCCCTGCCCATGCCCCCGTCCACCCCGGTTACAGAGACACTGAATGACCTGAAAAACTCTATCGGCGATTGCAGGCGCTGCAAACTGTGTGGCAGAAGAAAAAACATAGTATTCGGTGAAGGGGCAGAGAATGCCTCAATCATGTTTATAGGCGAAGGCCCGGGCATGGATGAAGATATGCAGGGGAGGCCGTTTGTTGGCGAAGCCGGTCAGCTCCTTACAAGGATCATAGAAAATGGGATCGGTATAAAAAGGGATCAGGTCTACATAGCCAATATTATAAAATGCCACCCGCCGGAAAACAGGGACCCTGAAAAAGATGAGATAGAGGCATGTATCCCCTTTCTTAAAAAACAGATAGAGATTATAAGACCAAAGGTCATATGCACCCTTGGAAGGATAGCAGTCAGGGAGCTTTTAAAACGTGATTTTAAGATCACTTTAGAAAGGGGCAGGTGGCTGACATATGGCAACATCCCCCTTATGCCAACATACCACCCGGCCTATATCCTCCATAACCCTGGAAACGAAAAAAAACTAAAGGGGGAGGTGTGGCAGGATATTCAAAAGGTGATGTCACTGCTTGGGATCGAGGTTAAGAAAAGCAGCTGATTTACGCCTGAAGGATTGCATTAGGAGTCCTATTATTATAATGTGCAGTATCTAATAATTCCTGGGATTTATATTTAACAGGGCATTGGTACCTGAAAATAAATAAAAAGGAGTATTAAGAAATGGCAGAAGAGATAAAAAATGAAGGAGCACACACGGAAACAGAAGAAAAACCCCTTGATAAGATGACAGCCCCTGAACTTAAGGAGATCGCATCCACGATCCCGGGAGCAACAGGCGTTACTGCCATGAAAAAGGAGGAGCTGCTTGCGCTTATCAAGAAGCACAGGGGCATAGAGGATGAGAACCATGTTAAAAAGGCAGAGGCTGCCAAAAAGAGATTAAAAAGCAAGCTAATCGACCTCAGGGCATTAAAGACAGCTGCAAGAGAAGAAAAGAATACAAAAGAGGTGGATATCCTGAGACACAGGATAAACAGGCTGAAAAAGAAGACAAGAAGGGCGGGATAGCCTGTTATTTTTATTCGATAACAGACCTCAGGCAAAAGCAAGCCTTATTGAAGATTTATATAATTTAAAGGCACTGCCTGAATAAAAGTAATTATGGAAGCAGGTTATCAGGAAGGCGTAGAGCTGCATTTGATAAATTCAGTAATAAATAATTTTCATCATTATTGTTAGCCATTGAGCTCACGGAAAATTTATTCTTTAAGCTTTTACTCCGTGTTCTCCGTGCTCTCCGTGGTGAAAATTAGCTACTGTATTTATGCCAATGTAGATTTAACCCTGTGCCTGCTTCTTTAATTTTAACATTGAGGAATGATGATAACTATTGCCATCATACCCGCCGCAGGGATGGGTGTAAGGATGAATGCGAAGGTTCCCAAGCAGTTCCTGGAGCTTGAAGGGAGGCCCCTTCTCGCAATCACCCTTGAAAAATTTAATAGCTGCTCCCTCATTGATGGCATTATACTTGTTGTGCCTGCCAATGATATTGATTTCTGTAATAAAGAAATTGTTCAGAAATATAATTTGAAAAAGGTGATCAGGGTAACCCCCGGTGGTGCAAGGAGACAGGACTCGGTAAGGGCGGGATTAATGGCAATAGACAGGGAATGCGATTCAGTTATAATCCATGATGGCGTCAGACCATTTGTATCTCCCGAAATCATCACAAATGCAATAGAGGCTATCAGGGATGAGAGGGCGGTTATTGTTGCTATCCCTGCAAAGGATACAGTTAAAAAGGTAAATACTGAGGGTTATGTGGTTGATACCTGTAATAGGAAATTCATGTGGCAGGTGCAGACACCACAGGTGTTCAGATTTGATGATATCTGTAATGCCCATAAAAAGGCAGAGGCTGAGGGATGGGATGAGGTCTCTGACGATGCAATGCTTATGGAAAGAATGGGCATACCGGTAAAGGTGGTGCATGGTTCAGATGAGAATATAAAAATAACCACACCACAAGACCTTGAGTATGCAGAATTCTTGTTGGAGAAAAATGAAAATAAATTATTCAATTAAAATAGGCACAAGGGGTAGCAAGCTCGCCATCACCCAGAGCAGCATGATCAGGGATATGATCCTGAAGCAGCACCCTGATACCTTAGTCGAACTTTTGATAATCAAGACAAAGGGCGATAAAATAATCGATTCCCCCTTGAGCAAGATCGGCGGTAAAGGTCTTTTTGTAAAGGAGATAGAGGAGGCGCTCCTTGAAAAAAGGGTGGATCTGGCTGTTCACAGCATAAAGGATGTCCCTGCTGAGCTGCCCCATGGTCTTTCAATCCCCATTTATCCTGAGCGGGAAAACCCTGCAGATGCATTCCTCTCAATAAAATACAAAAGGTTTAAAGATCTGCCTTCAGGAGCGAGGGTTGGGACAGGCAGCTTAAGAAGGTCATCTCAGCTCCTAAATAAGAGGCCTGACCTTGAGATTGTAGCCATAAGGGGTAATGTGGACACCCGCATAAAAAGGCTTGAATCAGGTGAGTTTGATGCGATAATCCTTGCAGCAGCAGGCCTGAACAGGCTGGGCCTATCGTCAAAGATAACGGAACTTCTTTCCCCGCCGGATTATATCCCTGCAGTGGGTCAGGGCGCCCTTGGCATAGAGGTAAGGGGAAATGATATAGAGTTCAACAGGCTTCTTGATTTTTTAAACCATAACGAAACAGCCCTTGCAGTGAGGGCAGAAAGGGCCTTTTTACAAAGGCTTGAGGGTGGGTGCCAGGTGCCTCTTGGCGCATATGCATTTATTGATAAAGGTAAGATCGTGATCCACGGCATGGTATCAGACCTTACCGGGAACAGAGTCATAAAAGAGACACTGACAGGCAGCATTGAACAACCTGAACAGGCAGGAAAAACCCTCGCAGAACAGCTTCTTGCAATGGGTGCGGATAAGATACTGGCTGAGGTTTATGGAAGGTAAAAAAAGACAGGAAAATATTATGGCTGAAAAAAGAAAAAAGGGGATGGTGTATCTGGTGGGCGCAGGGCCTGGTGACCCTGGCCTCCTTACTATAAAGGCAAAGGAATGCATAGAAAGGGCCGATGTGCTTTTGTATGACTATCTGGCAAATTATAAATTTCTTGAATATGCGCCGCCTGATGCTGAACATATCTATGTGGGCAAAAAGGCAGGAGACCATACAAAGAGACAGGATGAGATAAACAGCATCATATGTGAAAAGGCCATTGAAGGATTAACAGTTGTAAGGCTCAAAGGCGGTGACCCTTTTATATTTGGCAGAGGTGGTGAAGAGGCGCAGGAGCTCTTAAAGGCAGGGGTTTCATTTGAGATTGTGCCAGGCATAACCTCTGCCATAGCGGTGCCCGCATATGCAGGCATACCTTTAACACACAGGGATCACACCGCCACGGTTGCCTTTATCACAGGTCATGAAGACCCTTCAAAGGGGGAGTCTAATATTGCCTGGGATAAACTTGCCACTGGGATAGGCACATTAGTCTTCCTCATGGGCATAGGCAATCTAAACAACATCTGCCTTGCACTGATTGAAAATGGCAGATCGCCAGACACACCGGTCGCAGTAATTTTCAGGGGCACTCACCCTGAACAGAAGACAATCACCGGCACACTTGAAACCATTTATGAAATATCCCAAAAGGCAGGTATCAAACCGCCCGGTATCATAGTTGTTGGCGATGTTGTGGGGTTAAGAAATGAGCTTAACTGGTTTGAGAAAAGGCCCCTGTTCGGTAAAAGTATTGTGGTAACAAGGGCAAGGGAGCAGGCGAGCGGCTTCATGGCTGGGTTAAGGGAGCTTGGGGCGAACTGCATAGAGTTTCCGACAATCGAGATAAGGCCGCCTGATGACTGGGCACCCCTTGACAGGGCCATTGAAAGGATCAGGGATTATAATTGGCTCATCTTTACCAGTGTGAATGGTGTAAAATTCTTTTTTAAAAGGCTCTTTGAAGATGGAAAGGATGTGAGGGCATTAGGAGAGATTAAGGTATGCGCTATCGGTCCAAAAACCGCCGATGAAGTGAAAGGTTATGGCATCATACCTGACATGGTGCCCACTGAATACAGGGCAGAGGCGGTGATTATCGGGTTCAGGAGATTAAAGACAGATAGCCTTAAAATACTTTTGCCAAGGGCAAAAGAGGCAAGAGAAATACTGCCCGATGAACTTAGAAAAATGGGTGCGAAGGTGGATGTTGTGGAATCTTATGTAACCATCATGCCTGAAAACAGGGTAGCTGCTATTTCAAAGATGCTTGAGGCGGGCGAGATCAGCATGATCACATTTACCAGCTCCTCCACTGTTACCAACTTCATGGGTATGTTTGGAACAAATGCAAATCAGGTAAAAGAGTGGCTTAAGGATGTGGATATAGCATCTATAGGCCCGATCACATCTGAAACAGCCCGGAGACTGGGTTTAAAGATAACTGTAGAGCCTGAGAGTTATACAATAGATGCCCTTACAAATGCCATAGTAGGGCACTACTCCTGAAACAGCCGCCGGCGTATAAGAAAAATAGATACTTGGCCAATGTGTTGAATATTACTATTAAAAATGTTATCTATCTGTTCATAATTAACGAATCCGCATAACATTTTTTAAACAAAGAGGAGAGAATATGAAAATTATCAAGTCTGTATTCCTTTTTACTGTAGTCGCTTTTTATTTAATCCTATTCAATCTTACACCGGCCTTTGCCTCCTTTTCCCAGGATGACCTTGCCGGAACCTGGTACGGTCATACACTTACAACCGGAAATGAAGAGATATGGGAATATATGACTATTACAATTAATAGCCAGGGCAATGTAATATCGGTAACGCATACCAGTTCAGAGGGTGAAACAGAGACAGAATACAATGTCGCAACACTTGGCATCACCGGTAGCGGCATTATCACAGAGGCAACAAGTTTGAGCTTTAATGGTGTAATGAGCCCCGATAAAAATATGGTGGCATTCACAGAAACCTGGGATAACAGCACATATGCCCTTACAGTATTAACAAAGAGCGGGGGCACATACTCTCAATCTGATCTTACCGGGACTTGGTACGGGCATGCACTTTTAACGGGCCTTGAAAAGGGTTGGGAATACGGCACTTACACAATTAACAGCCAGGGAAATGTGACAGAAACATATACCAATTCATCAGGTGAAACAGAAACTGAAAGTAATGTAGCAATAATCAGCATTGAGGGCAATGGCACTACTTCTATTACAGGAAACACGAGCCTGCATGGCGTCATGAGCCCCGATAAAAACATATTGGTCTTAACAGATACGTGGGATGATTCTTCCTATACCATGACAGTAAATGTCAAAGGAGGGGGGTTTTTTACATTATCTGATCTTCAGGGTTACTGGAAAAGTTTCAGCCTTAGCTCAGGGGCATGGAATGGGTGGAACATATCGAACCTTTCCATCAATGATCAGGGAGTTGCTCTTGTCCAGTCGTCTGACTCTGAAGGAGGTTCAGATTCCGGTTCTATCACACTCTCTATTACAGCAAATGGAATTATAACCACACCTGCAAGTACATCTCTTCGTGGGGTTATGAATCTTGACAAAGATATTGTTGTAGTCACAGAAACAGAAGGGTCAAATAACTATGTCTTAACAGTACTTGTGAAAAGCGCCGCGCCGCTACTTTCCGCCTCCTTTTCGGCAACCCCGGAAACAGGTAAAAAACCTCTGTCAGTAACATTTACGGATTTCTCCTCGGGTGATATTTCCGGTTGGTTATGGGATTTCGGTGACGGCTCAACAAGCACAGAACAAAATCCTGCCCATATCTATTCCAAACCCGGAAAATATACTGTGAGTCTTACTGTAACAGGGGCAGGGGGAAGTAACATCATAACAAAGACAGATTATATAAATGTGAAGGCCCGGAATGGTCTTGAATGGCTTTCTATATTACTTGATGAATAAAATTTATTTTTCGTTCCCACGGTCTCTGTGGGAACGAATTCCTTGACGCTCGGCGTCATTATGCAGGTTCACACATTTATTTATCTTGTTGTTGCATGTAGCAGAGATAATTACCTCTGCACTTTTGCACCCATGTTTTCACTATTTCATGATGCCTTTCAACTTCTCCCAGTTCAGGTTATCTATAAACTTTTGGGTATACTCTTTCTTTCCTTCAACAGCGATAACATAACTCTGAACAGTAGTGTGGGGCAGATTCTTTTTATTGAGCTTGAATATATAGACACCATTATCTATTGAACTGCTCCAGTCACCCATAAAGATAATGACCCTGTCTGTTCTTTTATTTTCACCCTCTTCAGTGTCATGATAATACAATGTCTTGTAACCCTTAACAGGCGTAATCTCTTTTACAAGGCTTTGACTATATTCATCTGTCAGGGTATTTACCCGAATACCTGTGTGAATTTTATAATAGTCTTCAGATGGTATGGCATCCACTGCCGGTGCATACCCCTTATCTATCTCCTTTGCTACAGCCTCAAGCTCCTTCGCTAGCCTGCCTATAGCATCCAGGTCATTATTTTTTGCAGCCTGCTCCATCTTCGCCTCGATCTGATCCTTCTTTTCCATCAATGCCTGCATCTTAGGGGATGTGTTGATATCACCGGTTATTGTATCGGCAATCTGCTGCATCTTTTCATTTGCCTCAAGCTCCAGCTCATCATTTACCCAGTTCCCATAAAAACCGACATTTAACGGCCATCTTTCTATGTCAACACCCATATCTTCAGGTTCATAGGGCTCGGTTGTATCTCTTCTGTCAAAGCCTGCGAATGACTCAGGCACAGCACCTGAAATGGTCTCAAGAACTGTCCTGGTAAATATCTTTTCAGCCTTTGTTGCAGGACGTGTCTCTCCCCCATCAGCGTACAAATAGCATGAAGTTGCCAGTAAAATAATGCCCATTAAAATCTTTTTCATGATATCTCCCTATCGCCTTTTCGTTTTTAATCTTTTTACCCCAGCGTCATTAATTGCTTTATAGACTACTTGAGAGCCCTCTCCCAATTTTTTAATAATTGCATATCCTGACATGCCTGACTTGTACAGTTTTACAATTTGAGCGTCTCGTTCAATGCATTTTTTACGATTCCTTTCAAAAAGGCTTTCGCCCGCCTCCCTCAGGATATGCTGTACAACCTGAGGTTCAGTGCCGGTTTTTTCAGCAATAACCACTCCTGATAGCCCCTTTTTACAAAGGGATATAATTCTTTTGTCCCTTTGGGTATTATCAATCCCCTTTCGCGGGATTGCCCATTGCTTTCGCATTTGTTGAACACGCTGCCTTGATACCCCGAGTTTTTTCGCAACCTCCCTGTCTATTTTGAACTGTTTTATCAGCACCATCAACTCTTCTTTACTACGCCCATTACAATACCGGCTATTCTCTCTTATCCTTTTCTGCCTTGCTTTATCTTTTTCCTCTGTGGTTAAGGAGCTGTTAATTATTTCATAAACCTGTGTAGCAGTAATTCCGAATTTCGATCCTATTTTAGCTCCAGTAAATCCATTCTTATAAAGTGATAAGATTTGCTTCTTTTTGTCAGACTGTTTTTTCACCCTTAGTTTATTAGGCATTTTTAAACCCGATTTTTCTATTATCAATTAGTGATGACATTGTTTTCAAAGATTGCATATCTACCCATTATCAAGATGCAACAGCCATTTTACTTGTGTAGAGCTCCATCCATGAAAGATTTTTCCCAATAACAAGTTCCTCCATTGTAGCATGGTGAGTGTTTTTCATAGAGACAAGTCGCATCTGAAAACCATGTTCTCTTGCCATTGTCTTAACCTCTTCTGCGTTATCGTAAGTCATCAAGAAATCACCCTTTACTGATTGACATAGGGTGAATAGTCGCTCATGGTCTATACTAAAATGGCGGTAAAGACGTTTGCCAGCCTTCTTCCCTCCTGCTGTATAAGGTGGATCAATGAAAAATACTACATCATTGCGTTGCGAATACTCCTGAATGACACCCAGACCATCCTCCTGGCGAAAATTAATGCTATCAGCAATAAAATTTAAATTTTTAAATCGTTTAGCAATCGTGGTTGGGTACCAACGAGACAGAATCCCTTTTCCATTCTCCCCGTGTTTTAAAAAACCTGACCCATCAGCCAATATACCTCCGTGAAATGTTCGATTTTTTAGAATGGTTTGAAACGCTTTCTCTTTAACACTAACGTTTTTTTTTGATATTTCCTGTATGACTGCTTCTTTTGTAAGGTCAAAATCAAGGATTTTTTCCGCAAGCCATGGCGCATGTCCATCGACCACAGATTGCCACACTGCAGCGATATCTTCATCTAACTCAACCATTACGACACTCGATACTAACTCCTCAAACAAGGCTGTTATGCTTATAATGCCTCCACCAGCAAATGGTTCAACTAAAATTTTTGGCTTAGGGAACTGATTTTTCATCCAAGCCCGGAATGTTGGAACAAACCATGTTTTTCCTCCAGGATATCGGAAAGGGCTTCTTTGCGGTACTGATGCGATATTAACCGGTTTAGGGACTTCGGCATCACGCAATTCAGGGAATAGTGATTGTTGTCTGAAGGCTTTCATATCAAAATGGCTTTTCAATTATTTTGTTGTTTGGTGGCGTTTCAAGTTGCTCATCAAGCTTTTCCTGAAGCAACATTATAAAATCCTCTATGTTTCCTGGCGAGGAGGTCGTTATAGAAATGAGTGCTGGCTCAAATTCTGTAAACACCTCGTCTATTTTTGTTAGTTTGAACCTTTCTTGTCCTTCTATTTTCACTAACTGGAGATCATATATAAGCCAGGAAATATCTGCTTTCGACTTTCTGACTGTTTTCAAAGATGGAAGCGTTTCAAAAAAACTCTTATTTAGTGCAACAGATGTTTTCTTGCGCCACGAATGAAGAATGCCTCCTTTATAAAGAAGTTGAGGAGCTAAACGTTTTCTAGAAGAAGATACGTAATCGGGTCGTGGGTAATTTGGCTGATTTAACCAGTCCATTTGTGCATGCGCCTTGGGGTTTTTCATATAGTATTCAAAAGGATCGCGAACATTGCCAGAGATATAAACGGCTTGTATTTCGAGAGCACCGAAGTCGAATATTTTCCCATTGTCATCGTATGCAACAAGTACAACGTCAATGTTCCCCGCAGACTTTCCATTAGTGTCGTTCAGACGAACTTCAGTGAGCGAACTCCATGCTGTG
>JAFGFM010000097.1 GCA_016931115.1 Deltaproteobacteria bacterium | reverse complement strand
GTCAGTTCCGGTGTCTATATTGTAAACAGAAGATTGCCTTCAAAAACCAAAACAACCGAAAAGGCACCTGAAGAATAAATTTCAGTAAAGTATCTGGCTTATAAATAGTTTAGAGCGCTCATGCTGGGGATTTTCGAAGAACTCCTGGGGAGTGTTTCTCTCGAGAATCTGACCATAATCCATGAAAAGAACTCGATGAGCAACGCTTTTTGCGAAGCCCATCTCATGACTTACAACGATCATTGTCATCCCTTCTTTGGCAAGGCTGATCATTACATCGAGGACTTCTTTCACCATTTCAGGATCAAGCGCTGAGGTCGGTTCATCGAAGAGCATCACCTTGGGTTTCATGCAGAGACTGCGGGCAATTGCCACGCGCTGCTGCTGACCTCCTGAAAGCTGGCCAGGGAATTTTTTGGCCTGGTCGGCAATATGTACCTTCTCAAGGAAATGCATGGCGTTTTCTTCTGCTTCGGCCTTTGGTGTTTTCCGTACCCAGATCGGCCCAAGCGTAAGGTTCTCAAGTATTGTAAGGTGAGGAAACAAATTAAAATGCTGAAATACCATTCCAACTTCGACACGAATTTTTTCAATATTTTTGATATCATTAGTTAATTCAATGCCATCTACAATTATTTTGCCGCGCTGATGTTCCTCCAGGCGGTTGATACAGCGTATCAATGTCGATTTTCCAGACCCAGAAGGTCCGCAGATGACAATCCGCTCTCCCTTACGCACGGTCATGCTTATATCCTGGAGGACATGCAGATCACCAAACCATTTATGCACGTTCTTGATTTCAATGATAGTATCGTCAGGATTTACAGTGTCCATATTATTGGCTTTTTCTTCATTCATTTTTTTTCTCAGTTATTAGTGTTATCGTCCGGTGACCAACCTCAGATCAGTTGGAAGTGCTCAGTTCACGTTCCAGCCTCCTGCTGTAATTAGACATAAAGAAACAGCAGAAGAAATAAATCATCGCGATAAAAATATATGCCTCGGCGGAAAACCCCATCCATTTCGGATCGGAAAGTACAGATTGCGTAGTCTTAAGTAAATCAAAGAGTGCGATGATCACCACCAGGGAGGTATCCTTGAAGGCGGAGATCAGGATGCTGACCGAAGGTGGAATAACGATCTTCAGGGCCTGCGGTAAGATAACAAGACGCATGGTCTGGTAGTAATTCAGGCCCAAAGATTCTGCTGCTTCATATTGCCCGCGGGACATGCCTTGAAGTCCGCCGCGAACCACCTCTGCGATGTATGCAGCGGTGAATAGAATAATGGCAGCCTGGGCGCGTAAAATTGCGTTGACATTTACCCCTTCCGGCAGGAACAGGGGAAAAACCACAGATGACATAAATAGAAGGCTGATTAATGGAACTCCACGGATCATTTCTATGTATATAATGCAGATTGTTTTGATTGCAGGAAGCCTTGACTGCCTGCCAAGGGCAAGCAATACTCCAAGAGGATAAGCTGCGGTAAGGCCAAAAATGGCTAACAGAAGCGTTAGAGGAAGTCCGCCCCACTGAGTACTTTCAACCGTAGTGAGACCGAAGAGCCCTCCTTTCATTAATAGGCCCATGATAATAAGGCCTGCAATCCAGGCGTAAGCGAGGGGTTTTTTCCAGTGATTACGGTTTCGGCTGTAAAAAAGCAGAACAACCAGGATTATCATTGCCATCAGGGGACGCCATTGCAGGTCGTGAGGATAAAAACCAAAGATCATGAACCTAAAATTCTTGGAAATTACAGACCAGCAGGCGCCACCGGCCTTATGACATTCTGTTCCGGTGGAATACCACAGGCTGTTAAAAAATGCCCACTTTATGAAGGGAGGGACAATTTTCCACAAAAGATACAGGGTGACGATCGTCAGTATTGAGTTGACCCAGCCTGCGAACAGATTTGCCCTGGCCCATCCTATAGGTCCGATAATAGTGACAGGCGGTTTAACTTCAGAAGCCTTTTTTTCTATGAGTTTTTGTTTTAGAGGATCCATTTATCTTTCAACAAGCGCAATATTTTTATTATACCAATTCATGAAGGCTGAAGTCAGCAGGCTGAAACAAAGATATACTGCCATGATCATGGCGACCCCTTCAATGGCTTGTCCGGTCTGATTGATGGTTGTCCCCGCCACGGAAACAAAATCCGGATAGCCTATTGCAACAGCCAAAGAGCTGTTCTTTGCCAGGTTAAGCATCTGACTGGTCAGGGGCGGGATGATGACCCTCAGGGCCTGAGGCAGAATAACAAGGTTTAAAATCAGGCCGGGTTTCAGGCCTAATGACATTGCGGCTTCGGTCTGGCCATGACTGACCGACTGAATCCCTGCCCTTACGACCTCAGCAACAAATGCAGCAGTATACAAAACAAGTCCCAGCAAAAGGGCGCTGAATTCAGGGCTTACATTGAGCCCTCCCTGGAAATTAAAACCTTCTAAGACAGGCACATCCATTTGCGTTGGGGCGCCTCCCAGCAACCAGACCAGCAGTGGAAGTCCTATTAGAATGCCAACTGATACTTTAACTATTGGAAATAATGCCCCAGTCTTTTCCTGTCGGGCCTTAGCCCAGCTTCGCAGGAAAAAAATAAAAATCCAGCCGATAATAAAGGCAACAGCCATATATATATGAGTCTGATCTAATACCGGAACGGTAAAAACAATACCCCGGTTGCTCATAAAAAACCCAGCAAACGGATTAAGCGCCTCGCGGGGGGAGGGGAGGATTTCGTAAAAAAAGGCATACCAGAAAAACAGCTGCAGGAGTACCGGAATATCCTGGAAAATTTCAATATAAACAGCGGCCAGTTTTTTTACCAGCCAGTTTTTGGACAGGCGGGCCACACCTATAAAAGTCCCTAGGATAACAGTAAGGACGATACCGATGAAGGAAACAAGGAGGGTATTTAACATCCCTACGAATAGCGCCCTCGCATATCTATCGGCAGCGGAATAGGAGATAAGTGATTCCCCGATCTCAAATGATGCCTCTTTCTGGAGAAAACCAAAGCCGGTGGCTATAGACTGCCGTTCGAGATTGCTGAGTGTATTGGAGAGGAGATAGTAGCCTAAAAGCCCTACCATTAAAAGGGTTCCCACCTGGTATAGAAACGACCTCTTACCGGGATCGTACCAGAATGATACCTTATCTGAATGTACTTTGGTATTTGTTTTTGTCATGTCCTGTGGTTTTTTCTGTGAGCTGTATCTCCAAAAAAAGGTGCCGCTTTTATAGCGGCACCTTTTTATCTAAACCTATTTAAACGGCGGTGAATACATCAGACCACCTTTTGTCCAGAGGGCATTCAGACCGCGTTCAATACCAAGAGGGGTATTGACTCCAACATTGCGTTCAAAAATTTCGCCGTAATTTCCTACCTGCTTGATGATATTATAGGCATAACTTTCATCAAGACCCAGTGCCGCACCATTACCGGGGGAAACACCCAGGAAGCGCTGAATCATGGGATCGGCGCTCTTGAGCATTTCATCAACATTCTTGGAGGTAATTCCCATCTCTTCTGCATTTATCATTGCCAGTATTGAATAATTGACAATGTCTTTCCACTGGTTGTCACCGTGACGCACAGCCGGGGCAAGGGGTTCTTTTGATATTATTTCAGGCAGAATAATGTAATCATTGGGATTGGGTGCAACAGACCTGGTACCAGCAAGCTGGGAGGCATCGGAGGTCAGACAGTCGCAGCGGCCGGCAAAAAATGCCTTTGCAAGCTCTGCCGTATTTTCAATAACAACAGGTTTCATCTTCATGTTATTAGCCCTGAAAAAGTCGGCAACATTCATTTCGGTCGTTGTACCCGGCAGTACACATACGGTAGCTCCGTTAAGTTGATATGCACTTTTGAGGCCCATCTTTTTAGGAACCAGGAAACCCTGGCCGTCATAGTAATTGACCTGGCAGAAATCGAGACCCAAGGCTGTGTCCCTGGTTAATGTTATAGTACAGTTTCTTGTCAGAATATCTATTTCGCCGGACTGGAGTGCGGTAAATCTTGTCTTTGCCGTAAGAGGCGTAAATTTAACCTTGTTGGCATCGCCGAATACGGCAGCGGCAACGGCTCTGGCCGTATCAACATCGAGACCCCGCCAGACACCTTTCTCGTCCGGTTTTCCGAAACCAAACAGGTCGCCGTTAACACCGGCCTGGATAAAACCCTTGGCTTTTACATCTTCGAGAGTGCCGGCTGACGCCATTCCACATACTACAAACAACAAAACCATTGCTGAAATGCATAATAACTTAAAAAGTTTCATACGGTTTCCTCCTTTTTCAGTTAAAAGGTTAATTTTGTTTTCCTGAAGACTTGGCTGAAAATTTGGCACAAAACTTTGACCTACAGAGTCTTTAATCTCTTCGGGTTAAATTCCCCGAAGCTTGCTGCGTCTTGTCATCCCGGACTTGATAAGCCTGCCCCGAACCTCGTTTCGGGGGGATCCAGTCAAGCATGTTTCTGGATTCCGGCTTTCGCCGGAATGACGGTTGATACCCCGGAGCTTGCTGCGGGGTAGTTCATTGATTTATTGATATGTTAATCGGGTTAACATTTATTTACAGTAAGTTTTCTTTTTTTGCAAGCAGAAAGCTAACGGATTCAGTAAAGTTTCTTTTTATAAAGGCCGGTCTTTTCAGTTTTCTATTGAAAAAGTGCTGCTAATATGATTCAAAGTTCACTATAGGACCGGAATGAAAGAAAATGGTATTTGTGGACTTTTTAGGAATTTATCAACATTCATCCTTAAAAAAATAGGGATAATAGAACAATGCCGATTGATTCCATTTCAATGCTTGT
>JAFGFM010000096.1 GCA_016931115.1 Deltaproteobacteria bacterium | reverse complement strand
CTCCCTCCGGTTGTTCCGAAATTTAAAGAAAATAAGTCTACGACCATAGCTAATAAAATCACTGTTTATCTTCCCTTTGAAGAACAGAATGATATCCTTAACCTTATTGCACCCTTTAAGGATTATGATTTTTTTGTTTATCATAAATTTGAAACGCTCTCGGTTAAAGATAATATTCATCTATGTCCATTCTCCAGAAATGGTTTTCTGAATGATCTAATGGAATGCGGCGGGGTTATTACCAATGCAGGCTTTGAGCTTGTGAGTGAGGCTCTTACAATAGGGAAAAAAATACTTTTAAAACCCCTTGCAGGGCAGATGGAACAGCTCTCAAATGCGAAGGCAATTACAATGCTTTCTCTCGGGCAGGTAATGAAAAGGCTGGACAGGAGCGTAGTAGGAAATTTTTTAAACCTGCCTCAGGCTTCTCCAATCAATTACCATTATACTGCGGAGATTATAGCTGATATGATTGACTTAAGGGCCTGGACAGATATGAACAGGTTTGTTAAAGAGTCCTGGGCCAATGTCAATATAATCTTTTAAGCCGCTGCATCATAGTAGGCCCAGTTTTCAAGGTAGACTGATTCAAATGACCGGTTCTCAACATATGCCTTTTCATTCTTCCTCATTAGCTCCTTCCTGATACCCTTTTCTTCAAGCTCTTTTCCGGTAGTAAACGAAGGAACAAATACCCTGTCAGTATGATTATAAAACCATATTAAGTATTTCCATAAGAAGGGGGCAAGCATGGTATAAAGGGAGCCTGCTGACCCTATTGTACTAAAGATATCAAACAGGTTGGCACCGGAGAGACTTTTAAGTATTGAGTTGGCCGATCCTTGTAACAGCTTTTCTGCAACATTATTTATAAAATTGAACCACATTTCATCCTTTTCACTGTCACTGCCCTCTCCTGTTTTTGCAACCGCCATCATCTCCTGGTCCTGGCTGATAATCTCTCTCGCTTCAGATAGTAACTGCCCCTGAAAGGTTCTGTCTGTGGTTTTATTAAAATAATCCGGACGCTGATATCCAATATATCCCCGAAGCTTTTTATAGATAGATTCGTACCCGTTTCCGTTTGTAAGTATCTTTCCTGCAAAACGAAGGAGCAGTTCATCATTGGAATATTTATTAAGATTTACTTTTTTATTATAGAACTGATAGGCGATACTGTAGAGGTTTCTCCCAAATGTCTTTGGTGTAGAAGGAGTGCTTCGGGGAATAGAGTGTCCTGCCCTTATTCCATCAAGAAATCCATGTATGTCAAACTCTCCCTCGACCTCTGTGTATGTCCTGGCAATATTCAAGGATGAATGGTCATCCGAACCGCCTGTTATACCCTTTATCCAGGGCTCAGGACCTGTTGCCTCCATATTATACTTATTACAGAATCCTTCAATTATCTTTTTATCTAATCTTTCCAGAATATTTTTAAGGGCATTATTCTGGTATTCGTCACGAGTACCGTTTATCTCAAATATATTGAACATGAGAAGCAGTTGTTCAAACCGCTCAAATGTAAGCCTGTCGTTTAATGAGTAAGTGGGGTGCGCGAGGGAATGAATGATTCCTTCCTTATTCAGGTATTTAACAAGGTCAAAGATATTTTCCCTGTATCTTGTTATATCTTCATGGTGTTTTTCATTAATATTCCAGGCAAGAACATGTACCTTGCACCGGTCATCAGGGAAATAGGTTGTTATCTCCTCGCTTACAAATGTGTTGTCAAGGTGTGCAATTTCAAGGCTCCCGGCCAGTGTGTTGTGATCAGTAATCGTAACAATATCCATTCCCCTTTGGATAGCCTTATTATATAGGCTGAAAGGGTCAGTATAACTCTCAGCGCAGCCAAGCTTTTGTAGTATCCATTCAGACGGCCTTACTGAATATTTTGAGTGAACGTGAAGATCAGCCTTTAAAACCGATTTTTCCAATTATTGCTCCTTTTAAAGTGTTCATATATTTTTAACCATATTGCAGGATAAAAACTGCCAGGTTCAATTAAAAAGATATTGTTATAGATGAATGTTTTAGGATAATTAAGGGTTTAAGAGAGTCCGGTTAGTTTTGTATAAGGTTATAATTAAATAGTGTTCATCCAAAACCTGTCGTTTTTGGATTCAAGCGCTCAGCTGTTAGCGTTCAGCTTTCAGCAAAAGGCATTCAAAACAAAAACCTTGCTGATCGCTGACTACTGAAAGCCCTATACAGAATGTGTCTCTTTCTGGATGGACACTAATTAAACCTTGTTTCACCATGTTTTGAAATTGAAACTTATAATATTTCGTATATAAATTCATTACAGAGATTATTCGAAAAAGTATTGCTTTGGTTATTTCATATATTTTGGAGGTGGAAGATGCGAAACAGGTTTCTGTTGAAGGTGTGGAGTTGTATACTCTTTTTATTAATACTGATAGTAACAGTATCGACTGTTGCCGAGGATGTTCCCATAGAAAGCTATGGACGATTACCTGCACTTGAAAATGTAGCAATCTCTCCAAGCGGATCTTATATTGCACTGGTAAAAACCGTAAACGAGGAGCGCATTTTATATCTCCTGTCACTTAAAGGCGATGAACCTAAAATAGCTTGCAGAATTGGTAAAGCCAAACTACGTGACATTGTATGGGCTGATGATGAACATATATTAATGGAGGTATCAACAACTTCAGGTCCGCCATTAGAATTTACAGGGTCAAAAGGGGAGTGGTATATGCTTCTCGCTTATGATGTCAGAAAAGAAAATATTTATAATTTGCTGACTTTCGACAAATCATTCAAAGAATTTATTTTGAATAATATCATCGGTACACCATCAATCCGCCATATTAATGGGGAAACCATCGTGTTTGTTGAAGGTCTTTACGTAAAGAGTCACACGCTACCTGCCCTATTTAAAGCGAACCTCACAACAGGTCATTTGGAAATCGTTTCGCATGGGACCATCCATTCCAATGGTTGGCTTGTAGATGAAAAAGGGGAAATAATGGGTTCGCAAACCTATAACTCTCGTACAAAACAATGGAACATATATATCAGAAAAGATGGAGAACTAACATCTGTAGCCACTGGAGAAGCCGAAATCGAATATCCCGGTATTTCAGGTTTTTCTCCGACAGGTGATGAGATATGGGTTAGAAAAATCGGAGGAGATGGGGATGGTGATCCTGTATGGAATCCAATCCCGTTTGAAAGCGGTATAATGGGGGAACAATTACAGGAAATGCAAGGTTTCAGGGGACGCGTACTGGACCCCTATTCAGATCGGATTATTGGAGGTGTACCATTTGCGAATGATGCTGATATTGTATTTTTTGATCAACAGCGGCAAAAGATTTGGGAATCAATAAAAATGAAATTTCCTGGTGAGCATGTGATGATTGCTTCCTTTTCACGCGACTTTCAAAAATTTATACTCCTTATTGATGGCACCGTGAGTGGTTATGCATATTTTTATATGGATCTTGCATCATTTTCAAGTACACGAATCGGTGATGTATATGAAGGTTTAACCAGCATATCTGAAGTACGTCCTGTTGAATACACCGCTGCCGATGGAATGAAGATCCCTGGTTATCTTACACTTCCGATGAAGCGTGAAGCTAAAAACCTTCCTCTGGTAGTATTACCTCATGGTGGTCCAGCTTCACATGATACAAATCTCTTTGACTGGTGGTCCCAGGCACTTGCCTCCCAGGGCTATGCTGTCCTTCAGCCAAATTTCAGGGGGTCCAGTCTGAATTGGAAGTTTATGTCTGCCGGATTTGGTGAGTGGGGTCGGAAAATGCAGACAGACTTATCTGACGGGGTGAGATATCTTGTAAAGGAAGGAGTTGTCGATGCTAACAGGGTTTGTATTGTTGGTGCAAGTTATGGAGGGTATGCAGCCCTTGCAGGAGCAACTCTGGATGCAGGCGTTTATCGTTGTGCAATTTCTTTAGCTGGACCATCCGATTTAAAGAGTTTCTTGAAGTCTACTGTAAAAAAAGGAAGTCCTTCGAGTGCTCAAACAAGACGATACTGGGATAGATATTTTGGTGCCTCCAACCCCAAGGACCCTATTTTAAAAGCCATTTCGCCTCTGGGGTACGCGGAAAAGGTTTCTATTCCTATCATGCTCATACACGGCCGCGATGACACGGTGGTGCCTTACGATCAGAGTGAAAAAATGGCCGAGGCATTGAAAGATGCAAATAAAACAGTAGAATTTGTAACACTTAAAAATGAAGACCACTGGTTATCAAGAAGTGAGACCCGACTGCAAATGCTTGATGAAACAATACGCTTCTTGAAAAAATATAATCCGCCATACTAATTCGTTACCGGTGATAACTGACAAAACAGTTATCACCGGTCATAAACATCAAGAAAAATATTAGTACTTTACCACCAGATCAGCCTGAAATAGCTTTTCTTTCCGGTCAGTATTGGTGAGAATCGGCTTTGCATGATAATAATCAAGCCCCAGGGTAATATTTTTTGCCAGTCCCAGGGTCAATTCATATTCCATGCCCTTAACATCTGTAGCTCCGCTGTAGAAATCACTGTCAGGCATAAAATCTGCCCATGCATCCTTTTCAAGCTTTCTGTAGTTGACCTTTACCTGCCAGTCCTTCGCCTCTTTTACGCTCTTGTCTCCAAATTTAAAACCATAAAGAATGCCCTTATTTTCTGAATCTGCATCAGAATCAACATACTGTCCAAACAAAGAGAGTGTTTCAATATGTTTAATTTTATCAGGAAGCTTAAAACCAATCTCCGCATCCAATGCTATTGAATCGTATTCATATAAAAGGTCTGATGATTCTGAAGAAATAGTTGAGTTGCTTCCTGATCCATGCTCTGAGAAGTCATTCCCCTTCATGTCCAGAAAATTATAATATGTGGCTGCAAATTTCACATCAACAGCTTTACCAGCCTTCCATTTTAAACCAGGCTGAAATACAACCATTGCAGGGTCATCCTTTGAGCTGCTGTACTCATCAAGCAGAAAATATGCAGGTGTTGCAAATATCTCAAAGTTATCATTTATCTTATAATTAAATGCTGCCGCTATGCCATCAGGGTATATATCACTGTCCCACAAGAGGTCCTTTGTCCCCCATATCGGGTTTTCTATCTTGCCGGCCATTATACTAATGATTTTATTGGGGCTGTATTTTGCATATGCGTAATCAAGCCTGATATCAGGTGTCTCAAATGTGTTATCAAGTGTTTCATTGGTTGACCTCGGGTCTGTTCCACCGGTGGCAAGACCAATCCCTGCCTCCCATTTGTCATTTGGTTTTGAAACTATGCCAAGTCTCGCCCTTATCCGGGCCCTGTCGCGAGAATCCCTGCTGTCATTGTCCATGTCCTGTGACTGGTAGCGAACCCTTACATCTCCTTTAATCGCAGTGTTTTTAATCCACTTTGGCAGTTCAAATGATTCCTTCCCTGCCTCAGTAGTCGCATTCTTTTCCTTTTCCCCCTCTTTCTTCATCTCATCAAGAATAACCTTTGCGTCTGCCTGTGTCAGGATATTCTTTTCCACAAGCTTATTAACCAAAACATCAACCTCACTCGCGGAGGCAGCACCAGTAAAAATACAAGCAGCTGCAATAACTGTAGTAAACAATTGTTTAATTTTCATTTTTCTCTCCTTTGTTAGCTAATTTTTAATAATCACTTTTTGAATTCTTTTATATAAAGATGTGGAACATCAGCTCCCCGAAAGAATTCTTTATAAACCGGGGTCTATTCTTGCTAACAATTGTTTTGATTGTGTGAACTTAGTGTTAGAAATTAATTAGAATTATTTTTCTCTTTTAAAGGTCTCTATCATCTTTATTAATATAAACCCTTTTAAATAGATCCTCTCGCGGTTGAATTCATGAGATTAATCGGCATCGATATATCGAAAACCCATGCAAAGAGGGTTTTTGACTTTTATAAACAGGGCAGGCTCTATAATTATGTGATGACTGTTTTCGAGGAGGCTCCAGAAAAAAGGCCCTGTTTTTCCCAGTTTTGCAAGGGTTATTCCATGCTCTTTTATAAACCTTTAGACGTTTGAACGCTCCATCAAATTCATTATTTTTTTGATGAATCCCATACCCCGTTCCAGTAACCCAGTGGTTCATTCCTGGCAAGCCTCTCACACCTGTTGGCCATTATTGAACCTGTGCCAAGACCATATTCATTGTATATTTGAAGAAAGATCTCCTTTGCACCTTTCCAGTCACGGTTACAATACTTTTCATATGCCTGATTATAAGGAGAGGTTGATCTTTTCTTTATTTCAAACCTCGGGTCATTATCCAGCAGAAGCTCATAAAGTGTTACAGGTTCCTTAAACCCATATAGAACAAGGCTGTCTATAAAGCGAAAAGAAAACCTTGCGTCCGAATCCACATAGCCTCGTATAAAATTCAAGAAATGCTGTGATATAAGCACCCTGGCATCATAACGCTTTGATAAACTCTCTATCCTGGCCGCTTCATGGATAGCATATCCAATTGCATGGTATCTGTTATCAAAGGCATAGTATGTAAATGAAATCCTGCCTATGGTAATACCGCAACCCATATCTATTTTAGGGTGGAGAATATCGGCCTTAAATGACTCATTGTAGCTTCTCATGCCGGCCGTAAGGCGATAGATGTTTTCCAGAATGTATTTGCCATTGTCCTCCGGGAGTACCGCCATGATACCGTCCCCATAGATCTCGGCAAAGGTATTTTCATGTGACAGATACAGCTCATTATAGGCTGCTTCATGGACATCTGTTATGAACTTTTCATAGGTGAATTCGCCATCCCGGCTATTGGTCGCCTCACGATACACCCCTTTTTCAAAATTTAACATTATATTGGTTGAGTCCCTGAGGTCAGCAAAAAGGCAAATCCTGTTTGATTTTTCGTTTGAGAAGAATTTGCTGTTAACTATATTTGAAATTTTTATTTATATTCCCTTCTATGCCGGTGAATTACCCCCTCGATAAGATATATCACATCTTCAGCTATGTTAGTGGCGTGATCCGCTATTCGTTCAAGGTGACGTGAAATCAGAAAAAGCTGTATCAGGGAACCTGCGTTCTCAGGGTTATCAGGCAGGCTGTTGCTTACCTTTTGAAAAAAGCCCCTGTCCAGGGCATCAATTGCATTATCATCAATACGAAGCCTTAAGGCCAGCTCCAGATCAAGGTTTACAAGGGCATCAAGGCTGTTCTTCACCATTTTAATGGTCTTAACAGACATCTCACTGTAATCAAATGAAACATTAAGAGGTGCCCTTGTGCCAAGATATATAACCCTTTCAGCGATATTAACCGCCTCGTCTCCGATACGTTCAAGGTCATTGTTTATCTTGATTACAGCGCTAATGAATCTCAAATCAACAGCAACAGGCTGGTGTAACGCAAGTATCTTGAGACACTCCTCTTCGATCTCCACCTCTATTTCATCCACCCTCCTGTCTGACTCTATTACTCCCTTTGCAATATCAAGGTTTTTTGTTTCAACAGCCTTGATTGCCCTGTTAAGCTGCTCCTCAACCATAGCGCCAAGTGAGAGTATCTGTTTTTTTATTTTCTCTATCTCTATCTGTAACCGGGGTGGCATTATTTTCTCCTCTAAGTTATTGGTCTAATAATTTTGTATTTCTCTTAACTATTGTCAGCCTATCCGAATCTGCCGGTAATATAGTCTGATGTCTGCTTTAACCTGGGCCTCGTAAAAAGGGCATCTGTTTCATCAAACTCTATAAGTTTTCCAATATAAAAAAAGGCGGTCATGTCAGAGACCCTTGCTGCCTGCTGCATATTGTGTGTTACTATAATTATTGTATATGTCTCCTTCAGCAGGTCTATCAGCTCTTCTATCTTTTGTGTGGCAATAGGGTCAAGGGCAGATGCCGGTTCATCCATGAGCAGTATTTCCGGCTCTACAGCCATTGCCCTGGCAATACAGAGTCTCTGCTGCTGGCCTCCTGATAAACCAAGGGCAGATTCGTTCAATCTATCTTTTACCTCTTCCCATAATGCGGCGCCCCTTAAACTCTTTTCCACCCTCTCTTCAATGATTCCCCTCTCCTTAATCCCGCTCACCCTCAGGCCATAGGCAACGTTTTCAAATATGGTTTTTGGAAAGGGGTTCGGCTTCTGAAATACCATGCCAACCCTGCTTCTAAGGGAAACAACATCCACATTTTTTTCATAGATATTTTCCTGATCAAGCAGGACGCTGCCTTCTACCCTGCTGTAGGGTATGAGATCATTCATTCTGTTAAGACACCTTAAAAGGGTGCTTTTGCCGCATCCTGAAGGCCCGATCAGGGCTGTTACCCTGTTTTCATAGAACTCAAGATTTATCCCGTGAAGCGCCTTTGCCTCACCGTAAAAGAAATCCAGCTCCTGAGTCATCATTTTAATTTTTTTATTCATTATAGGCTATACCTGTATTATCTCTGCGCAATCTATAAAGTATTATAATCTTCTTCTGAGTCTTGTCCTGTAAAAAATAGCAAGAAGATTCAGTCCGAGCACAATAAAAATCAGCACCAGGGCTGTTCCATACTGGAGGTGCCTGGTGGCCTCGATTTCTGTCCCTGCTGTTGCAAGCACATATATATGATATGGCAGCGCCATGATCTCATCAAATGGGGAGGATGGTAAAGATGGGGTATAAAATACAGCCGCAGTAAACATAATGGGCGCTGTCTCACCAGCAACCCGGCTTATTCCAAGTATGGCCCCTGTTAATATGCCTGGAAGGGCTGATGGCAAAACAACCCTGTATATTGTCTGCCATTTGGTTGCCCCAAGGCCAAGGGATGCCTCCCTGTATGTATTTGGCACATTTCTTAAGGCCTCTTCAGATGCCCCTATTATAACCGGCAATGTCATGGCTGCAAGGGTAAGTGCCCCAGAGATTATACTAACGCCAAATCCAAGCCATATAACAAACAGTGCAAGACCAAAAAGACCAAAAACAACAGAAGGTATCCCTGCAAGGTTATTTATACCCAGCCTGATCATACGAACAATTTTTCCAGGCCTGGCATATTCATTCAGATATATGGCAGAAGAGACCCCGATGGGAAGGGCAATAAGAATTGCCCCAAGGCTTATAATTATGGTGCCTACAATACATGGAAAAATCCCCCCTTTTGTCATGGAATCATAGGGCGCCTGTGTGAGAAAGGTCCAGTTTATTGCCCTCCAGCCATTAATTACCAGAAATGAGATAACCACCAGGAGCGCGATCCCGTTTATGGCAGTAGCAATCTTGAACAGCGAGAAAAAAATCCCCTGTGTTATCTTCCTGCCCTTCTTTATTTTCCTGATATCCTTCATCTTTCTCCCTGTGCCCTGCGCCTTGAGCCTTGTACCTTTTCTTACAGCGTCGCCGCCCCAACCTGCCTGTATCTGTTTGATATATAATCAGCAACCATGTTAAATGCCATTGTAAACAAAAAAAGAACTATCCCGGTTGCAAAAAGTGCATAGTAATGATCACCCCTGAAGGGGGCCTCTGCCATCTCCGCTGCAATGCTTGCAGGTAAAGGCCTTACCGGATCAAAAATAGACCTGGGAACCATTGCAGCGCCCCCTGCCACCATGAGTACAACCATTGTTTCACCTATTGCCCTTGACATGCCTAAAATGACCGCCGTTGATATCCCTGAAATTGAGGCTGGTATTATAACCCTCCAAATTGTTTCCCACTGTGTTGCCCCAAGGGCAAGGGAGGCCTCTCTGAGCTCCTTTGGAACACTGAAAATGGCATCCTCGCTTATGCTGCATATGGTGGGTACAGACATAAATGCAAGCATCAGGGATGCATTAAAAAGGTTAAGACCAACAGGGATATCAAAAATCTCCTGAAGAAAGGGGGCAACCACAACCATCCCGAAAAAACCTATAACAACCGATGGCAGTGCAGCCAGAAGCTCCACAATAGGCTTTACTATTTCACGCACCCTCCGGGAGGCGATCTCTGCCAGGAAAAGGGCGGAAGAGATGCCCAGAGGAATAGAGATAACTGATGACACCAGTGTAACTGAAAGAGAGGCAATAATGAGAGGGAATATTCCAAAATCGGCCGGGTCATCAGTAGGGTACCAGTATATTCCGAATATGAAATCCTTAACAGATACCTTGCTGAAAATGGGAAGCCCTTCCATAAAGAGAAAGACCACGATTAGGCCAAGGGTCAAACCAGATGCAAGGGCAATAACAAAAAATATGGATCTTATTATCTTCTCTTTGTTTTTTCTGGATGTTCCACTGTGGTAGTTCTGCTTCATTTTTACCTTAGTTTTAACAGGAATTTAAAAATAAATACTGTTGTCTTTGTGCCATGATTTCTTAATAAAAATCCCCTGGATTCCCCGATCAAGTCGGGGAATGAAGTAGAGTAGATACTTGGCCAGTAAGTCAACAGCATTCGTCATAACAGTACCCTGTTATATATTAGTAAAGCGGTACAAAGCCGGCCTCTTCTACATATTTCTGCCCTTTTTCAGGGTTGATTATAAAATTGATAAAATTAAGGATGTCTCCCTTGGGCCATCCATTTGTAAAGACATACAATGCCCTGCTGACAGGGAATGACCCGTCCAGTGCAGTTTCCTTGGAACCTTTAATACTGTTTATAGTAAGTGGTTTTACAGTTTCATTAATATAACCTATGCCGTCATATCCTATCGCATTCTTGTTTTTTGAGATAGCCTGAATAACTGCTCCGCTTGATGCCTGAAGCAGTGCGCCCGGAAATACACGTTCCTTATTAAGCACCTTTTCCTCCCATACTTCATAGGTGCCTGATGATGTGTCACGCGATATAACCACTATTTTACCATCTGTCCCGCCAACATCTTTCCAGTTGGTTATCTCGCCTTTATAAATGGCCTTAAGCTGATCAAGGGTGAGGTTTTCTATCTTGTTAGAGGGGTGTACCACCGGCACAATACAGTCATAGGCAACTGCAAAGGGGACAGGATAACCACCTTTTTCCACTGCAAGCTTTATCTCTTTCTCCTGTATAAATCTTGAGCTTGTAGCAATATCTGTTGACCCATCGATTATGGCCTTCATACCATTCCCTGAACCGCCGCCTGATATAGATATCTTTACATCAGGGTTCTGTTTCATGTATGCCTCTGCAACCTTCTGGGCAATAGGCAGAACTGTTGTAGACCCCTTTATTACAATATTACCTGCCATGGCCAAACCGGCAGAAAAGAATATTGCGCAAATAAGAGCTGTTACTGTGTAATTTTTTAATCCCATTTTATCCTCCTTTAAGTGATAAATAAATTGATTTTTCCATAAAATTGTTAGTGTTTTGTTAGGGTTTGGTTAGCCCTGGATTAAGTTTTATAAACGGTTCACCTCCTTATTTGAAATTATTAGTTTCAATGTAAGGATATGAACTGTTTGTTAATTGAAAATTAGAGATTTGTTAGGGTTTAATGAGAATTGTTTATAATGATCAAATATAGTTACCTGCATCAAGGATGTTTGATTTAAGACCATGTATGATATCCTCAGACTTAACATTCCTGTTAAGCCACACTATTATACTGTCAGCTGACTCTTTGGGTATCTCCCGGTTAAGCACAGTATATTCATGGCTGTTATTAAGTCGGTCATAATCAAATCTTATTCTGACAGCATGTCTTCCTTTTAGGCCTGCATCATTATGATTAAACAGATCCAGAACTGTTGATAGTTTATGTATTGCCCTTTTATTATCCATTCTTTTCTCCTTATGTATTCATTTATTTATAAGGATAATATAGGCCTACCATGTTAGAGAATTATTAAGCGGCCATTTTGTTTGTATTAAATATTGACCTTGAACAGGATGGTTTATTGTTATTATTTTTTAAAAACCTTTGGAAGCCTTATAGTAAAGGTTGAACCCTTCCCGGGGGCGCTTTCAACACTGACAGAGCCCTGATGGGCCTGTGTAATATGTTTTACAATAGCAAGACCCAGGCCTGTTCCGCCCTGCTGGCGGCTCCTGGCCTTGTCCACGCGGTAGAACCGCTCAAAAAGCCTGGGCAGATGTTCCTTTTCTATGCCCCTCCCCTCATCTGACACCTCAATATTGAGCATATCCTCTTTTGCATATGCCTTTACATGCACCTTTGTATTGTTATCACTGTACTTTACTGCATTATCAAGAAGATTGACCACTGCCTGCTCAAGAAGTGGGGCATTGACCTTTGCGGCAAGCCCCTGTTCGCATGTGATATTGATCTTTATTTGCTTTGCCTCTGCAACTGGAGAGCACACCTGTGCGGCTGTCTCTATAATGTTTAATACATTAGCATTCTCAAGAAGGATCGCATCACCTGATTCTGTCTCCTTTTCCAGCCTTGAGAGCTGAAGAAGTTCATCAATAATGGCCTCAAGCCTGTTAACATGCCTTGATATGATAGTGAGAAACCTTACCCTCTCCGCTTCTGAATCTACCCCGACATCCTTAAGGGTCTCTACAAAGCCTTTAATCGCAGTAACAGGTGTCTTGATCTCGTGGGAGACATTTGCAACAAAATCCCGCCTTATGTTCTCAAGCCGCTTGAGCCTGGTAATATCATTCAATACTATAAGGGCTCCTATCTCTTTTCCATTGGTGTCAACAAGCCTTGTGCCATGGCCGTTTATGTATTTCTCTTCACCAGGGTACAGGGTGATCTCCTTTTCAACCGGTTCCGATCCTTTAATCACATCTGAGATAAAATCGTGAAAGGTCCTGTTTCTTATGGCCTCCTGGATGCTCTTACCCTGGGCATCCCTGCTTTTTACACTGAAAATTCTTTCTGCTGCCCTGTTAAGGCTGATAATCCTTTCATCCTTATCAACCGCTATAATACCCTCTTCCATGCTTGAAAGAATAACCTCTATCTCGTTCCTCTGCCTGGTTATGGTTAAGATCCTCTCTTCAAGCTCTTTTACCATCTCCTTCATGGCATTATGGAGATTTTCTATCTCATATATGCGGGATCTTGGCTGACTGAACCTGTATTCCCCTTTTGCAATGCCCTCAGCGTTTTTCCTGAGTTCCTCTATTGGCCTGCTTATTCTTCTTGAAATGAAGAGGCATACCAGTGCGGCAAAAATGGCTATTATAAATCCTGTAAAGATTATCTTCTGTTGCATCGCGCTGACAGCCTCATCGATTATGTCAACAGTTATGGAGGTGCGGATTACAGCATGAAGAGTATTATTAAAATAAACCGGCATGCCTACATACATAAAATTTTTATTAAGGGTAAGGCTGTATCGGGTTGATACACCTTTTTTTTCTTTGACTGCACCAATGAATTCTAGCCTGTCCTTATGGTTGTCCATTTCCAGGGGATCAAACTCCGAATCACCTGCCACCTTCCCTGATGGTAGAATTATGGTAATCCTCGTTGCGGTTAATTTGCCAATCTCCTTGCACAACCTGTCAACACTGGCCTGATCATGATAATCATCAGGGGTTTTTATCATTCCCTGAATAAACTTCGCCCTTGTCTCCAGATCTGTTTCTAACTGCTTCAGAAATATTCTTTTTTCAGATACAGAGGCATACCATATTACGGTAACAATCGATAAAATGATGATAAAAAGATAGGAAGGGTAAAGCACCCAGATCAGAGCTCTTTTTTTAGCCACCTGTTACTCCTTGAACCTGTATCCTACACCGCGTACAGTCTCTATATGTTTTCCTGCAGGACCAAGCTTTTTCCTTAGACCAACTATCTGCACATCAACCGAACGGTCTGTAACAAAGTAGTCATCCCCCTTTACCGCATCCACTATCTGGGTGCGGGTAAATACCCATCCCGGCCTCTTGACCAGAAAATTGAGTATACCGAACTCTGTAAAGGTAAGCTGAACAGGTTCATCATTCACCATAACCTCATGCCTTCCGGTATGGATCTTAATATTATGGATCTCCAAAATCTCCTTTTCCGCGCCTGCAGGTTTTGCCCTTCTGCGAAGAACCGCCCTTATCCTTGCAGAGAGAACCCTCGGGCTGAAGGGCTTTGGTATGTAATCATCTGCCCCCAGTTCAAGCCCTGTAACAATATCGGCCTCTTCGCCCTTTGCGCTGAGCATTACGATAGGTATATCTTTTGTATTTTTATCGTTTTTAAGGCCCCTTGCAACATCAAGCCCATCAATGCCCGGAAGCATAAGATCAAGTATAACAAGGTCAGGGAGTTTAGATTTTGCGGTGTTCAAACCATCTTCACCGGTGGAGGCACATATGACATTATAACCATCCCTTGTAAGGTTATAACTTACAAGCTCAAGGATATCCTCTTCATCATCCACAACCAGTATCTTTTCCTTTTTCATTTAAGCCGCTCCTGTAATTTTCCTGCAATATTATACAGTAAACATTAGCAAATTGTTAGGATCATGTAAGATTGCGGTTAGAAGTTCAAGCCTTTAAAGAAAATAGATTCTGTTTTCAAAACCTTATGGAGACATCACCATTTAAGATCTTTTTAACCTCTCCATCCTGTGTCTCAAGGGTGAGCCCGCCATCCTTATCAAGGCCAATGACCTTCCCGCTTATTATTCCATCACCAGTATCAACAGAGACCATATTCCCGGTCAATAGAGATAATCTGTTGCACCTTCTATTGAACTCATCCATCCTTTCACCGGTTATATCATTGTATAAATGGTCGAATCTCTTTAATATCTCTGCAATAAGCCTGTTTCTGGATACCTGCTCACCTGTCGCTTTTGCCAGGCTTGTTGATGTAAAAAGCATGCCTGATTCCTCATCAGGGCACCAGTTAACATTCATGCCCATCCCCAGGATGACATATGCCGGCCTCTCTCCTCTGACGCTGAACTCGGTCAGAATACCTGCGAGCTTTTTCCTGTTCAGATATATGTCATTGGGCCACTTTATCATGGCAAAACAGCCGCAGAGCTCCTTTATGGCATCAATAGATGATACTGCAAGGGCAAGGGTGAGGGCATAAACATTTTCCGCCTTTATATCAGGCATAAGCAGGATAGAGACAAGTATATTTTTATTTGGGGGAGAAAACCACTTTCGATCCATCCTGCCCCTGCCTGCTGTCTGCTCCTCTGCCATGACAATGGTGCCATGGGCTGCGCCCTGTGTGTAGAGTTCCTTTGCTGTAGTGTTTGTTGAAGGGAGTCTCTTATGTATAACTATGTTTTCTGAAAAAACAGATTTTCCAGCAAGGGCTTTAATCTTTTCTGTGTCTAGACTCTCCATAATGTCTTCTTTTGTAAAGAGCTAGTGTTCACGCTCCTTTTTAAGTTCCCTTGTCATTAGCTCCTTTACCGCAAGGAGGGGGTCTTTCCCCTTATAAAGAGTCTCATAGGTCTGGTCTATAATTGGCATATCCACACCCATTTTTTTACCGAGTTCATATGCGGCAATGGATGTCATTACACCCTCTGCAACCATGCTCATGGACCCTGTTATATCGTTAAGCTTCATCCCCTTACCTATCTTGAGCCCAAGGGTGCGGTTGCGGCTCAAATCCCCTGTACAGGTTAGAACAAGGTCTCCAATGCCGGATAGCCCTGCAAAGGTCATGGGATTTGCGCCCATTGCCACACCAAGCCTTGTTATCTCGGCTAACCCCCTTGTAATGAGGGCGGCCCTTGCATTAAGGCCAAACCCAAGGCCGTCCGATGTGCCGGCAGCAATGGCAATAACATTCTTTAGCGCCCCGCAAAGCTGAATGCCCATAAGGTCATCGCTCACATATACACGGAACAGGCTTGTGGAAAATATATTCTGAAGCCCTGTTGCATGGGCAATATCCCTTGATGCGATCGTTACGGCTGTAGGCTGTTTTGCCACCACCTCTTTCGCAAAACTGGGACCGGCAAGACAGGCAAAGTTATCAATATAGACCGGATCAAGGATCTCCTCTGCCACCTCTGACATCACCTTTAATGTATTGTTTTCAATCCCCTTTGTGGCAGAGACAAACTGCATGCCGGGTTTGAGGTATGGCTTCATCTGTATAAGCACATCCCTGTAAACATGGGAAGGAACAACCATCATTATAATATCTTTATCCTTT
The DNA here is from genome assembly GCA_016931115.1 of Deltaproteobacteria bacterium. Classification (GTDB taxonomy): domain Bacteria; phylum Desulfobacterota; class DSM-4660; order Desulfatiglandales; family HGW-15; genus JAAZBV01. The sequence goes on along the minus strand of JAFGFM010000096.1, from coordinate 8,745 downwards.
AACGCCTCCGCAAATGTCTTCACAGGGTTAAGGTCATCAACAAGCTTCATGCCGGGTAAAAAGGTCTCATTAATCCTGTTCTTTTTGATCTGCTCATATACCTCTTCTTCTCTTACCCACAAATCAACAATGTGCCCCTTGTCTGCCAGAAGATTGGCGAGTGTGGTACCCCAGCTCCCTGCCCCTATTGCCGCTATCTTAACCTTATCTGTCTGTCCCATAATTTTTCCTTTTTTTCTGATGTCTGTTTTAGGTATAATGCGGCGATTCTATTGAACTTGTTCTTTAACGTCAAGGACAAACCCTCTGGGGCTTTTCTATAAGCTTGACACAAAATTTCCATGTCATATAATCCTGATTTTCTTGTGAAAAAAATATTTAATGTGATTATGAGGATATTTAATGTTACAGGCAACACTTTTAATGGCAGGATTGGGTGCCTTTTGCGGGCTTTTGTTAGGCGCTGCATCTCGCATCTTTTATGTATATGAAGACCCCAGGATAGAGCAGGTTCAGGACAGTCTGGCCGGCGCAAACTGCGGCGGCTGCGGCTATGCCGGCTGCGCTGCTGCCGCACACGCGGTTGTAGCGGGAAAGGCCCCGGTAAACGTATGCATGGTTGGCGGGGATGAGTCTGCTGTAAAGGTCGCAGAAATAATGGGAATAAAGGCAAGCCTTCTTGAGCCACAGAGGGCATTTAACCTCTGTACCGGCGGTCACAGGGCAAGCAACCACTATATATATGAAGGTATTAATACATGCAGGGCACAGAGCATGCTTTATGGCGGAAAACGGGTATGCAGTATAGGCTGCCTCGGTTTCGGGGACTGTGTAAAGGCATGCCAGTTCGGCGCTCTAACCCTTGGCCCTGACGGATACCCTGTTACAGATATGTCAAAGTGTGTGGGCTGCGGGGCATGTGAAAAGGCATGCCCGAAAGATATCCTGAAGGTAAGGACCCTTTCAGACAGGTTCCTCCATTTTAATACAGAGGATGACTGTCTTGCACCATGTGCACAGACATGTCCGGCCCAGATCAATATCCCGCGTTATATAACACAAATCAGAAATGGTGATTATGAGGGGGCAGTGCATACCATCAGGGAAAGAAACCCGCTGCTCCTTGCATGCGGAAGGGTCTGCCCTCATCCCTGTGAGGTGAACTGCCGCAGGGGCCTGGAGGATGAACCAGTATCCATAAACCAGCTTAAACGTTTTGCTGCAGATTATGAGATGAACTCAGGCAAAAGGATGCATGTCTCTGTAGCCCCTGAAAAGACAGGCAAAAAGGTGGCCATCGTGGGAGGCGGTCCTGCTGGCCTGACCTGCGCCTTTTTCCTAAGGAGGCTCGGTCATGATGTTACCATATTTGACTCCAAGCCCAAGCTTGGAGGTGTTCTCAGGTATGGCATCCCTGAATACAGGCTCCCCAAAAAGGTGCTTGACTGGGAGATCGAGGGGATCCTTAATCTTGGGATAGAGACAAAGACGAATCACACCTTTGGCAAGGATTATAACCTGGAGTCACTTATTGGCGATGGGTTTGACGCCATATTTCTTGGCATAGGTGCATGGAAGGACTCCCCTTTAAGGGTCGAGGGTGAAATCCTTTATGGCTGCTATACCGGTATGGATTTCCTTTCCCGACTTGCAAAGGGTGATAAAATGCACATTGGAAAAACAGCGGTTGTTATTGGCGGAGGCAACACGGCCATTGACTGCAGCAGAAACCTCATACGTCATGGGGTTGAAAAGGTCTACATTGTTTACAGACGAACAAGAAATGAGATGCCTGCCAACAAGGTGGAAGTAGAGGCAGCTGAACATGAGGGTGTTCAATTTTTATTTCTCTCCGCGCCCATACGTGTAAAGGGAGATAATGAAGGGAAGGTAACCCATCTTGAATATGAAAGGATGGAACTCGGAGAACCAGATGCAAGCGGCAGGAGAAGACCTGTGCCGGTAAAAGACTCTGCCACTCTTCTTGCCACAGATATGGTGATTACCGCTATTGGCCAGGCCCCTGACCTGGCCTTTGCCCAAAAGGTAAAAGAGAAGCTCTCTGAACTCAAGACCACCAAATGGAACACCCTTGATGTAAACCCTGATACATGGCAGACATCCATACCCTTTATCTTTTCAGCAGGAGATGCTGCAACAGGGCCATCCCTTGTTGTTGAGGCAATAGGCGGCGGCAGAAAGGCGGCAAGGTCTATCCATCAATACATTACAGGTCAGGAGGTTAAGTGCGAGCCCGGAGAACTTAAAAAGTCCACATATATTAAGGGGACAATGTTTGACCATGTGGATGGGATCGAGAAAAAACCGAGGGCTGAAATGGTTGAACTACCTGTTGAGGAGAGGATCAAGTCCTTTGTGGAGGTTGATCAGGTACTGACTGAAGAGGAAGCCATTAAGGAAAGTAAAAGATGCCTTAACTGCTGCAGGATATGTTATACAGCGGATGTAAACCCCCTTGTAAAAATACAGAAAAATGTTTCATCATCAGTAACTTTAAACTAAAAAATAGGCGCAAGGCGCAAGGTTTTTTCTTTACCCTGTGCCCTGCGCCTTGTGCCTATTCTCCTATTCTTCTATCACCTTTGCCACGCCAACAACCTTTTCGCCAGGGCCAAGATCAATGAGCTTTACACCCTGTGTGTTTCTGCCTATTACCGAGATATCTGCAACCCTCAGCCTGATGATCTTTCCCTGCTCTGTTATGATCATAAGCTGATCTGTTTCATTTACCTGGTATGAGTATACAACATTGCCGTTTCTCTCTGTGGCCTTAATGGTGAGTATCCCCTTTCCACCCCTTGACTGAATCCGGTACTCCTCTGTCTTGGTGCGTTTTCCAAAGCCATTTTCAGTAACAGTAAGTATTGTGGACCCTTCCTTTATTGCCTCCATGCCTACAACCTCATCACCAGCCTCAAGCCTTATGCCTATATTCCCGGCTGCAACCCTGCCCATACCTCTCAGGTCTTTTTCAGAAAACCTTATGGATTTACCCTGTTTGGTGTTGATAAAGATATCATGCTCACCGTCTGTAACCCTTACTGATATGAGCTCATCGTTGTCATTAATCTTGAGCGCTATTATACCATTTGTCCGAATGTTGCTGTAGGCCATGAGGTCTGTCTTTTTAACAAGACCCTCCTTTGTAGCCATTACAATAAAGGCGTTTTCACTGAACTCCTCTATGGGCAGCACCGTTGCAAGCTTTTCATCAGGCTGGAGCTCAAGAAGGTTTACTATGGCCTTTCCCTTGGACATCCTGCCTGCCTCAGGTATTTCATGCACCTTTTTCCAGTATACCTTGCCCTTATTAGTAAAAAAGAGCAGAAAATTATGGGAAGAGGCAACAAAGAGGTTTTCAACAAAATCCTCCTCTTTAGGCACAACGCCAGTTAGCCCCTTTCCTCCGCGCCTCTGTGCCCTGTATAGGCTTATGGGATTTCTCTTGATATATCCCCTGTGGCTTATGGTTACAGCCATGTCTTCATCGGCAATAAGGTCTTCTATATTAAGGTCTTCATCCTGGTCAATAACCTCTGTCATCCTCTCATCGCCGTATCGCTCTTTTATCTCCTTTGTCTCATCACGAATGACCTGTAAAACCATTGCAGGGTTTTCCAGTATGGATTTGAACCTTGCAATATCCTGAATAAGGCCCCTGTATTCTTCATCCAGCTTTTCCCTTTCAAGACCGGTAAGCCTGTGCAGCCTCATGTCCAGAATGGCCTGTGCCTGGTCAGCGGAAAAGTCAAACTCCGCCATTAATCTTGCCTTTGCCTCTTTAGAGTCGGCAGAAGACCTGATCAGGGCTATTATCTCATCAAGGAAATCAAGGGCCTTTCTTAACCCCTCTACTATATGGGCCCTTTCTTCGGCCTTTTTAAGGTCAAATATGGTGCGCCTTATTATTACCTCACGACGGTGATTAATAAAGTGATCTACTATTTCTTTCAGGTTCAGTGTCTGTGGTCGTCCGTTTACAAGGGCAAGCAAAATGATTCCAAAGGACTTCTCCATCTGGGTGAATTTAAAGAGGCGGTTCATAACAACAAGGGCATTTTCATCGCGCTTTACATCTACAACTATGCGCATGCCCTCCCTGTCTGATTCATCCCTTATATCAGATATCCCCTCTATCTTTTTCTCCTTGACCAGGTCTGCCATGCTTTCTATTAATTTAGACTTATTAACCTGATAAGGTATCTCTGAGATTATAACACGTTCCTTTTGCTTCCCGACCGTCTCTATAAAGGCCTTTGCCCTTAACTTTATTATGCCCCTTCCTGTAAGGTATGCCTCCCTGACGCCCTTTCTTCCCACAATATAACCAGCTGTTGGGAAATCAGGGGCTGTAATTATCTTCATGAGGTCATTTATTGTTATATCAGGGCGGTCAATAACCTCTATTATGGCGTCACAAACCTCCCTCAGGTTATGTGGGGGTATGTTGGTTGCCATACCGACTGCTATACCTGATGTCCCGTTTACAAGGAGATTGGGTATGGTGGTTGGAAGAATCAAAGGCTCCATCAGCGAGCCGTCATAGTTGGGCGTAAAATCAACGGTCTCCTTTTCAAGGTCTGACAGAAAGTCCTGTGCAAGCTTTGTCATGCGCACCTCTGTGTAACGCATGGCAGCAGGGGGGTCACCGTCTATGGAGCCGAAGTTACCCTGCCCGTCTACAAGAGGGTATCTCAGGGAAAAATCCTGGGCCATCCTTACTATGGTGTCATATACGGCTGAATCACCGTGAGGATGGTATTTACCTATAACATCACCAACGATCCTTGCCGATTTCTTGTAGGGTTTGTTATTGTAGTTTTTCAGGTCATACATGCCAAAAAGTACACGCCTGTGTACCGGCTTAAGACCGTCACGTATATCAGGAAGCGCCCTTTGAACAATAACGCTCATAGAATATTCAAGATAAGATCTTTTCATCTCATCTTCGATGGTTACAGTGGTATCATTTATATCCAGACTCATCTTTTTCTCCAAAAACTGATTATTACATCAGGTATCTTTTTTTCCCTGCACCCCGCGCCCTAAACCTTGTAACTTGCGCCTTGTGCCCGTCTTTTTTTATATATCCAGCTCTCTTACTTCCAGTGCATTGTTTTGTATAAATTCTCGCCTCGGCTCAACCTTATCACCCATAAGAACAGTGAATATGTCATCCGCATCAACCTCATCTTGTACCCTGATCCTTAACAGCCTTCTTTTTTCAGGGTCCATTGTGGTCTTCCAGAGCTGATCAGGGTTCATCTCTCCAAGACCTTTATATCTCTGTATGGCAAGCCCCTTCTTTGCCTTATCCATTATCTCAACAATCAGCCTTTCTGCACCCTTAACCTTTGTGCCTTCCCCTTCATTATTAATTATATATTCACCAACTATATTATCCCGGTGTTTATTATAAAGGGTTATCATGTTCTTTAATTCAGGTGACGTGAAAAAATCCCAGGTTATAAATGAAGGCTTTCCGCCGTTTTTAGCCTCAGAAACAGTAAACTCATATTCCCCGTCTTCCTCTGCTATCTTTATATCGCTGATCCTGAATCTTTTTTCTTCAAGGGTCTTTAGTATGCCATTCATGAACTCCCTGTCTTTATACATCTTTACATCAGCTGGTCCGAAAGCGGCCATAAATTCTATAAACCTTTTGCTGATCCCGGTATGTGTAAGCTTTTCCAGGTTTTCATAAAACTTCTTGATCCCCTTTAAGAAATCCACCAGCTTCTGTCCGGAGAGTTCCTTTGTATCAGTGATCTTTACCTTTTCATTATCCGATATCCTATTGAATATATAGGAGTCAAACTCATCTTCATCCTTGATATATCTCTCGCTCTTTCCTTCTGCCACCCTGTATAGAGGAGGCTGTGCAACGTAAAGGTAGCCATTTTCGATAAGTTCCGGCATCTGTCTGAAAAAGAATGTTAAGAGAAGGGTGCGTATATGTGAACCATCAACATCAGCATCTGTCATTATAATAATTTTATGGTACCTGATGGAGTTAATATCATACTCCTTTTCACCTATACCTGTCCCAAGGGCAGTTATCAGTACCTTGATCTCTTCGCTTGATATCATCTTGTCAAACCTGGCCTTTTCAACATTAAGTATCTTACCCCTTAATGGCAGTATAGCCTGGTTTTTCCTGTCTCTACCCTGTTTAGCAGAACCCCCTGCAGATTCCCCCTCTACTATAAATATCTCACTCATGGCTGGGTCTGTCTCCTGGCAGTCAGCAAGTTTACCAGGAAGTGAATTACTGGATAAAACCCCCTTTCTCCTTGCAAGGTCTCTTGCCTTTCTGGCTGCCTCACGCGCCCTTGCTGCATCCATAACCTTTTCAAGTATGGTATTTATAACCTTAGGGTTCTCTTCAAAATAGTTACTTAATCCTTCATTAACAAGGGTTTCTACAAGCCCTTTTATTTCACTGTTACCCAGCTTTGTCTTTGTCTGACCTTCAAACTGTGGGTTGGGAAGCTTTATACTCAATACGCAGGTAAGCCCTTCCCTTACATCATCACCACTCAGCTTCTCCTTGAAATTTTTTCCTTTTGGAGAACTTGACATATACTGGTTAATACTTCTTGTAAGGGCTGATTTAAAACCTATAAGGTGACTTCCTCCCTCTATGGTATTTATATTATTTGCGAAAGTGAGCATGGTCTCTTTGTAGGAATTGTTATACTGAAGTGCCACCTCCATTATTACATTATTCTTTTCTCCATTTATAAATATTGGCGGGTTATGAAGAAGTTCTTTGTTTTTATTAAGAAAATCCACATAGGATATAATACCCCCCTCAAATAGAAAATCATTCTTTTTTCCGGTCCTTTCGTCTGTTATCTTTATCCTTACCCCTTTTGTAAGAAAAGAAAGCTCCCTCATTCTTCTGGATATGGTATCAAAATCATACTCCAGCACCTCAAATATCTCACGGTCTGGCTTAAAGGTGACCTTTGTACCTTTTTTTGTGGTTTCACCTATTACCTTCATTTCACTCTGTACATTACCTCTTTCATATCTCTGGTAATATATCTTTCCGCCCTTATGCACCTCTACCTCGCATACCTCGGACAATGCATTAACAACTGAAACACCTACACCATGAAGACCGCCTGAAACCTTATAGCTTTTATTATCAAATTTACCGCCAGCATGCAGTTTAGTCATAACCACTTCAAGTGCAGGCACCCCCTCTGTTTTATGCATCTCTACAGGGATACCCCTTCCATTATCAAATACGCTTATACTTCCATCAGTAAGAACCTTTATATCTATAAAATCACAATACCCGCCCATTGCCTCATCTATACTGTTATCAACAATCTCCCAGACAAGGTGATGCAAACCTTCAAATGAGGTGTTGCCAATATACATGGCCGGTCTTTTTCTTACTGCGGACAGACCCTCAAGGACCTTTATGTCCTCGGCACTATAACTGATCTCTTTTTCTTCCATTTAAATCCTCATAGGCATAATCAGACCGAGAAAGCCTTTATCATCCTCTCCCCTTAACATGCATGGACTTGAATTATCATTAAAACATATAACCACATTTTCACTCTCCATAGACTGGAGCACATCAACAAAATATTTTGAATTAAAACCCATCTCTACCATTTCGCCAGGATAGTCGATCTTTATATGATCCTTAACATCTCCTAAATCCGGGTTTATTGAGACAAGCTCCATTATATTATTCTGGAGTGTTATCTGCACACCTTTGGAGCTCTCACTGCTTAAAATCATCATTCTCCTCATACCATCAAAAAGCTCGTTCCTGTTTAAGGATACACTGTTTTTTAAGTCTATGGATATAACCTCCCTGTAATCAGGAAACTTGCTTTCTAGAAGCCTTATTACTACAAGAGAATTTTCATTTTTTGCCACACAGTTATTCTCTTTAAAACCAATACTGATCTTTTCACCTTCAGATGTAATCTTATTAAGTTCAAGCAACCCTTTCTTGGGTATCATTACACCTTTATCCATTTTTATCTTATCAAGGTTGTCTATCTGTTTATCTGAAAGTGAAAGACGGTGCCCGTCAGTTGATACCATCCTTAAAAAGTAAGCGTCCTCTCTTTGAATCCTTTCAGTATAAACGCCGGAAAGTTTATAGCCTGCCTCTTCAAGTGTAATGGCATATATGGTTTTATTTATCATGTCAGCCAGTGCGGTACACTCCATCTCAACCATGTCAACATCCTCAGGCTCAACAAAAACTGGGTATTCCTCTGCTGACATGCAGGCCAGGTTATACTGGGTCTTATCATCAGAGATAAATACCCAGTTATTCTCCTTTTCTTTTATGGAGATATCATTACTTTTACTCTCTTTAAGTATTTCAAAGAGTTTTCTACCAGAGATAGTTATACTTCCAGCTGTAATGACATTTGCCTCTATTTTCTGCTGCATGCTTATCTCCAGGTCTGTAGCAGAGATATTGACCGATCTATCATCAGCAGAGATAAGTATCATTGATAGAATAGGCATGTTGCTTCTCTTCTCCAATATACTTTGTACCTTTGATACTGATTTAAAAAGGGAGTCTCTGTTTACCTTTATTTCCATGCCTTCCTCCTTTTAATATTTAATAAATAATAATTAATAGTAATAATAAGCCCTGTTGTATTGTTTAAAAACCCTGTAACTATTTAGTATCATAAAAATATTTTTAGAAATGTTTTTATGAAAAAACCTGACTTT
>JAFGFM010000095.1 GCA_016931115.1 Deltaproteobacteria bacterium | reverse complement strand
GCGGTTGATCCACGGCCATAAAGGGTACCCTGGGGGCCTTTAAGCACCTCAACCCTCTGGAGATCAAAGAACATATTGTCAAAACCATTTGCTCTGGTAAGCTGAATACCATCAATGTGCATAGCGGTTGTTGTTTCATGTATCGGGTTCCATAATGTATCTGCTGCGCCACCAACGCCACGGATACTGACCATTACCTGGTTACCCGTCTGTGTAGCGGTATCAAGATCAGGAATCACCTTTTTAAGGTCATAGATTGAATACACACCCGAACGGTCCATCTCTTCAGGTCTAAGTACAGTGATGTCAATAGGCACCTTCTGTAATTCTGCTTCCCTCTTTTCAGCAGTTACAGTGATCTCTTCCAGCATGAACTCCTCTTCATCTGCTGCAAAGATTGGGGTTGCCATGCTGAAGATAAATAACGCCAACAGCATAAAGCAACTAAGATACCAGTTTTTACAACATAAACCAATTCTACTGCTCATTTAAATCCTCCAAAATAAAAATTAAAAGTAAAAAAGGTGAATATTTTATTTTCAAAAGTCCCCTGAAAATATTGCCTTCACCTGAAAGGCCCATCTTTTGTAAAAAAACTACAAGTTAGCCAATAAGTTGGCCCACCTCTCCCAGTGCGAAAGTAAAATCCTTTAGGAAATACTGATCGCCTTTTCTTAAATTTGGAAAGCAATGATTTGCTGAAAAACTGGTAGTCACAGAAAAATCTCAACTACGATCTGGAGAGAAAATCCGTAAAACAAAAACCATAAATCTGTAAATCATAGCTTATAAATATATGCCAAAGCCCCACATATTATTTCAAGCATTGAATTAACTCTAAATTGAACCAAAATTAAAATCAAGGTATTTTTTAGTAATTGAACAAAATATTCATGGAATATATTTTTAGATATCAATTCGATGAATATTTTCTAAAATATGAACATAATATTAATTTAATCGATAATAATGAACTGAATGCTTTTTATTTGGAAAGGCCGGATAGCCCGGAGGAATTCTGGGAGGAATTCAAAGAGGCATATCCGGCCTTGTAGGGTCTTAGACTTTCGTCTAAGCTTTGGCATCTGTGATGTTAAAAGAATATACTGATTGTGTCAATAACAAAAAAGTAAAAAAATGTAATTAAAGTGTTAAAAAAATGTAAAAAATAACCAATATAGTCATGTAATTAAATATAATGGCTGATTAGATCATCATGTATTATTTTGTAGATAAATACAGCCCTGGATAGCTGATATCGTAGATACAATTAATCCATTTTGGTAACTTTTTTTTATCTTTTGTGATAGATGGTCAAATATAATTTTGTATATTGGTTTTTTATTGGGGCTTTCTTATATTTAATCACAAACAATGTAAGGAGAGAATTATGAATACAAACGTAAAAAAATATATTCAACATTTTAAGTGGGTTTAAAGCCGAGACATCACAAAAGCCATAGCATTTTCTTAGTACACAATATCAAATGATACCAGTGCCAATTAGTCTTTATTAATCAAAATTAAACGGACCCCATATTATGATATATAACAAATTTACTATAAATAGTCACGATATTCCATAACTACCCACAACCAACATAAAACAAAAAAGCCCTAATCAGTTTAGATTGAGGCTTAAATAATCTCACTGGTGCCGAAGGTCGGAATCGAACCGACACGGGCGCAAAGCCCACTGGATTTTGAGTCCAGCGCGTCTACCAGTTTCACCACTCCGGCTTGAATGTGGAGGGATTATAATGGATATTCATATCATGTCAATATCTTATTGACATGATATTGTTGTATTGCTAATATCCCAAACTCTTCCGGGGCTGTAGCTCAGTTGGGAGAGCGCTTGAATGGCATTCAAGAGGTCGTCGGTTCGATCCCGATCAGCTCCACCAAATCAAACCAAAAAAAAGCACCTGAAAAGGTGCTTTTTCATTTTTATCGGGCAGACTAAATCAGGAATTTTTTAACAAACTCAATAAATAATTAATAAAGTTTTATATGCCTGGTGACGATCATAAATTGGGAAGCCGTGCGTATTGAAAAATTAATGCTGTACAGCTGACTATAACCGCAAATATATCGAAAGGCGTAAAGGAACAGCCAGATGCTGACAGGTGCAAAACAGGAGAATAGTTTAAATATCCCCCAGAAACCAAAGACAGACTATTCAAAAGATGCCATCAAGAAGATGGCCGTGCTTTTTACCGATATAGTGGGATCATCGGAATACTTTAAGAAAAACGGCGACATAGAGGGTAGAAAGATGCTTAAAATCCATCAGGATCTTGCATCCCCTGCTGTAAATGACTTTGGCGGCAAGGTAGTCAAGATGCTTGGTGATTCTGTTATGGCCTATTTCTTAAATCCTGAAGATGCGCTTAAGTCAGCCATAAAGATACAGCAGAAATTCCAGACATATAATAATGAAAAAAAGGAAAAGGGCGAGATACACATAAGGCTCTGTGTGCACTATGGAGACGGGATCATCGATGAGGGGGACATCTTTGGTGATGTCGTGAATATGGCTGCTAAATTTCTGCCTCTTGCATCCGGGGATGAGATACTTGTTTCAAGGGAACTCCATTCCACAATAAAAAATATCCCTCTTGTGAGATTTGAAAGCTTTGAAATGCCAAAGACCACTAGTGCAATAAGGGATCTGAAGCTCTTCAAGGTTATATGGGACAGCAGTATATCGCTTGATCCGACAAAGAAGACGGTTCTTCACTTAAGGCCGATCTTTAACCTGGGAAGCCGACGCTTTGATAATCTCTGGAACAAGCTTATTGCTGAAAAGAGCAGGTTCTGGTCGGTTGTCACTATTGAAAAGGAGCAGATCAACAGTGATCGTTCAATAAGCCTTATTGTAAAAAAGACATCGCTCGCATATGAGATAGCAAGACATATTACTGGCTATCTTCAGACCAATATGGGTGACGAGGTAAACATGTGCCTCCCGTTACAGGTCATCCTGGATAATGGCGCCTATATAATTGCCGGCAAGATATCTATGAACAATATCAAGGTTAATCTTAACCAGCTTGAGCCAGGGGAAATATATACAACCGAGAATGCCTTTCAGATGATGATCAAGGAAGGTATTAAAAATATTAGCCTGAACAGCGGAAAAGGGTCTAATGGCTCTTTCCTGGTTTTATCCCAGGACAAAGAGAGTCAGGACGGCGCAACAATGTTCAGATACCAGCAGGCGCTTGTAAATGGCGATTTTCCCCCTTGTTTTTATTGCGGGAGTCAGTCTCATGAAACTAAAACCTGTCCCTCAAAAATGATAACAGAAATGACAGGATATATTGAGAAACTGGGTTATATGCCTCTGAACAGCATTAACAGCCTGTTTTTAAATTACCTGCAGGCAAATCCAGCCATTCTAAACAATATTGAGTCGATGAATAAAAATGACCCCATATATATGGCCCATAATGCCTTTTATGAACTCAAGAGCGTCTTTCAGCTGAGGCTGTTAAGGACCATATGGAATACAAAGGAAGATAACTGGAACCGGATAAAGGTCAACCAGGAAGAAAATGACAGGGGAGGGCTGCTCTGGTTAGGTTTCGACTGTCTCAGGGTATCAAATCACAACCAGGTTGAAACCATTATAGAAAGTGAGATAAAGAAAAAAAGCAGTGACTACAAGCTCTACTGCATTGCAGGTCTCCTGTATATCGAAAACAATCAGCTTAAGAATGCCGCACTTATACTGAAAAAGGCGCTTGAGTCAGCTGTCAGGACCCCTGAAAAGATATTTGTCCATTTTCTCATGTACAGGATATCCAACCTCTCAAGGGAATACAATAAGGCCAGGGAGTCATTAAGAAAGATACTGAAACTTTCTCCTCATTGTACAGAGGCTACATATTTTGAGATCCTTGCAAAGTTCCATAGCGGCAACATAAATTCTGCTGTTGAACAACTGATAAAACTAATCAGGAAAAACAGGGACTATTATATCTATGCACTGATAGACCCTGAACTCGCAAATTATCAGAGAGAAATTGCCTCCAGCCTTGATTATATTCTTATAGAGGCAAAGGAAAAGGCTGAAAAACTGATGCCTATAGCAAAGGATGAACTGACAGGTCTTGAAAAAATCATAGGTAAAGAGGCTGAAGAAATAATAGAGGCAAATACTCATATCGCCAAGATAGCCCAGCTTATGAGTACAAACAGCTTTTTCGGGTATCTTGATGTGATCCACTATGAAGAGGAGATTTTAAACCTGGGCAACAGGATTGTTAAAGGCCGTGAGATCAAATTATCAAAAATAGAGGAAGAAATAGACCTGTTGATGCAGAGGTGTAAAAAATTTCTCGATATACTTCCCTATGATTTTATGGTCAGGCCGGTGGAAAGCAGGTTGAGGAGCATGGAATACAATATGGGGATTGTGCATGAAAAAATGAAGCATCAGGCTGCAAGGGAATTCCATGATACACTCGATAAGCTGAAAGGCTATTCCGGAGAGCTGATTGCGCTGGAAAATAAACTGAGGAGAATGGATGCTTTTGCCCAGTTTTTAGGTTTTCTTGTTAAGTTTTGTAAGAAAAACCTGGTATTCCAGTCTGCCAACCTTATTATATCACTCCTGATTTTGCCTATAATGATTCATTACCTGAACTTCATTGTACCGGACCTTAATCTATCAACAAGCGGTATATGGCATTACCAGAAAGTGCTCATTATCCTTGGTGGTATTACAGGCATAATCCTTTCCAGCCTTACATCACAGAAAAACAGTTCTAAGTAGTAGTTATATTCATTTAGCCTTGAGCCTTGAGCTTTCAGCCTTGAGCCTTGAGCTTTGAGCCTTGAGCCTTGAGCTTTGAGCTTTCAGCCTTGAGCTTTCAGCCTTGAGCTTAGAGCTTAGAGCTTTGAGCCTTGAGCTTTGAGCCTTGAGCTTTCAGCCTTCAGCCTTCAGCCTTCAGACACGTTATTTCAGGTGAGCTTCAGGAAAACTGTCACAAGGCCAAGGTAAATAAGCAGGCTCAGGATATCATTGGATGTAGTTACAAAGGGGCCTGTTGCGAGTGCAGGATCTATATTTATCCTTTTGAGCACCAGGGGAACTGCTGCACCAATAAAGCCTGATATCATTATTATTATCATGAGTGAAACGGCAATCACAAGGCCAAGGCCAATATTACCGACCCAGAAATATACCACGATGCCCAGCAATACCCCGCATATCAGGCCATTTGCCATTGCCACCTTCATCTCGACCCATAACCTTTTCCAGACATTCACCATGCTTATATCGCCTGTTGCAAGCCCTCTGACAGCTACTGTAGATGCCTGAGTGCCGGTATTCCCTCCCATTGCCATGATAACAGGGAAAAAGAAGGCGAGCGCTATCAGCTTTTCTATTGAATGTTCAAACCGGTTGATTACAGCTGCTGCAAGCAGCCCTCCGAAAAGCCCTGCAATCAACCAGGGAAGCCTTGCCTTTGAGATCTTTATATATGAGTCCTCGGTAATCTCCTGATGCATGACACCAGCCATAAGGGATATATCTTCATCTGCCTCCTCTTCAAGGACATCAATAATATCATCATGGGTAATACGTCCTACAAGCCTGTTATATTCGTCAACTACCGGTATGGCTACAAGGTCATATTTTTTAACGAGCTGTGCTACCTCTTCCTGGTCACGGTTTACATCAACCGATATGACCTCAGTATTCATTATTTCACGTATCAATCTTTCAGATGGTTCCAGGATCAGGTCCTTCATTGAGACAACTCCAACCAGTTTTCCGAAATCATCCACCACCCAGAGATAATAAAGGTTTTCCACCTCCTCTCTTTTGGCCTTAATTATTTCTATTGCCTCCCTGATGGTACAATGGTCTTTAACTGCAACATACTCAAGCGCCATAATGCCGCCAGCGCTCTCTTCATCATAGGGCAAAAGTTTTTCAAGGTCATCAGACACTGTCTCATCAAGGGTCTCTATAATGTCCTTTGCCCTTTCAGCAGGCAGGTCACCCACAAGGTCTGCCGCATCATCAGAATCAAGTTCCTGCACAATATCAGTAATGGCCTTGTTGTCCAGGTCATGAATAATACTTTCCTGTATTGGGGCCTCTATCTCGATGAGCACCTCTCCTGCCCCTTCAGGCTCAAGCATTTCAAAGAGGTAAATCCTCTCTTCCCGTTTCAGGTGTTCAATGAGGTCTGCAAGGTCAGCAGGGCGCATATTATCTATGAGTCTTGAAAGATACTTGCTGTTTTTATCACTGATGTAGCTTTTCACTTCATTTATCAGTTTTTCATCAATTATTTTTGACTGCATTCTATTCTACCTGCTCCTCTCTTATATGCTCCTGAGTTTTGCGGTAATAAACGGGGTAAAATCAACCCCGTCAGGCACCTCTTTTTCTATATTGGCAAGAGGGATCTCTGCCCTGGCAGCGCTCTTGTGCCCTCCAGCTGATCCATATTCCCCAAAAAGCCTGTTTACCAGCTTGCCTGCATCATACCTGAACCCGGCATTTCTGAATATAATAATAAGCTTTTTCCCGCTTATCCCTGCTGCCACTGACCATGTCACATCTGCCATCTTTATAAAAAAATCTGCTATCAGCACAAGGGTGTCAGGGTTATCCACAACGCCCATTGGTATGAAAACCCTGTCTTTAAAAAAAATATAGCTACCCATTGCCTTTTTATAACTCTCCAGGGTCTTTCTGGTGATTTCAGATGACTCGATCTTTTTTATATTATTGGTATTGATAAACTGATATAGATACCTGAATGCATTAATATCATTCAGTGCTGATTCCCTTACGAAATTGTCTGTGTCAGTCTTTATCCCGTAAAAAAGTGCTGTTGCAAGTCTTGGTGACGGCTTTATACCAGCTGCCCGGAGATATTCTGTAAGTATGGTTGAGGTGGCGCCATATTCCTCTTTTATATCCATAAACATGGCCTTTGACTGCTCTATAAACGGGTGGTGATCAATAATAATATCATACTCATATTTACCTAACAGCTCACCATGTGAAGGCTGGGAGTCTACCAGTGCAAATTTTGTAACCTCCTCCTGGTTCATCTTTCTGATATGCCTCTGATCAAGTTTCAGCAGGTTTATCATGGCAAGGTTGTCATCCCTCTTGATGATATTGGTATGATAGATATTTATTTTACGCGCCTTTCTCCAGAATATCCTTTTAAGGGCCATGGCGCTTGCCATTGCATCAGGATCAGCGTTAATTATGATTGCTAAGACATCATTCTGGCCCACAACATTCATGAGCAGTCTAATCCTGTCTGCTACAGAAGTGGATTTGGGAAAGGGGTTTTCCATTAATATTTGCAAGTTCTTATCGGGCATTGCTTTATTTTTTTAAAATTTTTAATTAGTAATTTATATTAATTTAAATCAAGGCGCCTTAAATATCAATGTTTTAATACCTTTCCGAAGTTTACCTGAAAGAGGGTAAAAAAGGGGTAAGGAGATATTAAAGGCTATTTTATTGATGAAATAGATGCATAGGACATGGCCCTTGTAGAGCGTTATCTTGCTACACATGGGAGCATGCCCGGTATTAAAAAGGTGTTCAGGGTAGAGCTGCCTGGACTCTCTTACACCTGATACACCTTGTTATTTATTGAACAGATTCTCGCTGATCTTATCTTTAATCTTGTTGCTTACAGACTCATCACCCATGAGACCAACGCGTATGGTCACCTCAGTCTCTTCTATTGAATTATACTTGAAGTGAAGCTTGATCTGATCCTTTATTGAACCTGTAGTTACTATTTTCCCTGATGTGAGTTTTCTCTGTCTTTCATATATCTGGTATTCAAGATTTTCCATGGCCGAAATGGATGCATCAAAGGTCTTTTCCAGTGAGACAGGGTAGATAACTACAAGTTTGCCATCATAATATTTGTATCCGCCCAACCCTAAAGCCGCCCCGCCAATAAAGGCCGCAGGGGCACAGGAAGTCAGCGCAATGGAAACCATAACTGCAAGTATACACAATTTTTTATACATTATATTTTCTCCTTTTTTGTGTAGAGGGATTCATAAAGATTCATAAAGTCGGTAATCTTCAATATAGATAATAGTTATATAATTCGATGTCAATATTTCTATTATAATTTTCGATATGAGACATAATAATGTGATTATTTAACATATTGGTTTGACTTGGATTATCTCTTTTGGTAATCAAGGTCAATATTTGTTCACGGAGGAGATGTTTAAATGGACTACAAGACAACTTTGAATTTGCCCAATACCGATTTTCCCATGAAGGCAAACCTTGTCACAAAGGAGCCGGAAATAATCAGCCGATGGAAATCTGAGGGGCTTTATAATATTATAAGGCGCGAGTCAAAAGAGAGAAAGAAATACATGCTTCATGACGGCCCGCCCTATGCAAATGGAAATATCCATATGGGCCATGCCCTTAACAAGATACTTAAAGACATCATTATCAAGTCAAAGCAGATGTCAGGATTTGATGCACCATATGTACCCGGATGGGATTGTCACGGTCTTCCAATTGAGCATATGGTGGACAAGGAGCTGGGCAGTAAAAAGAGGGAGATGTCCCAGGTGGATATCAGGAAGTTCTGCAGAGAATATGCCTTAAAATATGTGAATATTCAGAGGGAAGAGTTTGAACGCCTTGGTGTGACCGGGGAATGGGATAACCCTTACCTCACAATGAATTATTCATATGAAGCCGCTATAGTGAGGGAGTTCGGAAGATTTGCCATTAATGGGGGGCTCAACCGGAGTAAAAAGCCGGTCTACTGGTGCAACTCATGCCACACAGCCCTTGCCGAGGCAGAGGTGGAATATGAAGACGACAAGTCTTCTTCGATCTATGTTAAATTCCCCCTGGTATCAGACATCTCTTCAGTTCTGCCCTCATTAAAAGGGAAGAAGGTGTTTTTTGTCATATGGACAACAACCCCCTGGACAATCCCTGCCAACCTTGCCATAGCACTTAACCCTGAGCTGGATTATGTTGCTGCTGAGATAGAAAATGGCGAGGTTTTTATACTCGCTGAAGGGTTGTTAACAGACTGCATGACCCTGTTTGGTTTTGAAAAATACTGCGTACTTGAAAAATTTAAACCGACAGCTTTTGAAAACATGAAGGCGAAACACCCCCTGTATGACCGTGATTCACTGGTTGTACTTGCCGATTATGTCACACTGGATGCAGGCACAGGGTGCGTCCATACTGCCCCCGGTCACGGGCGTGAGGACTATGAAACAGGGCTGAGATACGGTCTTGAAATATATTCACCGGTTGATGCCACAGGCCATTTTACCCCCGATGTGGGTTTTTTTGCAGGTAAAGAGGTCTTTTCTGCAAATAATGATGTAAAAGAAAAACTTAACAGCGTGGGGGCGCTTATAAAGGAAAAGACAATAACACATGAATATCCCCATTGCTGGCGTTGTAAAAAACCGATTATCTTCAGGGCTACTGAACAGTGGTTCATATCCATGGAAAAGAATGACCTGAGGAAAACGGCCCTTACCGAGATAAAAAAGGTGGCATGGATACCCACATGGGGAGAGGAGCGCATATCCCTCATGATAGCAAAGCGGCCTGACTGGTGTATATCAAGGCAGCGAGCGTGGGGTGTGCCCATTACAGTGCTCTTCTGTAAAGATTGTGGAAAGATTGTTATCTCAAAGGAGATAATTGATCATATTGTGGGCCTTGTTGAAAAACACGGTGCAGACATATGGTTTTCTGAAACCGAAGAAAGGCTTGTCCCTGAAGGCACCTGCTGCCCTGGTTGTGGCAGTAAGAATTTCAAAAAGGAGAAAGACATCCTTGATGTCTGGTTTGACTCAGGCGTAAGCTATGCTGCGGTTATGGAACAGAGGGAGTATCTTTCAACCCCTTCAGATCTTTATCTTGAAGGGTCTGATCAGCACAGGGGGTGGTTCCACAGTTCTCTTTTATGCTCAGTTGGCACAAGGGGTGTAGCCCCATATAAGAGTGTGCTTACACACGGATTTGTTGTGGATGGCAAAGGCAAGGCCATGCATAAATCTGCCGGAAATGTTATTGCCCCTGAGACGCTGATAAAGAAATACGGTGCTGAGATAATTAGGCTTTGGGTGGCCGGGGAAGATTACAGGGATAATATCAGGGTTTCAGAAGAGATCATGACGCGTCTTACAGAGGCATACAGGCGTATCAGGAATACCTGCCGGTTCCTACTGGGTAATCTTGACGGGTTTGATCCTGAAAAGGAGAGGGTGCCCTATGCTGAGATGTTTGAGATAGACAGATGGGCGCTTCATAAGCTTCAGGATATGAATGAACGTATACTTAAAGGTTATGAATCCTTTGAGTTTCATATCATCTATCACACCCTCCATAATTTCTGTGTGCTGGATCTCTCATCCTTTTACCTGGATATCATAAAGGACAGGCTCTATGTCTCTCCTCCAGGTTCTATCGCCCGCAGGTCTGCGCAGACAGCCATGCAGGAGATACTGGATGTGATGGTAAGGCTTATGGCCCCTATACTCTCATTTACCGCTGATGAGATATGGCAGTACATACGCAGGTCTGATAGCTTTACAAGCGTGCATACAAGCCAGCTTATCCCTGTGAAGGAGGAATACAGGGACAAGGCCCTGAACGAACGGTGGGAAAAGATAATCAGGCTCAGGAAAGAGGTGACAAAGGCACTTGAA
Organism: Deltaproteobacteria bacterium; assembly: GCA_016931115.1. Classification (GTDB taxonomy): domain Bacteria; phylum Desulfobacterota; class DSM-4660; order Desulfatiglandales; family HGW-15; genus JAAZBV01. Next base: position 43,764 of record JAFGFM010000095.1, on the reverse strand, counting down.
ATCGCGAGAAAAGACAAACTAATCGGTCATTCACTTGATGCCACTGTTACACTTGATCTTCCTGATGAATACAAAGATTTTCTTGTGCCCTACATGAATGACCTTTCATCCATATTTATTGTATCTTCAGTAAAGAGCGGAAATCCAGGGGGTGAAGGGTGTTATACAAGTGATGAGATCCAGGGGCTCACGGTCAAGGTTGAGCCATCATCAGATGTGAAATGTGAGAGATGCTGGGTACATGACCCTTCTGTGGGTAAATATCCTGATCACCCATGTATCTGTGAAAGATGCTATGATGCCCTGAAACAGATGGGGTTAATATAATGCACCCTGAACTATTTAGTATTGGCCCCCTTACTTTAAGAACCTACGGGCTTTTTGTTGCCCTGGGCTGCCTGGCTGGTCTTGCTACCGCTATAAGGCTTGGGAAATCAAAAGGTCTTGATTCAAATAGAATCCTTGATATGGGGTTTATTGTTATTCTAAGCGGGCTGATTGGTTCCAGGCTTCTCTATATTATTATTAATTTACCTGATTACATTGCAAATCCCCTGAATATTTTTAAAATCTGGGAAGGGGGGCTTGTCTTTTCAGGCGGGCTTGTTGCAGTAATTATTGTTGTCCTGATCTATGCAAGAAAATACAATTATAATCTATGGACAATATGTGACCTCTGGTCGCCCGCAGCATCCATTGGTGAAGGGATCGGGAGGATTGGCTGTTTCTTTGCAGGGTGCTGCTATGGCAGATCATGTGACCTCCCCTGGGCTGTTACCTTTACAGACCCAAAGACCATAGCAATACCAAATATCCCGCTTCATCCCACGCAGCTATATTCCTTTTTGAGCGGTATGATCATATTTGCTGTTTTGATGATAATAAACTCAAAAAGAAAATATGAGGGGCAGGTCTTTTTGTGGTTCCTCATTTTGCACAGCACAGCAAGGCTCTTTATTGAACAATTCAGGGGTGATTCGCGTGGTTCTGTGTTTAACGATACCCTTACTATGACGCAGCTGGTTGCCCTCATAATTTTGTTTGCGGCAGTGATAATGCTTTTCTGGCGAAGGTCTGTTTTAAAAAAATAAGATATAGTCATACAACCATAAAATATCCTTATTTCATATAGATCAGGCACTGTTTCCTTTTCATGGATGATTAATCTCCCACAAAGCAAAAGGAAATTTTATGTTGACATAAAAGGCCGAACTTCCTATAGTTCTGGCCTCAAAAAGGAAATTATTGCCAATTGTTGGTGATAATTTTCTACTGCTACAGATGTAGTTTAGAGATTTTTTTATATATAAAGGAAGGTCATCATGTTTAATTATGAATTCTTAAAAAAGGAGCACACCGTAGCGGGTCCTGGTTTCAACCGCTGGATGGTGCCTCCTGCGGCACTGGCCATCCATTTGTGCATAGGAATGGCATATGGGTTTTCCGTATTCTGGTTACCTCTCTCACAGGCACTAGGTATTACTGCCCCGGTAGCTGCCCCGGCAGACATGAGTTATATTGCCAGGGTCTTTTCATCATCATATGACTGGCCCGTATCCATGGTCAGCATAATGTACACACTGTTTTTCGTATTCCTGGGGATTTCCGCTGCAATATGGGGCCAATGGCTTGAAACTGCCGGCCCGCGCAAGGCTGGTATTGCTTCAGCTTTTTGCTGGTGCGGTGGTCTTGTTATTTCTGCAATCGGTGTAAAACTTCACCAGGTATGGATGCTCTGGATAGGTTCAGGTGTTATAGGCGGTATTGGCCTCGGTCTCGGGTATATCTCACCTGTCTCCACGCTGATCAAATGGTTCCCGGATAAACGCGGAATGGCAACCGGAATGGCAATCATGGGCTTTGGCGGAGGCGCAATGATAGGCGCCCCTCTTGCTGATAAACTTATGACTTTTTATGCCGCCAGGTCTCTTGATGCAGCAGGAAATGCAACTACAGTTGGTGTGTGGGAGACATTCCTGACATTAGCTGTTGTCTATTTCATATATATGATTTTAGGTGCAATGGCATACAGGGTACCTCCAACAGGGTGGACACCAAAAGGCTGGAAACCCTCTGCTGCGGCCACAAATAACGCCATGATTACAAAAAACCATGTTCATGTGAGTGTGGCATGGAAAACACCACAGTTCTGGTTTTTGTGGACAGTGCTAACCCTGAATGTATCAGCAGGCATTGGTATTATTGGAATGGCATCTCCACTTCTGCAGGAGGTTTTTGGTGGGAAGCTGCTTGGTCTCAACCTGCACTTTAATGAACTGGATGCAGCCCAGAAGGTACAGATTGCAGCGATTGCTGCCGGGTTTGCAGGTTTACTCTCAGTTTTCAATATCTCAGGCCGTTTTATCTGGGCCTCATTCTCAGATGTTATAGGGCGTAAAGTAACCTTTGCCATCTTTTTCATACTCGGAATAGCATTATACTCTCTCTCTCCCTCTTTCGGCAGAATGGGTGTCCTTGCCATATTTGTTACTTCTTTCTGTATATGCGTCTCCATGTATGGTGGCGGATTTGCCACTATCCCAGCATATCTGGCTGATATCTTTGGCACCCAGATGGTAGGCGCTATTCATGGTCGTCTTCTTACTGCATGGTCAACTGCTGGTATCTTAGGCCCAGTGCTGGTAACCTACATACGTGAATACCAGCTTGCCAGGGGTGTTCCCACATATCAGGCCTATAACGTAACACTTTATATCCTTGCATGCCTTCTTATTATAGGGCTTATCTGTAACCTGCTTGTTCGTCCTGTTAATCCCAAGCATCACATGACACAGGAAGAGCTGGATAAGGTTAAGCTTGTTGCGCAGAAATCAACAGAAAAGATAAGCTCTGGAAAGAGCTATGAAATTGCAGAGATAGGCGCCGGCAGCCACAGATTAAAAGTTGCACTCGCATGGATTGCTGTTGTAATTCCTCTGGTATATGGTTTTTACAATACTGTAATGAAGGCAATTGTTCTTTTCCAGTAACATTTAAAAGCCCTGATCGCTTAATATCGATTCAGGTTTAAACATAAAAAAGGCCATACATAAAGTATGGCCTTTTTTTATGTTACATATATTTTGACCTGTACCCGTCTAAAAAGATCAGTCTCAATAATGGGTATAAGGGGTTTTGAAGTCAATATTTTGCTCAAGTTCCTCATCCCTAATCGCGCCTTTCTCATAACAGGGGCCAAAATGGAGATTGATCTTTAATTGAGATTACAAAAACCGGTGCGCAGCAGCGAATCCCGGCTGATCATACCCTTAAACCGGCCTTCTGCATTCACAACTGGCAATCGTTTTAACCCCTTTTCAACCATCAGCCTGATGGCGTCTTCGATCAGCATCTCCTCATCAACAGTGATAAGAGTTGTTGTCATGACCGCTTCAGCAGTGATTTTTATCAATCTCTGTTGCAGGGTCTCTTGCCTATCTGCATCCGATTTAAAAGGGCGTTTTATTTTGGTAAAAAGATGCCAGACCTTTTCTCGATCCGGTCTGAAATACCTTAATAAATCACGGTCAGAGATCAGCCCCACAAGTTTTTCATTACCATCAATTACCGCCACCCTCTGGATATCGTTGCGGTCTATAATTCGGATAACCTCATCCAGGGTTGTTTCGGGAAAAACGGTCTGGGTATCCCTGCGAAGGATATCCTTAACCTGTTTCAGATGCTTCACCTCGATTTTCTGGGCCTTAAAGGCATTCCAGTCAGGTGCCTCACGCATAACAGTACGAAAAATATCGATCCGTGACAGCATGCCAGCAAGTGAGCCTTGAGCATCAGTCACTGGCAGCCGTTTTACCCCCTTCTCTTCCATCAATTCTACAGCATCAGCCAGTTTTTTATTCTCTGAGATTGTGATTACCGGGGTAGTCATGACTTCTGAGACATATCGTGAGCCCAGTTGATTGATCAAGGATTCCCGACTATCATTGTCTGATTCCTTTAACAGCCCCAGACGCAAGGGGAGCCCGCCTTTGTAGATAAGGTCCCCCTGTGTGACCATGCCTATTGGCCTTTTTTGGTCATCGATTACAGGCAGCCCGGTGAAGAGACAGGAAAGCAGCAGGCGTGTCGTATCGCTCAATGTTGTATTGGCAGTAATGTACTTGGGGTTATTTGTCATAACATCACGGACTAATAATTGTCTGGGAAAAAATGACTTACATGTCCTGTGACTGATAACGCTCAGATCATGCAGGGCTATAATTCCATCTGTGACCATTTCATTGAGCCCGTTTAATACGCGGTCGGTTTCCGCTTCTGGAAGGATTATATAAATCCGAACAGGCAGATTGAATGATAGTATTTCAAGCCGTGTGGTTGTCAACTCACCATTTTCATAACAACCCGCTACTCCCCGTGTGATAATACATCGGGCAGCAATCTTGAGCTCCTTGATATACTGCATAACCGCGTCTGATAAAGGCTTTTTCAGGTAACGCGCCTCCTCGCTGGTAAAGATTTCAATTGCCTTGTAGTTGACCATTATTTCCTCCATTATTTAAGGCTTCCCAGCCAATAACCAAGAAAGGTTAACCCAAAACCGCCCAGATTATTTATCATGATATTCATAATGGGTTGAAGTGTAAGGCCGGCGCGGACAGCATTTGTTGTTTCCAGTGAAAAAGATGAAAATGTGGTTAAAGCCCCTAAAAAACCGGTAATAAGAAAAAGACGAACGCTCGGGGTCAGCAGGCGGACACTCTCTGCAAGGGCAAAAATCAGCCCTATTAAAAAACACCCGGCCATGTTCACAATAAGTGTGCCCCATGGGAAGTTCACTCCCCATGTCTTGGCAGCCATCAGCCCTATCAGGTATCGGCTTATTGCCCCAAGACTGCCTCCCAACATAATGATTATTAGATTTTTAAACATTTACATCTCTAAAAAACTCTCTGTATTTTATGGAAATAAAAAACCGCTTCCAGGCGTTTTTATAAATCCCCTGCCATGCATCTCAGCCAGCAGGAGTCATCAGCCCGGCCCGAGCGGTTAATAGGGGGACTCCATCCCCTGATTTTTAGCAAATATATTCTATATCCTTTGATAAAAGCAACCTAAAAACAGGCTGTTTTCCACATCAAATTATCAGTCAAAATTTTGGCTTTGGTTTGGTCTTTTTGTCTCTGCGCCTGTTTCATATTTATCTGTTATCTGTAACGCTTTGTTATCACGTCTGATTTATAATTTTTAAAGTGGCACTGTAATTGCAGATCTAAAATATGTTTTATGCATGAAATAGAATCATTCTTGGTTATAATAACTTGAAAAGGTGTGATGTCCTTTTTATGGATGTAAAAGATCAAAAAAATGGACCTTGGAACTGGTTCAGGCTGATAGCTGTAATGGTGATTGTCGCCCTGTCAGGTGCAACCCTTGTCTTTCAGGTCATCTCCTGGACAGATAGAGAAAATCGCAATGATCAGTTAGACCGGGCCATACTCATTTCTCAGGCATTTGATATTTCCAGTATAAAATCTCTTACCGGTACAGGAGCCGATATAGAAAAACCTTATTATCAAAGGCTGAAGGCACAACTCGCAGCAATAAAAGGAACTGATTCACGATATCGTTTTGTCTATCTTATGGGTCAGTTGCCTGATGGTAAGGTATTTTTCTTTGCAGACAATGAACCTGTTGGTTCACCTGATGAATCTCCACCGGGGCAGATATTTAATGAGGCCTCAGAAGAGGACTTGATAGCCTTTAATCATAAAAAAGCTGTTATTTCAGGACCTGTTACAGACCGGTGGGGGAGATGGATATCCGCCCTTGTTCCTTTGATAGACCCGGAATCAGAGAGGCTTGTAGCTGTGCTGGGTATGGATATTGATGCCGTTGACTGGAACCGGATACTGTTCAGGTCAGCTTTGATTCCGGTATTTTTTACCCTGTCCATGATTGCAGTTATTTTTATTGGTGCAAGATTATTATGGCACAGGGGCAGAGCTGATAATACTGCCCGCTGGATGTCCCATATTGAAACCATGTTTGTTGCGGCTACAGGGATCATTCTGACCCTTTTATCCTACTATATACTCAGTGAGCAGGAAGGTCTTGACCATAGAAATGCATTTAAACAGCTGGCATCAATCAAGACAGGTGCAATAGCCGAGAAGATGTGTGATCTTGAGAAAATTCAGATAGAAGGTCTTGCACGATTCTGTTCAGGCATCGACCATATTAATGACAGTGATTTTAAAAATTACGCGGAATACTTGCTTGAAAAAAAATGGGTTCAGGCCTGGGAATGGATTCCTGTTGTGGCTGATACAAATAAGGCCGGTTTTGAGAAAAAAATAGAGGCATCAGGACCAAAAGATTTCCTCATCTGGCAGAGAGATGAGAATTGTAACAAGGTGCCTGTAAGTGGGCGGAATGAGTATTTTCCTGTTGTTAATATAATGCCCCTCAAAGGTAATGAAGATACCCTGGGTTTTGATCTGGGTTCAGAGGCCTTATGCAGTAAGGCATTGGAAGAGGCCGCTTTAACAGGGTTTGTCACCGCAACCGACCCTCTCACCATTGTCCAGGAAAATGAAACTCAAAAGGGGATACTGGTTTTTCGCCCTGTGTTTAATCGTAAAATTTCGGGGCAGGTTAGCGGATATGCAGTGGCTGCTCTCAGGATGGGCTCCTTTTTAAAATATGTATCTTCTGATGCATCTGTACTCCTTGATTTTTCCATGCTTTATCCGGATGGAAGTTCCATTCAAGTAGCAGGGGTTAATAATGCCAGACCTTTTGAAAGCGCAGGTATTGAGTTCATGCGCCCGTTCTTTGCCTTCGGACGTGTCTTTACCATAACGGCGCATGCATCACCTGAATTCATCAGACTTCATCCAACCCGGAGGGGGCAGATTGCATTAATGGTGGGGGCAATTATCACATGTGCCCTTGTTATTATAATAAACCTGTTTGTGCGTCGAAGAAAATCACTTGAGAAACTGGTTATAGAGCGAACCTCTAATCTGGAGAAAGAAAAGGAGCGCCTTGCAAATGTAATTGAGGGCACTCATGCTGGGATATGGGAATGGAATGTCCAGAGCGGTGAGATCAGAATAAACAAAATGGCTGCTGATATTATTGGCTACTCCATTGATGAACTTGCTAATCTTGATTATCAGACCATGGTAAAGCTGATTCATCCTGATGACCGAAAAAGATCAGGAGAGATTATTGAAGCACATTTTAATGGTGAATCCCCTTTCTATGATAACGAATACAGGATGCAGCATAAAGATGGCCACTGGGTCTGGATTCAGGTACGCGGCAGGGTCATGACCCGGACCAGTGATGGAAAACCGCTTATGATGTTTGGCACTCACATGGATATTACCCCCATCAAGGAGGTGGAGGAGGCACTTGTTGAGACAAACGAGCTGCTTGCAAGGGCAACAGACCAGGCAGAAGAGATGGCGAATGAGGCAAAACAGGCTAATGTTGCCAAGAGTGAATTCCTCGCAAACATGAGCCATGAAATACGCACACCTATGAACGGTGTGATAGGTATGATAGAGCTCCTCTTAAGCACCAGCCTGACCGAGGAACAAAATGAGTACCTGAAAATAATACAGACGAGCGGAAATGCACTTCTTACTATAATTAATGATATCCTTGATTATTCTAAAATAGAGGCAGGCAGACTGGATCTTGAAACCATTGATTTCAATCTGAGGACTGTAACCGATGAAGTCAATGATCTTATGGCCTTAAAGGCACAGGGAAAGGGCCTTGAGTATCTCTCTTTTATTCATCCTGATGTTCCTCTGTTTTTAAAGGGTGACCCTGTAAGGTTACGTCAGATACTTGTGAATCTTGTGGGTAATGCCATAAAATTTACATTAGAGGGCGAGGTCTCAATCGAGATCTCTCTGGAAAAGGAAACTGATGAGGATGCCTTTGTGAGCTTCAGGGTCAAAGATACAGGCATAGGGATACCTGATTATAAACAGGACAGGATATTTGAATCATTTTCCCAGGCAGATGGTTCTACAACCCGAAAATATGGCGGGACAGGCCTTGGTCTTACTATCTCCAGACAGCTGGTAAAAATGATGGAGGGGGAAATCGGTGTGGAAAGTGTGCCAGGCAAGGGCGCCACATTCTGGTTTAATGTAGGTTTAAAAAAACAGCAGGGACAAATTGATGAAAAGCGGGTGGTTCAGGGAGACATAAGTAGAAAACGTATACTTATTGTTGACGATAACAGCACAAGCCGCCAGATTTTAAGGGGATATCTGAATGCATGGGGGTGTCGTTTCAGTGAGGCACCTGATGGATTTAAGGCCTTGGAAGAACTTAACATGGCAGCAGCAGAAAAAGAGCCCTATGATATAGCAATAATAGACATGCAGATGCCTGAAATGAACGGGGAGGAGCTGGCACAAAAAATCAGGGAGAAACAGGAGTTTAATGAGACAATACTTATTATGCTCTCCTCTTTGAATCTGCGTCATGATACGATCGCGATGGATAAATCAGGTTTTGCCGCCCATCTGAATAAGCCTGTCAAAAAGATGCAGTTATTCAATTGCCTCTGCACAGTATCAGGCCTATACGGGCAAAATAAAACAGGGCAGGTTAAAGAGCAGCAACAGGATGTTACTATTTCTGATGAAAGAAAGCGGCTGGCAAAAATACTTTTAGCTGAGGATGATATTACCAATCAAAAGGTGGCAAAGGGTATTCTTGAAAAACTCGGGTATTCACTGGATATAGTTTCCAATGGAAAAGAGGCGATTAATGCCCTTAAAAAAGCCCACTATGATCTGGTGCTTATGGATTGCCAGATGCCTGAGATGGATGGATATGAGGCGACCGGTATAATACGTAATCCTGACTCAGGTGTAATCAACCACAATATCCCTGTCATAGCAATGACCGCCCATGCCATGACAGGCGATCGTGAAATATGTCTTGGCGCCGGTATGGATGATTATATTACCAAGCCCATAAGGATGGATTCTATGTCATCCTTGCTGAATAAATGGCTGATAAAATACAGTGTTATAAATGATGCGCCTGTTGAGATAAGGGAGGCTGAACCTGATCCTGTATTTGATAAACAGGCCCTGATGGCACGGCTGGGGTTTGACGACACACTGGCTGAAACAATCATCGAGGGGTTCCTGGAGGATTTACCAAAACAGATCAGAAAACTTAAGAGGCTGATTGATCGTGGTGAAACTGAAGAGGCGGGTTTACAGGCACACAGGATTAAGGGCGCTGCCGCGAGTATGGAGGGCACCTCTTTAAGAGGCATTGCCTATGAAATGGAAAAGGCCGGGAAAGCTGGTGAATTAGACAGGCTCATATCTCTTTTTCCTGAAATAAAAAAACAGTTTGTACTTTTGAAAAAGATCATGGAAAATAGGTAACATTAAATAAAAAAAACAGGATAATTGATAGCGGAGTATATAATGACAAAGGAAAAGATTTGGGTTCTTATTATTGAAGATGAGGTTACATCTAGGGGGATACTTGCCAGTCTGTTAAAAAGAAAAGGCTTTGAGGTAATATGTGCTGATAATGGTAAACATGCTACAGATATATTAAAATATTGCACTCCCGATTTCATACTACTTGATCTTATCATGCCAAAGATGCATGGTCAGGCTTTTCTGAGTAATTTAAGAGAAACAGACAAGGATACCCCTGTGATTATAATGAGCGCCATTGATAATCAACCGGCCCTTGTGGCAACACTTGAGAGTCTGGGTATACAGGGGTGGATGCCCAAACCTGTTGACCCTGAGCTTGCTGCACAAAAGATAAAGGAAGCGGTTGAAGTAAAAAGAAAGAATGCAGATACAAAGGCCTGATCTGATCAAAGGATATATATTCCATCGTGATTCATATATTCAAATTAAAAAGCAGGATGGGTTAAGCAAAGCAGCCCAGCAATATTCCAATCGTTATTTTATATAATGGCTTATATAATCTAAAAAATATGTATAGCCATTAATTAAAAGATGCCGGGTTAAAACACGACCTGCCAGGTTGCCATGCTTTATAACTCCCCTCCACTTTCTTGCCAGACCATAGCTTTAGCATAGGCCGGGTGGGAGGGACTGGGGGAGGGTGAAAAGTGGTTACTGGAGTTGAACATGAATGAGCCCGCCCTTTTTACTTTGCGCTTTCAGCTTTCCTTTTACCTTTGAGCCTTGAGCTTCCAGCTTTCCTGCTTTTCCTGGCAGCCTTTATCCTAAAATGCTTCCCTGGCCCGGCATAGCCTAAGCGACGACGGCAGCCTGTTTTTATAATTGATAACTGATAATTGTCCATTGATCATTGTTAATTTTCCTGCTAATACAAATCAAAAAGCCTGACCTAATAAAACACAAAAAGCCATGATATTGACTTTTTATTATGATATTTAGCGATTTTGCCACTGCTGGCATTTTCGCTGAATGGGTTTGAAATAAAACCAAATTTATAAAAGGTGTTATATAAAATACTATAAATCCTGAATAGTAAGAGTATAAAGAAACAAGACTTCTTTTCAAATAATAGGATATAGACACATGTCAAAAAACGCAGAACAGCAATTCCTTAAAGAACTTGACGACAAACTCTGGAAGGCGGCAGACAGGCTCAGGAACAACCTTGATGCGGCCAATTACAAACACGTGGTTTTGGGCATCATCTTTTTGAAGTATGTATCAGATGCCTTTGAAGAGAGGCAGAATGAGCTCCGCCGGCTTTTTAAAGAGGGTAGCAGTGAAGATAATATTTACTACATGCCACGTGAAGACTACGAAAGCGATGAAGAGTATCAAAATGCCATCAATGAAGAACTGGAATTACATGAATATTATCAGGAAAAGAATGTGTTCTGGGTACCTAAAAGAGCGCGCTGGAATTATATTAAAGATACTTCGGCTTTACCCATAGGTACAGAGTTATGGCTTGAGCATAAAGGAAATGAGATAACACATGAAGAAGCAGAAAAAATAAGAAAGGAATATGAAAAAAAAGAAACCGATACCGAGAAGAAAGACCCTATTACATCGCGAAAACTCACTTCAATATCCTGGCTCATAGACAATGCCCTGGAATCCATTGAGACATATAAAATAGATGACAAACCTGCAAACCCCAAATTAAAGGGTATTTTGCCACGAATCAGCCGCTATGAGGTGGAAAACCTAAATCTGACTGAACTCATAAATAAGTTTTCTGACACCAGCTTCAGCAACCCTGAATACAATGGTAAAAAGCTTAACCTGCACAGCAAGGATATACTTGGCCATGTCTATGAATACTTTCTCGGGCAGTTTGCCCTTGCAGAAGGAAAGCAGGGCGGACAGTATTACACGCCAAAGAGTATTGTTGCCCTCATTATTGAGATGTTGCAGCCATATAAAGGCCGGGTCTATGACCCTGCAATGGGGGCAGGAGGGTTCTTTGTTTCCAATGATAAGTTCATCGGAGCTCATGAAGGTGAAAAGCACTACAATGCATCCGAACAGAAAAAACATATCTCCGTGTATGGCCAGGAGAGCAACCCCACAACCTGGAAACTGGCTGCAATGAACATGGCTATCAGGGGGATTGATTTTAATTTCGGAAAGAAAAATGCCGATAGCTTTCTGGACGATCAGCATCCTGATCTGCGGGCCGATTACGTAATGGCAAATCCTCCATTCAATATTAAAGACTGGTGGCACGCCAAACTTGAAAATGATGTAAGATGGAAATACGGCACTCCTCCCCAGGGAAACGCCAATTTTGCGTGGATACAGCACATGCTTTATCATCTTAATGATACAGGCTCCATGGCACTTTTGCTTGCAAACGGCTCCATGAGTTCCAATACAAACAATGAGGGTGAGATAAGAAAGAATCTTGTAAAGGCTGATGTTGTGGAGTGCATGGTGGCATTACCCGGCCAGCTCTTTACAAATACCCAGATCCCTGCCTGTATCTGGTTTTTAACCAAAGACAAACAGAACGGGCTATCTCTGGACAAAGAAAAGGTTGATCGCAGGGGGAAATTCCTTTTTATAGATGCCCGTAATATGGGTTACATGAAAGACAGGGTGCTTCGTGATTTTACTGATGACGATATTGCAAAAATCAAAAACGCCTTTCATGCCTGGCAGCAGAATAACAATTATGAGGATATAAAAGGGTTCTGTTATTCGGCAACCATTGATGAAATAGAAAAGCATGATTTTGTGCTTACACCAGGCAGGTATGTGGGCGCAGCAGAACAGGAAGAAGACAGTGAACCCTTTTCAGAAAAGATGCAGCGGTTAACAGGTAAGTTGAAAGGGCAGTTTGAGGAGTCTGGCAGGCTTGAGATAGAAATAAAGAAAAACCTTGCGGGGTTGGGGTATGAAATCTGAGCTTGAGAATCAGAATATAGAATACAAACAGGCATGGAAGCGGGGAGATAAAACAAATAGTCAGGATGAATTAAATTAGCTACCCGAGGGGTAGCTAATTTTGAGAGATAAACAAATGACAGATAAGTTCGAAATGCACGATAAAAGCCGGGATGCCCAATATGAATTGATATATGGGGACATATCCCATGTTATTGATGAAGCCAGAAGGTCTGCAGCCCGTTCGGTGAATTGTGTCATGACCGCTGCTTATTGGCTTATAGGGAGACGAATCGTCGTATCTGAACAGGCCGGAAGCGCCAGAGCAGATTACGGCAAGGCGCTTTTAAAACGACTTTCAACAGACCTGACAGCAAAATTTGGACGCGGCTTTGGAGCTGTTAATCTGAGTCAAATGAAAAAATTTTATCTGCTTTGGCCTTCCGATCGAATTTTTCAGACGATGTCTGAAAAATTCGAGTCTGCCAGACGAGAAGGAATTGGCATCTGAGATTGAACGAACTCAGGCTGTCCTTATGAAACGAAAAAGGGAACTGCCTGTTAGGACTGAAAAGGGGCGAGGGAGGAAAGTTACAGTAATAAAAGCGAAAAGTTGTGAATAGTAAAAATGCGCCAAAGGAAGAAAAAGGTTGATAAGTCAAAGTATAATTGGGGGAGACAGGGGCATTGGAGTCGTTGAATGCTTTAGACGATGACATAGAGCAAACTATAACAAAGACTGAAAAAGAGTATTGCTCTTTATGAGGAAAGTAATAACAAAAAAAGACCTTGATTGTGAATTTATGGGAATGTGAAATTGAATAAATGTATGATTGTACAGACAACCCTGGGATGAAAATAATGAAGTATCTTGTGGTATTTGGTTATGGAATATAAATCCTTTGAACAATTCTTCGATATACCTTTACGTAATGGTTTAACTAAACCCAAAAAAGTTCGAGGTAAAGGTTTTAAAATGATTAATATGGGGGAACTATTTGCATTTCCTAGAATTAACAATATTCAGATGGACCGAGTTCCGCTAAATGAGAAAGAACGAGAAAATTATTTAGTTGAGAAAGGAGACCTTTTATTTGCAAGACAATCATTGGTAAGGGAAGGAGCTGGTAAATGTTCTATTTTTATCGACGATAATGAAGTTGTTTGCTTTGAATCACATCTAATAAGATGTCGATTAAGAAAGGATATTTCTAACCCACTTTTTTTCTATTACTATTTTGCGAGTAGAAAAGGTAAGTTAACAATTGATGCAATAATTGAGCAAGGAGCCGGTGCAGCTGGTATAAGAGGATCAGATTTAGCACAAGTATTAGTCCCAAACTGTGCTAAGAGTAAACAAGATAAGATAGCAAACATCCTAGGAAAGATTGATGACAAAATCGAACTCAACACCCAGATCAACCAAACTCTCGAACAAATAGCCCAGGCAATATTTAAAAGTTGGTTTGTGGATTTTGATCCAGTCAAGGCTAAAATTGCAGTGCTCGAATCCGGCGGGACAAAAGAAGAAGCAGAGCGCTCAGCAATGTCAGTTATTTCCGGGAAAGATGAAATGGCGTTAGATGCTTTAAAGGACGAAAACCCGGAAGCATATTCCGAACTGGAAAAGAGCGCGGCCTTGTTTCCATCTGTCATGCAGAATAGTGAGTTGGGGCAAATTCCACATGGGTGGGAGATTAAAAATGTTGGAGACTATTTAGATACTGTGTCTAAAACATACCCATTAAAAACAGTTACTGAAGTGATTTTCCTAAATACAGGTGATATTCAAAATGGAAAATTTTTACATGCAAAAAAAACTGCAATAGAAAAATTACCTGGGCAAGCTAAAAAATCAATAAAAAAGGGTGATATTCTGTATAGCGAAATAAGACCCCATAATAGACGCTATGCATTTGTTTATTTCGATGCAAACAACTATGTAGTATCTACAAAACTGATGGTGTTAAGAAGTTCAGCTAATATTGCTAGCGAGTATCTTTATTACATTGTAACACAACAATCTGTAATAAATTATTTACAAGTAATAGCAGAATCAAGATCAGGGACTTTTCCACAAATAACGTTTGATGTTTTATCAAAAGTCAAATTAGTAGTCCCCAATAATTTATCTATTATAGAAGTATTTACAGACAAATATTTAAAGAAAATAATGAAGAAAAGATGGCTAATTGATGAAGAAAATTTAAAATTAGAAAATATTAGGGACACTCTTCTCCCCAAACTTCTCTCAGGAGAAATTGATGTTAGTACTCTTCTGGAGGTAGCTGAATGAGCTATCGTGAAAAAGCACATGAACATATTATAGAACACACACTGGAAACACTTAAAGATGAGGGTAGGTTGTGAACGAAAACGAACTGGAAATACAGTGTCTTGAATGGTTCCGTGACATCGGTTGGGATACTTTATATGGACCGGATATTGCTCCTGATGGCACAAACCCAATGCGTACTGATTACAGCCAGGTGATTCTTGTTGATGAGTTACGAAAAGCGTTTAATAAAATCAACCCGCACCTGCCTGAAAGCTGCTTTGAACAGGTATTATCCAGGCTTACCAAACCCGAAACTCTTGATCTGGCCACCAACAACCGTGTTTTCCACCGATTTTTGATTGATGGCGTTCCTGTGGAATATAAAAAAGATGATAACACAGAAAAGGATCGTGCTTTTCTTATTGATTTGAGTAAAACCAGCAGAAACAGTTTTTATGCCATTAATCAATTTACAGTTACTGGCACGAAAATGCCGCGGCGGCCTGATGTTGTCTGTTTTATTAATGGCATTCCGTTTGCGGTTATTGAGCTAAAGAGCCCTGATGATGAAAATGTTAATATCTGGGACGCATTCAATCAGTTGCAGACATATAAATCCGAAATACCGGACC
This sequence comes from Deltaproteobacteria bacterium, assembly GCA_016931115.1. GTDB lineage: Bacteria > Desulfobacterota > DSM-4660 > Desulfatiglandales > HGW-15 > JAAZBV01. Next base: position 28,507 of record JAFGFM010000095.1, on the reverse strand, counting down.
TGTTTATCACAAATGAGGCATTGATTGTAAGTGACGGCTTTACTGCACGGGTAGGGTCACTCACTTCAAATGAAGAGCGGTATATGCCGTGGCGCACAATCAGGGACCAGGACGATAAACCTGTCTTAGATTGGGAGCTTGAAACCCTGGTAAAGGGTTTTTTTAACCGTGAACTCTTTCTGGATTACATCAGGTATTTTATACTGTTTGAGTCTGACGGCGAACAGATAATCAAGAAGATTGCCGGATACCACCAGTTTCATGCTGTGAGGGAGGCTGTAAAGGCAACAGTTATTGCTGCCAGGATACCGGGAGGTTCCAGTGCGGGAGACCCTCGTGCAAACTATGGCAATGAGGTTATTCCGGGTAGTAAAAAGGCAGGCGTTGTGTGGCATACTCAAGGGTCAGGCAAAAGCATTTCAATGTGTTGCTATGCAGGGAAATTGCTTCAGCAGCCTGAAATGCATAACCCGACCATCGTAGTTGTTACAGACAGGAATGACTTGGATGGCCAGCTTTATGAGACATTCTGCAATGCTGTGGAGTTGATCAAGCAGACACCGGTGCGGGCAGAAAGCCGGGATGAGTTGCGGCAGTATTTATCTGAGCGGGAATCTGGCGGCATTATCTTTACGACTGTGCAAAAATTTGCCCTGCTTGAAAGTGAAACAAGACACCCCGTATTAAACGCTAGGCATAATATAGTTGTAATATCTGATGAGGCCCACCGCAGCCAGTATGGTTTAAAGGCGGTGCTGGTTGATGGAGGCCTCTACAAATACGGGTATGCAAAGCATATGAGGGATGCAATCCCCTTTGCCTCATTTATTGGGTTTACAGGGACTCCGGTTTCGCTGGAAGACAGGGATACACGCGCAGTATTCGGCGGTTATGTGTCTATATATGATATTCAGGATGCGGTAGATGACGGGGCCACTGTTCCTATCTATTATGAGTCGCGCCTTGCTAAACTTGATATAAACCATGAAGAAATAGACGAACTTTCAAAACAGTTTGATGAAATAATTGAAGATGAAGAAGACCTTGATGCAAAGGAAAAGGCCAAAAGTGAATGGAGCAGACTTGAAAGTCTGGTAGGATCTGCCCCCAGGCTTAAGGAGGTTGCCGAAGACCTGATAAGGCATTTTGAAGAACGTACCAGGATTATAGACGGCAAGGCCATGATTGTCGCAATGAGCCGGAATATATGCGTGAATTTATACAATGAGATTGTAGCCTTAAGACCTGAATGGCACGATCCTGACCCGGAAAAGGGTTCCATAAAAGTTATTATGACAGGCTCTGCTTCTGACAAACCCCTGCTTCAGCCACACATCTACAACAGACAGGTGAAAAAGCGGCTGGAAAAGCGTTTTAAAGATATTAATGACCCTTTACAGATAGTAATAGTCCGTGACATGTGGCTAACCGGGTTTGATGTGCCATGCTGTCATACCATGTACATAGATAAACCCATGCACGGCCATAACCTTATGCAGGCTATTGCTCGGGTAAACCGTGTGTTTAAAAACAAACCCGGAGGCCTGGTTGTTGATTACATAGGCATTGCAAATGAATTGAAACAGGCCCTTAAAGAATACACTGATTCAAACGGCAAGGGACAACCCACACTTCGCGCTGAAGAGGCCTTTGTCATCATGCTTGAAAAGATTGATGCAATAAGAGGTATGTTTGCCAAAACACCACAATCCGAAGGCCTGGAAATATCTTCACTGGAAACTGAGGCACAGAAACTGCTGGTGCCTGCTGCTAATTATCTGCTGGGCCTGGAAGAAGGTAAAAAGCGCTTTTTTGATTTGCTGCTGACTGTTAATAAGGCATATGCCCTTTGCAGCACACTTGATGCGGCTAAAGATTTGAGAAAGGAAATTGCCTTTTACTCTGCCATAAAGGCTGCCCTGGAAAAATTTACAACTGTTGATCGAAAAATTGCACAGGAAGAAAAGAACTCCGCCTTAAAACAGATTATTGACAATGCTGTTATTGCGGAAGGAGTTGCGGATATTTTTGCCCTGTGCGGTCTGGATAAGCCGAATGTTGGTTTGCTGTCGGATGAATTTCTTGAAGATGTGCGAAGGATGCCGCAAAAAAATCTTGCTGTTGAGTTGCTGGAAAAACTACTCAAAGATGACATAAAATCGAAAACACGCACAAATATTGTACGTGAAATGAAATTTTTGGAACGACTTCTGGAAACACTCAGGAAATATAACAACCGCGCCATAGAAACTGCCCAGGTTATAGAAGAGCTGATTCAGATGGCTAAAGATTTTAAAAAAGAGATTGAACGTGAGGCCGATCTGGGCCTTACAGCAGATGAGGTGGCTTTTTATGATGCGCTTGCAAATAATGAAAGTGCGGTAAGGGAACTGGGAAATGAAATCCTGAAAAGGATAGCTGTTGAGATCACGGAAAAGCTGCGCAGGTCTACAACTGTGGATTGGCAGGTACGCGACAGTGTTCGCGCCCGGTTAAAAATATTGGTTCGACGTACCTTACAGCGCTGGAAATACCCACCGGATAAAGCTGCCGAGGCAATAGATCTGGTTATGAAACAGGCAGAGATACTTTCAAATGAATGGAGTAAATAAATGGTTTTAACACGAGAGAAAAAGGTAAATAAATTATCAGCCACCCTTCAGAATAATGATATGGAGGAGACATACGAATGCTCAGTATCATTCTGCAGTAATCCTACCTGCACATGCGGCATAGTGACACTGGACCTTGTTCCTGTGCAGGATAAGGACTATGCGGGGGAAGCTGAGGTTTTCAGTTTTGATATTGATCTTTATAATGAATCATTAGGGGAGGACAATAAAAACAAATGTCGGCAAAAGGATTTGGAGCTAGCCAGACGTTTTATTGACCAAATGGAGGAAGACGATTTTTTTCTTCTTTACCAGATTTATTCTGGTTATAAACACAAAATAACCGAGGAAAGCCCTCCAGATGGTATAGATATAAATTTTGTATATGATGAAGTTGAAGAAAAAAATCTGATGTTTGCCTATAACGATGCTTTACCCTATGGGGACACGCTGCAAGTTACAATCAATGGGATGTCATGCATTATTTTCGATCAGTATTGCCTGAAGCCGAACTGTTCATGCACAGATAGTTATCTGAATATAATTGCTGTAGATGAGCAAGGGAAAAATGAAAAGGAATTGTGCGTTATTTCAGTGAATTATAAGAAGGAAAAGTGGGAAATAGTTGAATCCTCTTCTGCTGACTTTGATTTGAAAACGTTAAAAACTGCTATAGAACAACAGGAACAGGGTATCTACAGTAAGCTCAAAAAAAGACATTTAAGACTTAAGGCTATATACGCATATAACAAGAAAAAACATTACATTCCAAAGCAGGAGAGCCAACTTCCAAAGGTAGGCAGGAATGATCCATGTCCCTGCGGAAGTGGGAAGAAGTACAAAAAATGTTGTTTTAAGTAAATAAACCAACGGTGTCACCCACACATTTAACAAAAAAGCTTATACAGTGTAAAGAAATTGAAAATATTTTTTTGGAGAACTGAGATATCGTAATATTTATGGATTTTCCCGCTTACCCCCACATAAGCAGCATTAACAGGTTTTAAAAACAGATGAAAAGTATTTATATTATCAAGGCAGGAACAACATTTCCCACATTGAAAGAGGAACATGGCGATTTTGATCTCTGGACAATAAAATCAATGGGTATCAGTCAGGGTGAAGCTGTTATAATAGATATCCAAAACATAGAGCCTCTCCCTGAATACAATGAATGCAGGGGCGTTGTTATTACCGGGTCACATGATATGGTTACAGATCATCTTCCCTGGAGTGACCTTTTACTGGAATGGATACCCGGGCTCGTCAGGCATGAAATCCCTTTCATGGGTATTTGTTATGGACATCAGCTCCTTGCCGAGGCAATGGGAGGAAAGGTCGGTTTTCATCCAAAGGGTAAGGAGATAGGCACAGTAGAGGTAAAGCTCTCTTCTGAATGTGCTAAGGACCCACTTTTAATAGATATGCCTGCATCTATTCCTGTTCATGTAACACATGCACAATCAGCCCTCATGATTCCAGCCGTATCAACCATTCTTGCTTCAAATGATTTTGAACCTTACCATGCCATAAGGATAGGGGCCTCTGCATGGGGTGTGCAGTTCCACCCTGAATACAGTACAGATATCATGAAGGCATACATAATAAACCAGGCAGATGAACTCATGACAACAGGTCATAATATTGATGAAATAATGGAGACAGTGAAAGAAACCCCTCAAGCCTCAAGCATTATGAAGAGATTTGTGCATTATGCAAAAAATAATGGGCAATAGAGGGGTGTCCAGAATAAACTAAAAAAACTCTGTAATGCTGTAATCCCGGGGCGGTTGAAGGTTTAGAAGGTTGAGAAGTTGCTTAATTAAAACTATCATCGGTTTTTTTGAACAACGTCGTGCGCCCTATGCGGCGGAAAAGATAATGATCTTGATAAATTATAAAGGAGTTTGTACTAAGAATTTTCACGAATTCAGCTCATTAAGAAATAAGTTCTCATCTGAAAATTCCCTTACGCTGTTTGACACTAATAAAAAGATTTCTATAATCCTTTACTAAATACCTCATTAAGTGTTTCAGGTAGCCTGTGCTTTTTTATTGCCCTTTTCCAGCGGGTGAAATATTTATCCTTTAGTATTTCTTTGCCAGCATTGAACACACGTGCCTTATGAAAATCTATAATGAATATCTCATTGTTATCGTTAACAAGAATATTCCCGGGATGGAGATCCACATGATATAAACCTGAATCTATCAGAATGCTAATTTGCCTTGTAATTTCATTCAGGAGTTGATCGGTCCTGTCTTCATCTTTTAAGCTGACCGAGGCAAGGGTTTCACTGTTTTTTATCTCTTTTATGACAAGCCACCCCCTGTAAAAAAGAGAGCCCTTTGTTGCAAATGCTACCGGTTCCGGGACATTTACCCCGAGCTTGGATGCATTAATCAGTTGTTCAAACTCTATCCGGTTACAGGGCTTGCCTGTCCTTACATATGTTCTTTCAATAAATAACCTTATAAGACCTCCACGGGTATTATATTTAATAATAACCGGCCCAAACCCATCCAGATCTAACCTTTTTATGGAACCTCTTCCTCCGAGAACTGCATCTGTTTTATCATTGGGCTCATCAAATATTTTGATCAGTGTTTCAAGCTGAGAATGATTCAACACGGATAATGATCCAAAGGAATATGATTTATATTTCTGTGTAATTATAGGGATCATAATTATGCATTCATTTGCTCAAATTGATTTTCCACATATTTGGTTTTAGAACCTATTAATAATATATTCATGGGTGTCAGCTATCACACAAACCGGATTTGGTCAAATTTATTGCTTTAAATATTCCGGGATTTTCAAGCCTCTTGATCTTTTAATTCGCATACGTCATTATGCCCCAGAGGATAAAGACATTTTACAGGAGTTTATGCAATTATGCTCAGTGTTGATACTGAAAATATAACCGGTCATAATGAACGATTCGACATAATATCGGTAATCATAGTCAATTATCGTAGCTGGGAAAAGCTGGCTGATTGCTTAAGATCTCTGCAATGCGTGAATACATCAAATATCAATCTGGATATCATTGTTGTAGACAACTGCTCAAACGATGGTAAGTTTGAATCCTACGCCACTGCCTTTCCAACCACCCGCTTTATACTGAATACCGGAAACTATGGTTATGCTCATGGATGTAATACCGGGGCAAGGGCAGGCAGAGGTGAATATTTCCTTTTTATTAATCCTGATACAATCGTGCGCCCTGGAAGTATCGAACTTTTACTCTCAACGATTAAGGATTACCCTCCAAACTCGATATTATCAGCACTACAAATAACACCAAAAGGCAGGATAGAGAGGGTTGAACGATTTTTCCCCAAGTGGATCACATTAACAGGGACAGGTAAAACCCTGTACCGGTTTATTAACAGAAGCCGACTAAAAAGGGAATTTGCAAAAGAAAAGGCTGTAGTTTTTCCGGATTGGGTCTCAGGGTCTGTAATTTTTATGAGGAGAGAGGCATATCTTCATCTGAAAGGCTGGGATGAGCGTTTCTGGATGTACAGTGAAGATATAGATATATGTAAACGGGCTGCAAAAATGGGGGGAAAAATTGTCATGTTGCAGCAAGCCAGTTTCATACATAATCATGGCGGCAGTTCCCGCATAAATACAGGCATATCAGCTTTAACCAAATCAGAAGTTTATATCTCCAGCCACCTGTATATCAGTATCCATAAACAGGGATTGAGCCGCACTGCCATAGAGGTGTTTCTGGTCTGCAGGGCGTTCATTAAAAACACAATTCTGGCATTGCTTTTCTGCCTTGTTTTTACCAGTAAAAAGGCAAAGGTTCAGCGTTTGCTTTTGGTTAATTTATGTCGTTACTATGCTAATGCCCTGCGGGTAAAAACCTGGATCAGTCCGCGTTCAATTTGTTATAAAGATAACCAGCAGGGGAAACTGTAAACCTCTGGCTGATTAGAATTATTCAGGCAATTTTTTTTAAAAAATTCCTGAGACAGTCCCTGATCGCCCTGATTATCCTCTCTACCCTGCTTCTTTCAGCATATTGAAGCATTTCTTCAGGGCTGACACTTTCAGGCCGCCATTTTAACTTGATTTTTATAACAGCATTGAGGTCATCCTGAATGAATCTTTTATAGATTAAATTCAAGGGGAAAAATCCAAATTCTGATCTTGATATTGATGCGGCCCAGTCTATAATGTATGGGTTTCCATCATTTCCGATCATAATATTTGGAGCCCTCTTCAGATCACAGTGGACAATACCTCGATCATGGAGTCTATCAATAAGTTGTTTCAGATCTCTGAAAAAATTTTTATCAAGTTTTTTTGAAACCTCAATACTACCGAGGTCAGTCCCCTGTATCTCTTCTATAATCAGGGCTACTCCTCCTATTGAACCGAAGAGAGCAGGCACCCCTGGAAATCCCTCAAGTTTTTTATATGCCTTCTTTTCACGCCATATAAGAAAGCGACCTGCAATATTCCTGAACCAGAAACTGTTTAAACTGAAATCCTTTACAATTGCCTTTACACCATTTTCTTCAATCCGCCAGATAACAGGCCTTGTGCCTGTTGGTTTTCTTAATATCCCACATTGCCTTTTAGAAATATCAGCGAGTGTCAAACCTTCAAACATAATAAATCCCTAATAAATATACTTGGCATAATTTCCGAATAAAAAAAAGAGACTACCTCACCGCCCTTATCAATCCTCTTCTCAGGTAAGGAGGTTGTATCTTTTTATCGTAATAATGAATCATATACCCATGAGACGCGTTAACATTGAATCCATAACCTTTGAGAAGCCTTGTAAACTCTTCTTCATCGTGGTTTTTATGGTACGTACATAATGCAATTTTAAATGGCCTTCCATCCCTTAAAACAGTGTCGCAGCCAGTAAGTACATTCGATTCAGCTCCATCAACATCTATTTTTAAAAAATTTACATCACTGTGACTTTTAAAAAAGGTATCAAAACGGATGTGTGATTCATCATCATGATCAGATACATATTTGTTTATTATCTCAACCTTATCAGCCCATGGCGCAAATGTGGCCTTGAGGGCATCGCTCCATTCCCTGTTGTGCTCAAAGAGGTAAATTTTTTTTACCTCTTCAATAACCGATAAAGAGAAATTACCTTCAGCTGAACCGATATCAGCAATAACATCATCCTTGCCGGCTGTAAATGAGCAGGTAAGATATCTGTGCGGACTTTCTATATCCTGCTCCATTGCAAGGGTTGAGTAAGCCCTTTTTATCCTTTTTACACCCCAGCGTTTCTTGAAATATAGTCTCTTTCCATCCTGTATCACATAATGCAATTTCCTCTCCCCATCCTTAAATACCTCGACACTATCTTCTGAGTAGTTGTCATAGAAATGGTAGGGAAAGATCCTGACAGGATTGGCTTCAAGAAATTCAATTACCTCTTTCTGTTCCTGATCAATCTGGCCGGAAGGCAAAGAGGAAAAATATCTCAGAATATTTTTCCTCAGAGTCTTTTTCAGGATTATAGTCCTTAAGATTTTTGGAACAAGGGTTCTGTAAATTGGAAAGATATATTTATTCATATTTGATAAATGGTCACTTACTTTATAAGACCCGGTTAAGTTTATTTACGTCCGTAATCCTGGTATGATTTTTCTTCAACCAGGTCTGAACCTACCCCGATATTGATCTCTTTTTTAACCCTTGCCCGGTGATCATTAGTAAAATATACAGATCGGGCGAGTTCTATAAATTCCTTGTCAAATTCTGACCTGGACTCTTTAAGGCGAAGGCCATCCTCGATAACCCAGAGTTTTTCATTTATTGATTTTAGTTCAGCTCGTTTTTCACTGACCATTTTTTCTTCGCTGTAACCGGACTGTTGCCATACCTTTTCAAGCAGATCTAGTTCTGTCTTTACGTTGGCAACCTTTTTAGGATCATCCATTCGTTCTATTTTGATTTCAAGGATAGTGACCTTGTCTATCAGCTCACCCGGAGAAATCGGTACATTTATCTGGGACATATATTATAACTCCTTTGCTTTTATTTTAATCATTAGTCTATCCAGTTTGTCTGTGACATGGTCGATCTCGACCAGGTCCATGACCCCCTGCCTTTCTATCTTGGTTCCCCATCGGATATCATCCGCTGGCTTCCCCAGGTACTTTTGTGATGCCTGGTCATACATGTTCACGCACCACTCAAGACTCTTGTAAGGGCCTGAACGGAGTGGATTGGATGCTGCGTGAAGACCTATCACAGGCGTGTCTGTTATAGCGGCCATGTGCATGGGGCCTGAATCAGGTGTAATCAGGACTGTTGCCCGCCGCAACAGTTCAATAAATTTCGCAAATGTGTCCCTGCCTACCAGGTTGATGGGTATTGCCACCCTGCACAGGCGGATGATCTCATCAGCCATCCGGTGTTCAGCAGGTGATGGGCCGCCACAGATGATTACCTGCATGCCATGCTGTTTAACCGCGTGATCAGCAACAGCAGCGTATCCTTTTGCATGCCAGTTACGGAGTTCATGACTCGAACAGGGGCTAATGATCAGGCATGGCTTTTCAGGATTTATGTTCTGCTGAGCAAGGTCCTGTGCCCCTGGAACAGGGGGCAGGTGCCATTTGTATTCCTTTTTGCTGATACCCAGCTTATCAAGAAAACTCATGAAACTGTCTAAAACATGCTGCTTTGGTGTTGCAGCAATCCGTTCCTTTATAAACAGGCCATGAAAGTATTTGGCGCGGATTTTATCATACCCGATCTTTCGTTTTGCCCTTATGACCCAGCTTAAAAGGTTTGCACGCAGGGAGAGCTGCATAAGAAGCAGCACATCAAATGAGCGGTTATTCAATTGTTTTCTTATTTTATGATATTCTTTAATACCATTTTTCTTGTTGAAAATAATGAACTCAACCCCTGGCAGAGGAGCTAAAAGCTGATGTTCCACCTTTCCTATCACCCAGGTGATCTTGATTTCAGGCGAATGGGTCTTAAGGGTATGGATCACCGGCAGCATATGGGTTACATCCCCTAACGCTGATAACCTGACAATGCAGATAGAATTTACTGTGGAAGACATCTAACTTAACCTTTAGTGTTAATAAATTTTGATTTTATATTTCTTCTTGTTTTTTTATAAGTACTTTTTATATCATTTAGAAAAAAAGCGGTTTTAAACAAAATAGAATTTTTAAGTTTATCATCTATTAGACCTATCGTTTTTTGCTCAGCCTGTAAAAATTTGCACAGATTTATCATTATAAATAGTTTTTTAAAAACAGCAGGCCTTTTAAGCCTGAAATCTATAAAGTAGACTTGATCATCTTTATTTAAAAAATTCGTAAGTTTTGGGTCGCTCCTTATATATCCCTTGCTATACAGGATTTGCAGGGATTTTAAGACCTCTGGCAGATTATCATCTGTGGCTTCTCTGCCTTCTACAAACTTATAAGCATAAAAACTATCTACCACCATGCCAAATTTTCTTTTTTGAACAGCAAGGATGGGGCCTGGGGCATTTAATCCCAACTCATTTATTTTATTTAAACTCTTAATAATCCTGAAAGAGTCACTTCCCCTGAAAAGTGTCAGAAACCTCTCCCCCAGTCTTGAGTTTCTATTTCGTGGAATTTTAAATATAATATTATCAAAATCCTTTATCTTTATCTGAGATACAAAAGAGTTTCTATCATTATTATACTCTGAAATTGTCTGATAGCTTTTTGAAAATATGCTGTTTAAAAAAAATACAGCTGTATCTTCATCTATGGTTGAAAGTACTCTGTATTCTTTATAGTTAAAATATTTCATTTTATTATTCACAAATAACTTGACGACAGGGCAGTGATCTATTTTTAACAAAAAGTCTTCATATGAAAAGCTGTTTATTGGGTGAAAAACAAAATTTAAAAATACAGGTTGTAGCTACCATATGTTTTCCGGAAAATCAAAATAATTAATCATATCGGATAGGCTATGGCTGAAATGTTTAATACAGCAACATTTTAGCTATCAGTAATTTAAAATAACCTTGAAAACTATGTGGATACAGTAAAAACACTTAAAGAATGGTCCAGGGTTCTTAAAAAAGGCGGTATCCTGGCAACTATTCTGCCTGACGAAAGAAAACTAAATACAATCAAACTGGATTCGATATATAAACATGTTTTTACCCCTGAAAGTTATAATAGCTTTCTTGAACTTATAGGCGGTTATGAAATCATTAAAACAGAAGAAGTTGTACCCAATTGGTCATTCATATCTGTGGCAAAAAACACTATGAACTAACCAATCACTGGCATTGAGGAACCAGGGTGTCCGGTAACAGGAAATTTTAAGCCTGAACTTGATCGACTATTCTTTTAGCTACCTGTTTGCAGCTGTTATTTTTTGCCCATTCAATAGCATTTCTCTGTAGTTCAGGGTATAAGTTGTGCAATTTTATATGATTAATTTTCTCCTCAAGTTCATTGGCAGTGTTAAATGCTACAACATTTTTCATGTTGACAAGGCCGTGCGGGGCACATAATCTTGGCTTCTGATCCAGCTTGTAAAAACAAGGCACTGTTCCGTTTGCTGCAATCTCATAGTGCCTCATGCATTCCCACCCTCCTTTTTTCATGGTTATTGCGTATTCAGCGCTGGCAATATCATCATAGTAAGATTCCTCATTTGTAAAGGCGTAGCGTGGCTGACAATGTTCCCTAATTTCTTTTATTTTATATGCCTCGTCACATTGAACATGCCTGGCGAATTTAATCTTTTTTTGAACTGTTTGCTGCCTGATTTTTTTATCCGGTATTGAAAAATTAATCTGTCTGATAAATGGGAGCCCAAATCTATTCATTAATTCACGTTTGAAATATTTGCCGTAAAAAAATGCCGGGATAAAAAGTTTGCTGTTATCCTGCCCGTCAAGAAAACAGATCTTTGTATGAATTCGATTGAAAATATTTGAAAGATGGAATTTAGTAAAAAACATCTTCTGTCGCCTGATACTGCCAAATATTATTATATCAAATTCATTTTCTTTTACCCTTTCAATGATGTTTTGCCGATCTATATAAATATCAGGCATTATTTTCCATATGGTAAAACCGCATCCATACATCTCTTTATTTGGTTTCTCAAAATTTTCGTATATCTCTCCCTTCTTGGGATAATCGATCACATTTGCACCATATATTTCTCTGAGTCCAATAAGCACTTGATCTTGAAGATAGTCTTCTCCGGATGTTGTGAAGAACAATAATTTCATATATTTTCTTATATCTCCTTTGTTACTAATTTTTTGATCAGGCGTTAACGTAGTCAGGGTAACGGCTTATCATTTAAAAAAATAGTATATTATCTTTTTAAAAAAAACAAAGGTTATCGATGGGAACAGTATCCTGTATTTGACGAAGGTTTTTAATTCTGATAATTTCATTGGCCTCTGTCTTAAACCTCCTGTGAAAATTGAATTGGGAATGGCAATTTTCTTTGCCTTACAGGAGGTCTAATTTGCCGGAGCTGTTAAAGGAATAATATCTGCTGGAGAAATTTTTATGGCTAAAAGACCATGGCATTCAAGAATCAGACGTTCTATATCTAAGTCTCTAAATGCCTTTTTATGCAGGATCATAAATACAAAAATAGAATATGACAGGATAGATGCAAATGGGATAAAAAGGATACTTTTAATCAGGCTCAACCATCGTATTGGTAATATCCTTTTTTTGACTCCACTTATTAAGGCTTTAGAGAAAAAAATACCCCATGCGCAAATAGATCTGTTATTAGGGGCTGATTTTAGTGAATTAATCGGGCGAATGGCTAATGTTAATAAGATATATTGTGTAAATTCCCGGCTGATAAAAAACCCCTTCAGGTTAATTACTTTAATAAAAGAATTGAATAAAAACGGGTATGATCTTACTATCTCTCCTGCAAAAAGTTCAGGCAGCAGTAACATTTTACAGGCTTCTATTAAATCAAGGTATAAATTAAGTTTTAAAGTAAAAGATGTTATTAATTTTGCAAACATTGTTGTTGATTTTCCTGACATAAAACATGCCGCATTGCTGCCTTTAGCCCTGATGGATGCCTTTGATGGGGAAAGATTAACCTATGAGCCATATCTTGATATTTCACTGTTTGATGATGAGAAAGCCAGAGGAAAAGAGATATTAACGCAGCTTATTGGTCAGGATAATATCAATGGCATGAAAATAATCGGGATTTTTCGTAATGCGCGATATGAGAAGAAAATTGCTGATAGTTTTTGGCTGGAATATATCAATAAGTTATTGGAAACAGGGCATGGCTATATATTTGTTGATATAATAGCCCCCGGGGGTAAGGCTGTCAGTGACGATGTTTTATCCATTTCATTTGTAAATTTAAGGGAACTGGCATCTTTTATGGCTGCCCTGGATTTTTTTATATGTGCAGACACAGGTCCTATGCATCTCGCATCAGCAGCAAAAACTGATATTATTGCCCTGTTTAATAAAACATCTCCAGAAGCCTATGGACCTCTCGGTAAAAATGATCGGGTCATTGATATAAATAATAAAAGCCTGGATGAGGTCCTTTCTGAAACAGTATCTATTATTCATAAATAAACTGAATTTCATATCACCTTACTGCTTGAGCGAAGCCAGTAATTAGCAGATTGGTTTTAAAATAAATTTTCATCAGGCAAATATCAATAAAAATATGGATTATCCCGCCTTTTATTCGATTAATCCATGTGATTTTATTTACGGTTTGACTTGAACATGAATTTGCTTTAACCATATACTAACAAATTTAGAAATATCTGGAGTTTTAATAATGGATTACAAAGAGATAGAGGCCCTTGCCCTTTCCTGTGGATTTACCCACGTCGGAAAACTTGATACGGATACTATCAGGGTTCGTAAAGAGGTGCGTGATTCATGCGCAGAGAATAAATGTCATGCCTATGGAAAAAACTGGTCATGCCCACCTGCATGCGGGGAGCTTGATGCCTGTGAGAATATTATCAGAAAATATAAACATGGCCTGATCCTCCAGACAAAAGGGGCGCTTGAGGATTCCTTTGATTTTGAGGCAATGATGGAGCTTGAAAAGGTTCACCGGAAATCCCTGATAAAATTCAACGAAGAGATTAAAAAAAGCCATCCTGATGCATTGGTTATTGGTACAGGTGCCTGTATAATATGCGGGGAGTGTTCATACCCTGAAAACCCCTGCCGTTTTCCTGAGAAGATGATCTCTTCTATGGAGGCCTTCGGCATTGTTGTAAGTGACGTATGTACAGCGAACAATATTCCATACTATTATGGGCCTGGCACGCTCACCTATGTGGGCTGTGTGCTGGTTGAATAAAACATCGGAAAGGATAATCAATGCATGCACTTGAAATAAAAGGCAGTTCAAAGGTATCAAGGCTCCTTGTGGGTGAGAGTTATAAAAATGTAAATAAATACCTGACCTCATCCAATACAGTAATAGTAGCTGACAGCAATGTTTATAATCTCTATCGAGATACCTTTCCGGAATATAAGACCATAAAGATAGATACCAATGAAAATATGAAAAGCCTCGATACAGTGAGCTTTATCATTAATGAACTTATCGAGATGGAGGCAGACAGGGGCCTGTTTTTACTCGGTATAGGCGGTGGTATTATCTGCGATATTACAGGGTTTGTGGCATCCATATACATGAGGGGTGTGCCCTTCGGGTTTATATCCACAACACTGCTATCACAGGTGGATGCAAGCGTTGGTGGAAAGAATGGTGTCAATTTCAGGGGATATAAAAATATAGTTGGGGTTTTTAATCAGCCCGATTTTGTAATATGTGACCCTGATATGCTCAAAACCCTCCCTGAAGAGGAGATACTGAACGGGTGTGCCGAGATAATCAAGCATGGGGCAATAGCGGATAAAAACCTGTTTGAATACCTTGAGAATAATCATAAGGCGATTCTTAAACTTGAAAGTGATGTGATTGAACGCATCGTATATGATTCGATAAAAATAAAATCTGATGTCGTCAACAGGGATGAAAAGGAAAAGGGGGAAAGAAGGATTCTTAATTTCGGCCATACATTTGGTCATGCTGTGGAAAAGGTTACAGGTGTAAGCCACGGCAGGGCCGTAAGCATTGGAATGGCAGCAGCAGCAGGCCTTTCAGAAAGCAGGGGTATCCTGACTCACTCTGACAAGGAGAGGATTATTGCACTGATTAAAAATCTGGGGCTTCCTTTTTTACTTACGGCGAATAAAGAAAAGATCCTTGATGCAATGAGAAGGGATAAAAAAAGGGAGGGTGGTAGCATACATTTTGTCCTCCTGCATGGAATAGGAAATGCAGTAATAGAGAACATTTTAATAAAAGAGCTTGAGGAATATTTTACACATAATGTATGAATCTGTTTCCTGGCTTTATAGATTACTTTATCCTAAAAGGGTTATCAGCCATGTATGTTTATTGCTATTGGAGAAGCTCCAGCCTTAAACCTTTGATTTTATCAAAATGTCTCTTGTTAAATGTCGCGACAGAAAAACCTTTTGATATTGCTGTAGCGCCTATCATAAGATCATGAGCGCCGATTTTTATTCCATTACTGAGCAATTCAGCCCATAATTTTGCATACATTCTTGATGTTTCCAAATCAAAAGGAAAGACTGGAAATGTATCAATCACCTGCTCAACAAACAAATTTCTTTTTATTCGTCGTGCTTCAGAATCAGCTCTGTGAACGCCATGTAGCAGTTCTGCTACTGAAATGACACTCATTGCAAATTCCTCATTCTCCCTGCCTGCGATAAAACTTGTTATATCCAGTAAGCCTCTTTCATGTTCTATGAGTATGCTTCTATCAAGGATTATGCCCAATTTAAATCATCCGAGATTTCTGGTTGATCATTACTAATGGATAGCAAGTCATCAGAAAAAGAATCCAGTTCATCACCTAATTTGGGGAGTTTATTGAGAATTTTATTGAGATTATATAATTGATTAGATAGTTTTTTCTCATCTGCGGGTATTATGCGTGCAACTGATTTACCGTTCCTTTTGATAACATAATGCTCCCCGGAAAATTTCACCTTATTTAATATGGTTGAAAAATCTCTCACAATCTCTGTTGAAGATATTATTTTTTCCATTTTTTCTCATTAATCAGTTTATGTATATTACATATTTTATGTAAATTGATAGATATGTCAAGAGACGTTAATTTTAAAAAACCTGAATAAACTGCTTCTTAGGATCACCGGTACACTAAAGCCCTTCGTGATCCCTTCAATAGCCCTGAAAAAATAGCGGTTTTTTAATTCTAATGTAAAGCTTAGAGAAAAATATTCTGGAATATTACCTTATATTAAAGAAGAAACCGCTTTCCAGAGCCCCTCAGTATCAATGGGCTTAGGTATGTATTCATCTGCCTCTGTGTTCATACCATCCGCATGGGAATATCTTGTGCCAGGCACATGCTCGCTAACAGCAGTAAGTAGAATAACAGGGATTTCCATTGTACTGGCACTTGCCTTAAGCTCAGCGCAAAGGGTATATCCATCCTTCCTGGGCATCATTACATCCAGAATAATCAGATCAGGTCTTTTTGTTTTTATGGACTCTTCACCTTCTATACCATCATAGGCCTTTCCTACTGTGCAACCCTTGCTTTCAAGCATCAGGGTTATCGTTTCAACCATGTCCGGATCATCATCAATTACCAGTATGTATTTGCCTGTCATATTAACTCTCCATTTTTTTATCGGGATCAGGCATGATCTAAAATTTATATTGAAATTTGTCAACCTGTTCCTTGGCAATCTATCGCTTTTTAACCCAGATAATAGGGGCAGCATCTCTTATCCGATTATGTCAATATATTGACTAATATAAAATCTTTTATGGTTTTGTGAATCTGTCTCCTTACTCTGAATATGGTAAAAGAGAGATGATTATTGTGCTGTTTTACCAGTTTTGTAAATATTTACAGGCTTTTAAACCACATTTTACCAAATGCCCTTTATTTTATTGTTCTTTATTTGCCCATTTTCAGTATGAACAAACAAGGATGAGTTAATGGCATGTATATTGCTTTTATCTGAATGTTTGATCTCAATATAAGGGATGAAATGGAGTCAATGGTGAAAAAGGTGATACTGGCAGAAAAGGCAAACAGATTAATGTTATTGTCGGGGAGCAGGCTGTGAATTTATCAGAACAGATAAAAGAGATAAAGGGGATACCTGTATTTGTCCTCCTCATAAGCCTGTTCCTTTCGGCTATAACCTTTATGATAATAAGAGAAAAAGAGCATCTTCTCCAGAGGGAATATTTTATTAATACAACAGACAGGGGATTCAGGTATTTTGAGCTGGCAGGTTCTCATGCCATTTCTATAATAGGTTTATTAAACTCCTTTTATAATTCATCTGATTCCATTACCAGGGATGAATTTGAAGGCTTTGCAGCAGATCTCCTGAAGGCCTACCCCTTTTTAGATACCCTTGAATGGGTCCCCAAAGTTAAAGGCATTGAGAGACTTGCATTTGAACAAAAGGCCCGCATGGATGGTGTTGAAAATTACCAGTTTCTGTACCGCGGTCAGGATAACATGATGTATCCGGCCAAGGAAAAGGATGAATACTTTCCTGTATATTATGCTGAGCCCTACTCTGGCAATGAAGAGATAATCGGTTATGACCTCTCCACAAATGAAAAGGTTTATACTGCTATGGGTCAATCATCTTCAACAGGTAAGGTGGTGACCATCAGCCATTATGATATGACCGGTCAGGCTGAGTCCAGGGAAAAACTCCTCCTGATTACACCTGTATATGATAAAAATGCCGCACCATTCATATCATCCGGACATGAAGAGGGGCTGACAGGTTTTCTGTTCGGGGTGATAAATTTCAGGGGGATGATTGAGGATGCATTCAGCCATCTTGGTTTTACAGGAATCTCATCTCATTTTTATGATATCACGGATGGAGCAGGGGCAGCATCATTGATCATGTCAGTAAACCAGCCAAACAGGGGTGATGCACCTGTTGAAAAAACCGATCTAAGTTCACTGATAGCTCAAAAGGAGTTGAATAGATCAGAAAAAGGTCTTTTAAGGAGATGCTATATCTTCAGGCTTGGCGGAAGGGAGTGGGCAGTGGTTTCGGTCTCCCATAAGGGGCTGATTGAAAGATACCTTACATACCAGCCAGCTGTTGCAGGTTTTATAACCCTTTTAATAGGCAGTATGCTTTTCTATCTCTTTTATCTCCAGATTAAAAAAAGGTCTGTTATCGAACAGGAGGTTAAGGAGAGGACAATAGACCTTGAGGAATACCAGAAACAGCTTATGGAAACCAACCGTGAGCTTGAAAAGGCCATCCTCTATTCAAATGAGATGGTAGTAAAGGCTGAGATAGCTAACAGCGCCAAGAGTCAATTCCTTGCAAATATGAGTCATGAGATCAGGACCCCTATGAACGGCATAATCGGCATGACCGGGCTTCTGATGCAGACAGAACTTAAGGGTGAACAAATAAAATATGTGAATGTAATAGAGTCAAGCGGTAATTCTCTCCTCTCTCTTATAGATGATATCCTTGATTTTTCAAAGATAGAGGCGGGTATGCTTGAGATAGAGATCATAGATTTTGATCTGCGTGCGCTCATGGAAGATACAGTGGAGATGATCTCTCTCAAGGCGCAGGAAAAGGGGCTTGAGCTTACATCGTTTATATCACCGGAGGTGCCCCTTTTCCTTAAGGGTGATCCGGGGCGACTGAGGCAGATACTTGTTAACCTGATGGGAAATGCAGTCAAATTTACACACCAGGGTGAGGTATCGGTTCAGGTTACCATTGCGGATAAGCGGGATAATAGAGCATCCCTGAATTTCAGTATTTCAGACACTGGTATAGGCATTCCCCGTTCAAGGATAGGCATATTGTTTTCCGCCTTTACCCAGATAGACGGCTCTACAACAAGAAAATATGGTGGAACAGGACTTGGTCTTGCCATATCAAAGCAGCTTGTTGAACTGATGGGAGGGAAGATAGGTGTTGAAAGTGAGGAGGGACTTGGATCCACATTCAGATTCACATTAAACTTTGGAATAAATGATAATATTGATACTCAGAATATCAATTACCAGGTTGACCTCAAAAACAAAAGGATACTGATAGTTGATGATCATATAACAAACCGTCTGATTTTGAGCACACTCTTAAACTCCTGGGGCGCCCATACACTTGAGGCCCCGGACGGGTCAAGCGCCCTTGATATAATCCGCAGGTTTACATCAGAAGGGGTTACTATTGATGCCGCTATACTTGATATGCAGATGCCTGAAATGGATGGAGAGGAGCTGGCAAGAAAAATAAAGGGAGATAAGGAATCAGCCGATATTGCCCTGATACTGATGTCCTCTTCAGGGCATCTTGGTGAAAATGAAAAACTAAAAAATGCGGGTTTTTCTGCATGCCTTTTAAAGCCTGTACGCCAGAGCCAGCTTTTTGACTCAATATCAATGGCGCTCAGTCAGAAAGTAACATTCAACCCTGGTAAGGCTATTTCATCTCAACCCGTAAAAGATGGTAGTCCTGCTCAACATGAAAGAAAGCACCATTTCAGGGTCCTGCTTGCTGATGACTCGATTACCAATCAGGCAGTTGCAGCGGCCATACTGAACAAGCTGGGGTACAGGGTGGATACTGTGATAAACGGCGCTGAAGCCATCAATGCTTTAAAGAAAAACAATTACCATATTGTCCTTATGGATTGCCAGATGCCTGATATGGATGGTTATGAGACCACTAGAAGGATCAGGAAAAACGAGGATGGGGTGAAAAATCCCCAGATCCCAATAATTGCACTTACTGCAAATGCCCTTAAGGGTGACCGTGAAAAATGCCTGAATGCAGGCATGAATGATTATCTAAGTAAACCAATCGATCCGCTGATTCTCAGGGATAAGCTTGAAAGGTGGCTTCTGAACAAGGGGGTCGTGGAGGAATTTTCCAATGACAATTTTACTGACAAAAATGAAGCCCCTGAACTGAGTCTATTTGAGTATGAAATTCTTCTTGAAAGATTAATGGGAGATAAAGAACTTGCCGATATAGTTCTGCAAGGTTTTTTAAAGGATATTCCAGCCCAGATGGCTGATCTTAAAATAAAAATAGAGGAAGGGGATCATGCCTCTGCAGGGATACTATCACACAAGATAAAAGGCGCATCAGCAAATATTGCGAGCCCTTCTTTACAGAAGATCGCGAGTGACATGGAAAAGGCCGGTGAGTCAGAAAAACTGGATAACCTTAAAACACTCATGACAAGGCTTGAAAATGAATTTGATAAATTTAGACTTGAGGTGGGAAAAGAGAATTCATGAAAGTATTAGTAGCAGAAGATGACTTGACATCAAGGACAATCCTGGGGGCAATACTTGCCAAATGGGGTTATGAAGTAGTATGTGCGGTTGACGGGCAGCAGGCAATGGATATTCTGTCACAGCCTGATGGGCCCAAGCTCGCCCTTCTTGACTGGAGCATGCCGGTTCTATCCGGCATAGATGTATGCAGGATACTTAGAAAAGATCAGGCTAATGATTCGATCTATATAATTATGCTTACAGCAAAGAGTGAAAAAAAATATATAGTTGAAGGGCTTAATGCAGGAGCAAATGATTATATTGTAAAGCCCTATGACAATGAAGAGCTTCAGGCACGAATCAATGTTGGGAAACGAATGGTGGAGATACAGTCGGAGCTGGAAAAGGCCAAACATTCGCTTATATATGAGGCCATGCATGACTCCCTTACAGGACTTTATAACAGGAAGGCTATTCTTGAAATGCTCGCAAAAGAGCTTTCCAGGGTCCAGAGAAACGGTAACATACTCCACATAGGCATGTGTGATCTCGATCATTTCAAGTTGATAAATGACAGATATGGCCACCAGACAGGTGATGAAATTCTTCAGGGTTTTGCCCGGATCATGGACTCAAACCTGAGAGATTATGACTTTATTGGCAGGTATGGAGGAGAGGAATTTTTGATTATATTGCCTTCATCAGAAATCAATATAAACAAGATGACATGTTTTACCAGGCTGCACAGGGTTATAGCTGATACAAAAATAGGGACAAGATCAGGTGATTTAACTGTTACTGTTAGCATAGGTGTAACAAAGGCTGATGGGAAAAAGGGTATTGATGAGATCCTGTCTGAGGCAGATAATGCCCTTTACAGGGCTAAGAACACAAGAAACGCCATATGCTATGCAGAACAATGTGATGCGCAGTAATTTTTAATTGTCTTTATTTCCATTTAGAACTGTTGACACTTACAGATTTTGAATCTAATATGCATTGCTTAAAGATATTAGGACGAGTTGTTAAAGTAATTATTAAGGAATTCAAGGAAAATATGGCATCTTACACTACCATGACAAGCAGAGCATACAGGCGCGCGGCCCCATGGGCCTGGTGTATCTGCTGTTCTTCTGGTAGTGTTTTTAAATAAAAAACCATATAAACAGAGATAATCAGGCCCCGGTACCCTAAAAGGTATCGGGGCTTTTTTTTTATTAAAAACAAAAGGAGAGAATGAAATGATGACTGAAACAATAGATATTGAAGAAGAACATATGCCAGGGTTTTTCAAGAAAATACCTGTATCCATTGAATATGGCAGCGGGGTATATGTATGGGATGAAAAAGGGAAAAGGTATCTGGATTTTACTGCAGGTTGGGGTGTTACCTCCATCGGGCATAGTAATGAGGTAATTGTAAAGGCCCTTACAGAACAGGGGAAAAAGATCATACAGAATCCAAATTCAGGTCTGACATATTCACCTGTAAGGGCAAGGCTTTTAAAACTGCTGAAGGGGATACTTCCCTCTGGATTGACCCGTCTGTTTTTTGTAAACAGCGGTGCAGAGGCCAATGATGCGGCAATAAAACTTGCAAGAAAGGCAACAGGAAGATTGGATATAATCTCAACTTTTCAGAGTTTTCATGGAAGGACTATAGGCACTGCATCAGCAACAGGTCAGGCAAAACACAGGGATAAATTTAAACCTCTTATGCCAAACTACCTGTTTGTTAATTTTGGCAGCCTGCCTGATATGGAAAGGTTTATGAATAAAGATATTGCTGCGGTAATACTGGAACCGATACAGGGTGAAGGAGGTGTAAATATCCCCTCTCAAAATTACATTAAAGAAGTTCAGGCCATGTGTAAAGCAAACGGCTCTCTCCTGATCATTGATGAGATACAGACAGGTTTTTATAGAACCGGTCCGGCATTTGTATCATGCACTGGTGGAATCCACCCTGACATCATGACTATGGCAAAGGGTATTGCAGGAGGTTTTCCATTTGGCGCCTTTGCCATTACAGAGGAGGTGAACCGACTGCTTGAGCCTGGCGATCATGGCGGGACATTCTGCGGAAACCCCCTCGGGTGTGCCGTATCATGTGCGGTAATAGAATATCTTATTGAAAACAGGGTCGGGGAGCATGTTGAAAGAATAGGTGAATATGCAATTGATAAATCATGGGTACTTAAGGATAAATATCCGGAGATAATAAAAGAGGTAAGAGGGCAGGGCCTTCTGCTTTTACTCGAAATAGCTGATGAAAAAATATCTGCTGATATAATGACCGGTTGCCTTTCACAGGGATTGATACTGAATATGATCCAGGGTAAATGCATCAGGCTATTACCGGCACTTAATATTACAAAAGAGGAATTGGATGAGGGGTTCAATATACTTGAAAAGGTTATTGATGCAGCGGTTCCCCTATATGGTGAGGATTAAAATCATGTGACGACCTGTAATTCTTTTGTAGAGACGGGTTTTAAACCCGTCTCTACGTAATAAATATCTGGCGCAAAATTCAGGAATAAATCTCCTCATGATAGCATTTCCATTTCCTGTGAATCCACAGCCATAGTTCAGGCTGCTCCCTGATTGCCTTTTCAATGGTATCATTCTGGAGCTGTGTGGCCTGAGTCATATCAAGCCCTTCTATGTTCATTTCAGGGAAGAAGACAAGCCGGTGTTTTGTTACATCCTTTGTGCGGTAAATAAACATGGGAACAACAGGGATATGATATTTGCTTGCAAGGCTGAATATAAGCGGGATAGTTGATGCCTTCTGATTGAAAAAATGGCAGGGTATCCCTTCTCGAAGGTTAGCCTTCCTGTCTGAAAAGATGACAAGATCCTCACCATTCTTAAGCTTTTTAATGGCCGGTCTGAGTCCGTTTTCCTTGTACAGTATACCCACACCAAAATTTTCATTATTGAAAACCCTCTCCTTCTCAATTAAAGGGTTATCAATCATTCTGACAATAAAATTAAGCCTGTTAAAGGTATCAGCAAAATAGAGGTGGGCATATTCCCAGTTTCCAAAATGGGCACTTAATATGATAACAGAAGGGTTCTTTTTTCTTGCGGCGATCAGGTGCTCTTCACCCTCCACGCGAATCCGTGACTTTAATTTATCCATGCCCTTTCTTGTTAACCGCATCATGTGTATCCATTCAAACCCCATCATGCCGTAGTGCATAAAGTTAGATATGGCAATAGCCTTCAACTCTTTTTCATTCTTTTCTTTACCATAAGCAAACCTTAAGTTTATCAATACTATTTTTCTATGGTTCGGATCAACAAGGTAGAAAAAAAGGCCAAAAATTTTACCGAAGAAGAGCCATAATTTTAAGGGAATTATCCTGGATATAAGATTAAATATGAACAGGAGCAGTAAAGCTATATAATTGCCAGAATTTTGAGGTTTATTCATATCTATCTCTTTATGTAAAATTATTCATTACACTGTATAATCAGATTATAAAAGCCCTAAGACAAAAACAGACTATGTAATATCAATTTTTTCTAAGAAAAAGCAAGGCATAAATAGGGCGTGGGTGTGTATAAAAACCCTGTTTTGTAGCCACTTATGGCAAAGTTATTGCATTAAATATTATGTGTTTTGGTATATTTTTTCTGACAGGCCATATATGGATATTTCAAATACATTTGATAAATACAAGCTTGACAGGGCAAAGAGGGTACTGCATCAGACACCCATGGCAATTGCAGTTACTGTTATGAACTCTCTTATTCTTGTTCTGTTACTGATTGGTTCAACACCTTTTATCAGGCTTGTCATATGGTTATCAGCGGTTCTCATGATCAATGTTATACGTATATTTGGTCAATACAGGATGCATAAAACCGCAATAACCCCTGATAATGTAAACCAGCATCTGAAAATCTTTCTGGTGGCCCTCACCGTCTCTGGCGCAATCTGGGGCTCTGCAGGGGTTTACCTTCTTCCTGCATCTTCTATAGCCCATCAGGTTTTCATAGTATTAATGCTTGGAGGTATGGTAGCCGGCACAGTCGGGCTCTTTTCCTCTGTAATGGCTGCATTTTACTGTTTTACAATTCCTGCTTCTCTTCCTGTTGGAATTGTATTTTTTCTCTATGGCGACAGTGTTCATTTTGCCATGGGGGTTATGATATTCCTGTTCTGGGTGGTCATGTTTGTAACGGCAAAAAAACTCAACAGGGAGCTGATAGAGGCTATATCCCTGAAATATGAAAATGTCG
The DNA here is from genome assembly GCA_016931115.1 of Deltaproteobacteria bacterium. Taxonomy (GTDB): domain Bacteria; phylum Desulfobacterota; class DSM-4660; order Desulfatiglandales; family HGW-15; genus JAAZBV01. Next base: position 4,282 of record JAFGFM010000095.1, on the reverse strand, counting down.
GGCTGATTGCAACTCTGGAAAAAGAGGTAGGTGTCAGAAAGGCTGCGGAAGAGAAGCTAATCCAGAGAAACAGTGAGATAGAAAGCATAGTAGAAAGGCGTACTGCTGAACTGATAAATGCCAACAAACAGCTTTTAAGGGAGATTGAAGAGCGCAAGGAGGCTGTAAATGCCTTAAAAAGAAGTGAACAGAAATACAGAGAACTTGCCAATTCTTTACCCCAGATAGTCTTTGAGACGGATGAGGCAGGTAATATTACCTTTGCAAACAGAAATGCAATCAGGGCCTTTGGATATGAGGCCTCCGACCTTGAAAAAGGAATAAATCTTTATCAGTTGATTATCCCTTCTGACAGAGAAAAAATGCGTGAAAATTTTCAAAAAAATATTCAGGGAATTATGAAAACAGGTAATGAGTACACCGCGCTTAGAAAGGATGGTTCAACCTTTCCTGTACTGTCTCATGCTGATATAGTTAAAAAGGATGTTAATAAAATCGGTATAATTGGAATAGCCATTGATCTTACCGATAAGATTAATGAGGAACGAAAACAGAGGGAGATGGAGGCACAGCTCCAGCGCGCCCAGAAAATGGAGGCGCTCGGCACACTTGCCGGAGGGGTTGCCCATGATCTCAATAACATACTCTCAGGCATTGTAGGGTATCCGGACCTCCTGTTGATGCAGCTTCCTCAAGACAGCCCCTTCAGGAAACCTGTCATCACCATGCAGGATTCAGGTAAAAAGGCGGCGGCAATTGTTCAGGACCTTCTTACTCTTACAAGAAGAAATGTAATAGTAGATAAGACAGTTAATCTGAATGATATTATAAACGAGTATCTGGGAAGCCTTGAATTTGAAAAGCTCATTTCCTATCATAACTCTGTAAAGATCAGAACTAGACTGGAAGAGGGGCTGCTAAATATCAAGGGATCACCAATCCACCTGCTAAAGACAGTGATGAACCTTGTTTCAAATGCGGCAGAAGCCTTGCCCGATGGTGGAGACATAATAATTTCCACTGAAAACAGGTATCTTGATCAACCTTTAAGGGGGTATGATGATGTTGCTCAGGGTGACTATGCTGTTATGCGGGTATGTGACAATGGCACAGGCATATCACCCAATGATATAGGCAGGATATTTGAACCCTTTTTTACAAAAAAGAGTATGGGAAAAAGCGGGACAGGCCTGGGCATGACGGTGGTCTGGGGCACTGTAAAGGATCACAATGGATATATAGATGTAAAAAGTGCTGTAAACAGGGGTACAGAGTTTACACTGTTCTTTCCTGTTACACGGGCGGAAATAGACCTGAAAGAAAAGGAAGAGGGGTTAACACCTTTTTACGGCAGGGGAGAGAGTGTGCTGATAGTTGATGATGTTAAGTCACAGATAGATATAGCCTATGAAATGCTTGAGCAGCTGGGCTATTCTGTATCTTCTGTTACAAGCGGTGAAGAGGCGATTGAGTTTATCAGTGATCATAAGGCAGACCTGATTGTTCTGGACATGATTATGCAGCCCGGCATTGATGGTCTTGAGACATACAAAAGGATATTAAAGATAAACCCTAAGCAGAAGGCCATTATTGCAAGTGGATTTGCTGAAACCATCAGGGTTAAAAGTACCATGTCACTGGGGGCAGGGGCCTATATCAAAAAACCCTACACACTAATTACGCTTGCAAAGGCAGTAAGGGCCGAACTTGACAGGGTCTAAAAATATATTACTGGAAATTTGTAAAAAAGATATCACGCCTAATATTATGAAGCATCATGAGTTTCTTTCACTGATTTACCACATGCCCATGAATCAACAGCCTTAATTGCATCGGCAGCAGAACTCGTTATTCCGCCAGTGTAACCAGAGCCTTCGCCTATTGGGAATATATTTTTTATGTTTATGGACTCATAATTTTCGTTACGTATGATCCTTACAGGAGATGATGTCCTTGTTTCAGGGGCCAGCAATATCGCCTGATCTGAAACAAACAATGGTACCTCCTCTTTCCATTTATTAAACGCAGCCGCTAATTCAGTAACCACAAACTCAGGCAGAATATCTTTAAGGTCAGAAGGGAGAACCCCTGTCCGGCAGGAGGTAACATTTAAAATAGCAGAGTGTTTTACACCTAAAAACCCCATCAGATTCTGCGCCGGAACCTGCCATTCACCGCCCCCGGCATTAAATGCCTTTTGCTCGATATCCCTTTGGAACTCTATACCGGCCAGGGGGCTGATAGATTTATAATCATTCGTATTACATGTTACAACCAGGGCTGCATTTGAAAAGGCTGAAGACCTGTGTGAGTAACTCATGCCGTTAAGAACCATCATGCCCTGATCAGATGAGGCATTAACAACCTCACCGCCAGGGCACATGCAGAATGTATAAACCCCCCTCCCATTTTTTCGATTGGTATAATTCAGCGAATATGTGGCTGCCCCCAGCCGGTTATACTCAAAATATTTGTCACCATACCTCATAAGGTTGATAGTCTCTGCAGGGTGCTCTATCCTTACCCCAACAGAGATCGGGCGCTGCTGCATGGCAACACCTTTTTTATGCATCATCTCAAAAGTGTCGCGGGCAGAGTGCCCAAGGGCGATATACATTCGCGAAGAAAAATATTCCTTTTCATTATTTATTACAATACCTGTTGCATTGCCATCGGATATTAAAAGGTCTGTCATTTTTGAGTTGTAATAAATCTCACCGCCTCTCTCAAAAATATATCGCCTTATGTTCTTTACGATCCTGCACAATACATCCGTGCCAAGATGTGGCTTACTCATGTACTCTATCTCTTGAGGTGCGCCAAATCGGATAAATATCTTCAAGACCCGGTTTACATAACTTGTGTTATTATTTCGCCTTGAAAAGAGCTTTCCGTCCGAGTATGCACCTGCTCCACCTTCACCGAACTGTATATTTGATTCAGTGTTTAGCTCTTTATCTACCATGAATTTATTAATATCAGTGGAGCGTTCTTCTATCTTTTTTCCTCTTTCAAATATTATGGGTTTAATCCCGCAATCTATCAACTCAATGGCTGCAAACATACCGGCCGGGCCAAAACCCACTATTATTGGTCTAACCCCGGTTTTTATCATTATTCTATTTTTAATTACCGGCTCCTGGTACAAGGGGATGTTTTGTCTGTTGTTGAAACTGTCATGAACGGTTACTACCAGTGACAGTTTGTAATAGAACTGTTCCTTATTACTCAGATCAAGTGATTTACTGAGAAATTTAAATATAGATATATTTGCTACATCAATCGTTAGCCTCTGTGAAATGGCAGTTACATATGCATCAGTTCCATCATTTTCAACAGGAATCAGTAAATCATTAATTATCAGTTTCAAAGGGGTTCTCCTGTTACTGTTTTCACAACTATATTTATTACCTGATGGATTGAAAAGGATTATTTGTAAATCATGCTTCTGTCAACTCTGTATGGTTTGATAAATGTCCAATGTCAAGGGCTAACCCCGGTTTTCCACTTTAATTCAAGTAGTTCAGTCATGCTTTTAGGATAGTGAGGATTATTTATATTCAATTTTCCCATTATTACTATTTACCCAACCCCCAAACCCCAGCGGTCTTGTTATTTAAAGGTTAGCCTCCGCTTCTAATCAACTTTTACATACTTCGTTATCGGAATATGGATACATACAGGTCCAGTGGAATATTTTTCTGGATATTCCTCAAATACTGGATTCCTTGGATTAAACAATACTGATGCTGACGGTAGCCATTTTGTGAAAATGTATTGGTAATATTTTCCAATCTCCTCAACAGGACATACAAAGGCTGCGTATTCACCACTCGGCACCACGCGTTTCGCTAATCCCTCAGGCACAACAGAGTCTTCCTCAACCATCATTCCAGCCATATATTCTGTAACCTCTCCCTTGTCGGTAGGAAATTGTATTCCGAAGTATTTATTATCAATTGATAAAGATTCTATGATTTCACGATATGACTCGAACAGTTTCCAAATTCCAGCGAAAAGCTCAGATGTCTCTGAGCCTTGATTTATTTGGGACTGTACTCCTAGAACCGAAAATGTTTCTTTTTTCTTAATTATTGTATCCATTGTAATCCCTTATTAACGCCTGCATTAAGGGGCCATGCGGTGCCTACCTTTAAAGATTATTTAGTTTAATAGATTCCGCGAACCTCTAAAGCCTGATTCGGCGATATAGTAGCATGTCCTTGTAGATGCTTTTGTTCGGCTTTGCGTCCAATGTCTGGCCAATTTCATTCCACCACCT
>JAFGFM010000094.1 GCA_016931115.1 Deltaproteobacteria bacterium | reverse complement strand
TACTCTTCCACTTTGTGGCTTAGCGGCTTTGTGTGAACTTTATATTATGTAGTGTAAATTAGGATGGAGCATTAAAGAGTGCATCCTATTTTTCTGATTCACTCAGTTTTTCGCTTATAACTGCACCCTTGTCAGGGGGCATCATTGCCAGGATACCTCCAGCCTCCTTGCCTTTCATATTCCCCAGTATGCGCACAACCGTATCGATCTGAAGTCTGTCAAGTATATCTGCTGCCTTTTTGGCCTCCATAGAGGCGTAGAGTTTTACAAGATGTGCTATCTTGGCATCCTGCATAATCTTTTCTCTCTCTGCCAGGCTTTTTGAATATGCAGTAAGGCTGTTCTGGAGTTCATTAAGTTCAGACATCCTGGTATCTATCTCTTCCTTTAAAGGCATCAGCTCAACTTCCATTTTTTTAAGCTCTGCCTCTTTTTGTAAAAGCTCCTGTTCTTTTTTACGAAGGCTCTGTTCCAGGGTTTCAAGATTTTTCTCTCCCTCTTTTTTTACCTCCTGAGGAGCCTCCTGTGCCATAACAACATCAGCGCCTGCAATGGATAAAGTTGCAGTCGTGAGGAAAAATCCGCTGATCACAATCTTTACACCAAGCAGGACAAAAAAGAGCGTTAGTGTTGTTATATAGAAATTCTTTTTCAGAGGAAATCCTTTCCGTGTCTTATTATTGCTGCTTCGTTTATTTCCTTCAATTCCAATTGATTCTGATCGTGAAGCCATTTTTCCAGATCCCTTTCTTTTAGTTTTTCAAAAACCTTATACTCTTTTGTCTTTTCAAGCAGGTTTTTCCTCTTTTGAATCAGGGCCTGCTCTGCCCTGATCCTTTCCATTTTTTTGATCTCAATCTGTATAAGAAGCGCATTTAAAAATTCAGAGTAATTAATGATATCTTCTGATGACATGGTTTCACGCATCCTCTTTTCCAGGTCATCATTTGCTTTTGCTATTTCATCATTAAGGCCATTTATTTTTTCATCAATTTCCCTTACCCTGTTTTGAGCCCTTGCAAATTCAATGGCTGCCTTTTCCTTCAAATGGCCCCTGTATGACAGCAACGATTCATATCTGAATTTAAATTTCAATTAATAAAGCTCGCTTTAACAGGCCCGGTTCAGCCATTAAAATATCAATTCCCTTTGGATAAAAGCTTTGTCATCTGCACCACTGATGCCTCTATTGTGCTTCCATCATTTACATCCTGCCTTAAAAAACCGTTAAGGGCCTCTATCATATCAAGTGCATAATCGGTATTTCTGTTATTGCCCTTTTCATATGCGCCAAGGTTAACCAGGTCTTCTATCTTTGCATAGTCAGCAAGTATCCTTCTGAATTTATATGAGAGGGCAAGATGATCCCTATTTACCACATCGCTCATCAACCTGCTTATGCTTGAAAGCACGTTGACAGCAGGGTAATGTCCTTTTGATGCAAGGGATCTGTCCAGAACAATATGCCCGTCAACAATGGATCTTACCGCATCAGCTATAGGTTCGTTCATATCATCACCCTCTACAAGAACAGTATATATGCCTGTTATAGAGCCCTTTCCTGTGCTTGTACCGGCCCTCTCAAGAAGCTTTGGAAGGTGTGAAAAGGTGCTGGGCGGATATGCCTTGCTTGTTGGCGGCTCCCCTGCTGAAAGCCCTATCTCTCTCACTGCCATGGCAAATCGGGTTACCGAATCCATCATGAGCAGCACATCCATGTTTTTTTCCCTGAAGTATTCCGCAACTGCCGCAGCAAGATATGCCCCTCTCATCCTTATAAGAGGCGATGTATCAGATGTTGCAGCTATAACCACTGATCTCTTCAGCCCCTCTACGCCAAGATCGCGTTCAATAAACTCCTTGACCTCTCTGCCCCTTTCCCCTATGAGGCCAATCACATTGACATCTGCCTTTGTAAATTTTGACATCATGCCCAGAAGCTTGCTTTTCCCTACGCCTGATCCTGCCATAATGGCTGCCCTTTGCCCCTTTGCAAGTGTATTGAGGCAGTCAATGGACCTTACACCCACTGTAAGGGGTTCAACTATTCGGTTTCTCAGGAGAGGATTAACCGGCTGTGAATAAAGCGGTATTGTACATTCATTTTTAAAAGGCTCACCTCCATCAAGGGGATTTCCGAGCCCGTCAAGCACCCTTCCGAGCATCTTTTTACCCACATCAATGGTTGCAGTAAAGCTCAATGCCTTTATTGAACTGCCAGGTTCAACACCTTCTGCCCTCTCAAGGGGCATTAAAAGGATGTTCTGATCCCTGAAACCTATAACCTCAGCCCTGAAAGGCTCCTGCTTACGGCCTGACATAATCTGACATATCCCGCCTACAGGCATTGCAGGCCCGTTGCCTTCAATCACATTTCCAATAACCTTGGTTACCTGGCCCTCTACAGCCACAGGGCACATGGCATTTATCCTGTCGTAATATCTATCAAGGGCTATTTTCATGAGGCTGCTCTCTTTACCATCAGGTATTCCTTGTCTATAACCTTGAGCAGTTCATTTACCTGGTCATCTATTGTTGCATTAATCCTGCCGAACCCTGTTTCCAGCATGCATCCCCCCTTTCCTATTGAAGGGTCTTCCATAAGCTGAAAATTACCACCTTTTGTCAGCCTTACAAGATCAGGAAGCATCTTTTTGACCTCTTCCATATCATCAGGGTTTATGATTATCCGCACCTTTCTCTTGTCAGTAAGGAATTTTGCTGCTGATGTAATACAGTGTTTTATTACCGCATTATTTGTTTTTATCTCTTCGCCTATGGTTTTCTTTAACATAAGCTCTACAAGCCTGAGCATCTCTCCCTCAGACTCATGGAATATCTGTATCTTGAGATCTCTGAGTTCAAGGAGAAGCGCCTCATACTGCTTCCCCATCTCCTCCATTTTTGATTTTTCAAGGTCAAGGCCATCCTTCTGACCCTGCGCAAAACCCTTTTCATATGCCTCTCTTTCAAGCCTTGCTATCCTTGACTTGAAGTCTTCTTTTGCTGTGGGGTCTTCCTTCTCCTCTATTTCAGGGAGATTCCATGAAATCACACTGGATTGATCTGTCACAACAGAATTGGAGTGTAATTTCATACCCCGTTCAGATATGATTTCATCAGCATGAAATGATTCAATGTTGTACAGGGGAGAAAAATTTTCGTCAGAGTTTTTATACAAGGACTTCATCTCCTCCCTTGCCGCCAAGCACGATCTTCCCCTCTTCTTCTAGTCTTCTTGCAGCCTTTACTATATTGAGCTGGGCCTGTTCAACATCCTTAAGTTTTACAGGGCCCATAACCTCCATATCCTCTTTCATCATCTCTGCTGCGCGCTGGCTGATATTGTTGAATATCTTCTGCGTCAGTTCATCCGAGCTTGTCTTAAGCGCAAGTATCAGTTCATCATTGCTGATCTCCTTCAGGAGCGCCCTGATAGAACGGTCATCAAGGCTGACAAGGTCTGCAAATACGAACATCTTCTGTCTTATTTCATCTGCCAGTTCTTCCCTTACACTCTCTATCTTGTCAAAAATATTGTTTTCTGTCTGGTTATCCAGATTGTTCAATATTTCAGCAGCAGCCTCTATCCCGCCCTGAGATGCATGGGTCTCATTTCCCATGTCAGAGATCATCTCATCAACAACTTCATGTATCTCTTCAATAATTTCAGAAGGCACATCATCCAGGTCTGCTATCCTTATTATGACCTCTCCCTGAAGATGCTCAGGAAGCGCCTTTATTATCTCTGCTGCTGTCTGGTGTTTCATATTTACCAGGATAAGGGCAATTGTCTGAGGATGCTCTGTCATTAGAAGGTTGGCAAGAACTGTGGGATTGTAATTGCTCAGTTTCTCAAATGACTTTTCATTACCTTTTGAAAGCAGGTCTCCAAGCAGTTCATCGGACTTTTTGGTATCAAATGCCTTGGGCATGGTTTTCTGGAGAAAATCCTTGCCTGATAAACCCATGCTGCCGTCACCCACCTCCTTTGAAAACTCATCCATAACAACAGAGATGGTCCTTGAATCTATCTTCTTAATGACTGCCATCTCTTCTCCAAGTACCTTTATTTCCCTGTCATCAAGGTGACGAAAGACCTGGGCTGTAAAGTTCTCACCCATTACCATCAGAAAAATTGCTGCCTTTTTCTTTCCTTCCATATATATTTTATTCTCCATTTAGCTTACTTCATTAAGCCAGGTTTTTATTATGTCAGCAGCGATATCAGGGTTTTCCTTTGTTGCCTCAAGGAGTTTTACCTTTTCAGAATACCTTGACTGGAGTTCACCCACACCGTGTGCCTCATCATTTTGCGCGCCTGAGGGAAGCGCTGCCCTTACAGATACAAATTCACTTGTCTGGCTTAACCACTTTTTAAATGGCTTGATGGCAACAAGAAAGAATAATCCAACAATCAGCACATTCAGGATCGGTTTACTTGCCTTTTTAATATATCCAATCCAGCCCTCTGATACAGCCTCAGGCATCTCTTCAATGCTCTGTTTATCCATGCTGAACGCAATATTGGATACTGTCACCTGATCTCCGCGATCTGTATTGAACCCTATTGCATTTTTAACTATATCCTCAAAGGTCTTCATCTGTTTTTTGTCTCTCTGTTTGAATACCCTTGTCGGATTACCCTTGTCATCTGTGGCAGTTTCATATGGCCCATCTATGATTACTGATGCAGAGAGTCGTTTTATCTCACTCGATTCATCAATGGTCTGTTTTTCGACCCTGTTGATCTTGTAATGGGATGTGGAGCTTTCCCTTTCAAGGACATTTGAAGATGATGAAACACCCTCTTCTCCGGTCTGGATTCCCGTATTAAGAAGATCAGGAGCGCCCTGGGGGAGCCCCTTGCCCTCGGTTTCCTTTTCCTTATTTCTCTGCTCGCTGAAAATTACAGCGCTGTCAGGATCATACTGCTCCTCAGAGGTGTTAATCCTCTTGAAATCCACATCAACCGAGACCCTTGCAACCACGTTTTTCATGCCTACAACCGGCCCCAGCATTGTTTCAATCTGCTTTTCATAGGTATCTGCAAGTCTGCGCTGATAATCAAACTGATCAGCGCTTACATCGCCAATGCTGTTTTTATCATGACTCTTTGTGAGGATACCGCCCTGCATGTCAACAATAGAGACATTTTCAGGTTTAAGGCCCTTTACAAAACCGGATACAAGATTGATAATCCCCTGAAGCTGCCTCTGATCCAGTTGCCTGCCCGGATTGAGCCTGACAACAACAGATGCGGTTGCAGGCTGCTCTTCTTCTGCAAAAAGCGAGTCACCTGAAGTCACAATATGAACACGCGCTTTATCTATTGCATCAAAGGCCTCGATAGTCCTTTCCAGTTCGCCCTGCAGGGCCTGCTGGTATTTAACCTTTTGCTGAAATTCGGTTGTACCAAATGACATGTTATCAAATATCTCAAAACCCACACTGCCGCCATTGGGCTGTATGCCTTCAGAGGCCATATCAAGGCGCATCTGGTGTACATTTTCATCAGGTACCATTACTGTTTTCCCTCCATCCTTTAACTGGTATGGCACCCTGCTCTCTTTCAGTTTTTCTGTTATTTTTGAGGCATCAACAGGCTCAAGGTCGCTGTATAACACCTGGTAATCAGGCCTGTTTGTATATGTCAGAAGGGCAATAAAACCGCCAATAACTATACCAAAGGTTATTAAAAAGGAGATTTTTTTACCTGCCGGTATTGCCTTAAAGACCTCTATTATATTTCCCATGCCCTCTGCCATTTCAACTCCTGGTTTTAAAATTTATACAGTGAATTTCACTCAAACTAAAAACTCATCCTCATTATTTCCTGGTAGGCATCCAGTAATTTATTTCTGATCTGCAGTAAAAACCGCATGGATATTCCGGCCTTTTCAGATGCTATCATTACCTCATGGATATTGTTGTTCTTGCCTGCGGCAAAATCCCTTGCAAGCTGGTCAGACTCTTTCATCTGTGTGTTAACATTGGAGACAAGCTCTTTCAGGGTATTCTGAAATGATATGCCGCTCTCTTCATTTTTTTTATCTATTTTTGAAGGGATCAGGAATTCTGTATTGATGTTCTGGACTTTCATAGTTTAACTCCTATCTGCCGATATCAAGCGCCTTTGTTGCCATATCCTTGGCTGCCCTGATTGCTGATGCGTTTGCCTCATAAGCCCTGTTTGCATCAAGCATATTCACCATCTCCTCAACCAGGTTTACGTTTGGCAGGTAGACATAGCCCTGCTTATCAGCATCAGGATGGGTAGGGTCATACATCTTTTTAAGTTCTGAATTAACAGGCACTATTTTTTTTACCTCAACCCCATATATCTTTTTATCCAGTGTGTTTTGTAACCGCTCTTCAAATGTATTATCTATTGGTACTGTCCTGAAAATGGCAGTCTTTCTTCTGTATGGGGTGCCGTCTTCGGTCTTGGTTGTATTTGCATTTGCAAGGTTCATTGAAATAACATTCAACCTTGTCCTCTGTGAGGTCATACCGCTTGCAGCTATATCCATGCATTTAATTAAATCCATCTGTTACCTCCTTGACTCTATTACGGTCTTAAGGGCTTCAAATTTCTTTGAAAGCAGCCTGGTGGATACCTCATACAGGAGATTGTTCTGAGTCATTTTGGCCATTTCGCTATCTATGTTCAGCTCGTTCGGTTCACCATATTCCCTTATTAACTGATTCGGATCATAACCATCCTCCATGAGTGCCTCATTGCCTTTAATATATCCAGGTTCCAGTTTTAAGGGTTTGAGGGTTGTATCATCAATTGCCTTCTGGAGCTCCTTTTCAAAGGGGAGTTCCTTCATGACATACCCTGGTGTCTCTGCATTTGCCAGGTTACCTGAGATTACATTCTGCCTTGCAGCCCTTAAATCAAGCGCCTTTGCTAAAAGCCTTGAGGTGCTGTCCATAAACATGTTTTTCCCGGATTTTATTGTTTCCATGATGCCTCCTGATTTCTAACAAGTATGCCTGCAAAACAGATACCAAAATCCGGCCTGTTTTCTCTCAGGTTGTATTATGTAAAAAACATTTATTTTTAAAGGATATTTTATCTGTAACTTTTGATTTTAAAAGATCTATCTTATCGTTATTACAGCTTTTATTTATTTCAGGTCTATAACAGGTTTATACAGGAGAGCTCCTGGATTTATTTGGCCTTATAGATAAGTGACAAAATTCACATCATTTATACGTCTTAAAAATTGCTATTTAGCGTCGGAATATTGACGTTAGCAAAATTCGATCAGTTTATTCTGTATCAGAGGGGAGGCGGTGTCAATATTATTACCATTCTATATTGCAGTAACAGGGATCGAAATTGAAGAGGCTCCCTTATGCATCCGCTCATTTAACTGGATATAAAAAAGGAATCTATGGTTCCGGGTAGTCAGTCTCATATTCATGGAGCTTGTTTCTGAGTGTCCTTACGCTGATACCCAGCATCTTTGCTGCATGGGTCCTGTTGCCTTTGTGATCATCAAGGGCCTTGATAATCATCTGTTTTTCCATCTCCCTCAATGGGATAGCAGACTGGTTAAGGTTGACACCTGATGCCTGTACTTCAACAGGGCCGAAGATCATTTCAAGGTCTGAGGCGTTTATCTTTTCCGAATCAATAAGGAGCGTGCATCTCTCTATTATATTTTCAAACTCCCTGATATTTCCCGGCCATTCCTTGCCTTTAAGAAAGGTTATTGCATCACCTGCAAGGGACTTTTTAGAGACATTATTAAGCTGGCAGTGTTTTTCAAGAAAGAACTCAGCCAGAGGTGCGATATCATCCCTTCTTTCCCTTAATGGCGGAAGAATAAGTGGTACAACATTGAGTCTGTAAAAAAGGTCGCTCCTGAACCTTCCTTCCCTTACCTCCTCTTCAAGCTCCCTGTTGGTGGTTGCAATAACCCTGGTGTCAACAGGTATAGTGTACTGACCTCCAACCCTGTCTATCTCTCTTTCCTGCAAGACCCTTAAGAGCTTTGCCTGGATTGATACGGCCATTTCACTTATTTCATCCAGCAAGAGTGTCCCGCCGCTTGCGAGTTCAAACTTCCCCTTTTTCCTGTTCACTGCCCCTGTAAATGACCCCTTTTCATGACCGAACAACTCGCTTTCAAGGAGATTTTCAGGGAGCGCTGCACAGTTTACCGCAATAAAAGGGCCGTCATTTCTATTGCTGTTTTCATGGATATACCTTGCAAGCACCTCTTTACCAACGCCTGTTTCCCCCCTTATCAGCACTGTGGAACGGGATGGTGCGATCTTTTTTGCCATCTGGAGCAGCCTCTCCATTGATGGATGACTGGCAATAAGCCTCTTTTTTTTATAATCCTGTTTTGCCTTTATACTCTGCTGTGCAGCAGGAATATAATAATCATCAAGGGCTGCCTCAAGGATAGCCCATAATCTATCAGGAGTAAACTTACCATTAAGATAATCAAACGCACCCAGCTTGATGGCGTTAACCGCATCATCCACATTTGAGTTAATGGCTATCAGTATTACAGGTAAAAGGGGCATCCTGCCCTTTACATCCCTTAGCTGAGAAAGCACAGATTCGGAATCACCATTGATCTGCTCCACCCAGATCCTTGGTGAGATAGCATCTATTTTCTCATTTACATTAAGGCCTTTATCTGAAAGCAGCACCTTTAACCCGCGGTCTTCAAGCCTTTTCCATATCTCTTCAGGAATAGCCACATCAGATGCTGTCCAGAGTATACTGTTAGATGAATCATTCATTACCTTCTTAATCTTCTCCCATGGATAATATCTTGAGTTGTCTTGATAATTGTATAGAGCCAAGTTTAAGCTGCGCCCTCTGCTGAAGTATTGAATCCTCACCGCCTTCTGAGATATCACCGAGCAGGGTCTCTGCTTTGCTGTTTTCACCTGTCTTAATATAGCCCATTGCCTGCCTGAACCTGATCTCCCAGTAATCCTGATTTTCCTCGTCATAACCGAGGTCAAAACCCTTTTCAAATGCCTTTACCGCCTGATGATCTTTACCCTCAGCATGGAGGACATTCCCCAGTTCTATGTATGACCTGCGCAGCAGCTCCTGACTCTCCTTATTATCAAGACTGATATTGATACTGTTTATAAGGGCATTCCTTGCCTCATTATACTGTTTCCGCTTTTTAAAGGTAATGCCCAGGTTCAGATATGCCTTTGCCATATCATGTGGTGGAAGGGCACTGCTGTTCTGTATGATCTGGCTGTAGAGCTCCTCTGCCTCTTTATTTCTCCCCTTGAGCTGATACATATCAGCCAGGAGCATATTTACCCTTTGCAGATCATTTTGCTCTATTTTTTCCTTTTTGGCCTTTTCAAGAAAGGTGATTGCCCTGTCTGTATCGTTCATGGAGATGTAGCTGTCTGCCAGCCCCAGCATAAAATTGCCTCTTGAATCCATATCAATATCATGGGCACTTATCTGATTATAAACCCTTATAGCCTCATCATTGCGTCCAAGCTTCCTGTAACCCTCAGCCACCTTTACAAGTGCCTCAGGGTTGATCCTGTCTGTTATCTCTTCCCTGTTTTCATTATAGACAAAGATGAGATCATTATACATCCCGGCATCTTTAAGCCTTTCAATCTCCTTTTCTACAGAGCGCAAATAGAGACGTTTTGCATCCTTTCGGGTTTCTGTCTGGATAGGTTTCAGGGCAATCTCTTTAATGGTTTTAATGGCTTCAGCATATTCCTTTTTTTCAAACAGCTGATAGCCCTTTTCGAGTTGGGCAATCTCGCTGATGGTCTCATCAGTTGATGTCTTGCCCACCTCATCCAGCATGGCGATATCAGAGAAATACTCTGCAAGCCTCAGTTTTGAAATAGATGCCCCTTCAGAATCTGGATAATAGTCAATAACCATCCTGTAATATTTTTCAGCCTCTTTGTCATTCTCCTCATTGTGATAGGTATCACCTATGCGGGATAAAAGGAGATCAACGCTCTCCTGCTGCCCCCCTAAATTGACTGCCCTGAAGAGATGCTCCCTTGCATCACTGTATTTTTTCAGATAGATATAGTTCTTTGCATTCAGGAGAATGGAATCAGGATATTCAAGGTACAGACCGGGATACCTGGTCTCAATCTCATTCAGCTTCTCTTCAGCCTCCTGGTACAGGCCTATCTTATGATAATAATTGCCTATCCAGAGGTTTGCCTCAATAGCATATTTTGTATTCTCATACTGATCCAGAATGACTTTAAAATCCTTCATCGCCTTTTCTGTCTGGTCGATCTGTAAAAAGATCTTGCCTCTTGTGAGATAGGCAAGGGGTGTTAACTCAGGGATATTGCGGCTTATAACAATGCTTAGATAACCTAAGGCCTGATACCCGTTATCCATTTCAGAGGCAACTATGGCCATCCTGATATAGGCAGGCGGGACATTTTTGGATTTTTCAAAGTTTTCAACAGCAAATGTGTATGCCCTTATAACCTTTTCACCAATGCCTTTATCACCCTTTTCCCACTGATCAAAATAAAAATCTCCGCGCCAGAATGAGATTGCCTCACGCAGGATCGATTCAGGGAATTCATTAAGAAACTGGTTGGCAAGTGTAATGCCCATGCCATAATCGCTTATCTCCTTTGCCTGCCTTATGCGTCCCAGCAGGAATGCCTCTCCAGGGCTTAATTTATCCACATCCACAGATATTTCAGCGCTTCCAGGAAGCCTGTTTTTTATTTCAGGTTTAATACCAGCAGAAGTATGTGGGACTGAGACCTTCTCATTGGCGGTATCATTTTTGATGTTGTTCATTACCACCTTTTTATCTATCTTCATGCGCACAATATTCCTGAACTCTTTTTTTTCAGTATCATTTGTACGATCTTTTGCATGGGCACCATTCTTTTCTGTGTCATCACCGGATGACAATCCAAGGAGCATCTCTTCAGGCCTTTCTGCCATATCCAGCACAAGCCTGTTTCCCACTGACATCCATGAGATCACGGTCTGATCAGGGGCAGAATTGAGATCAAGCCTTACTAAACTTGATTTGTCCTCCGTTTCAGAGATAGAGGCGCTGTTTAACCACTTGTCTGAACTGTAATTTTTTGTCTTAACCCTTTCAGATGTGGCATTAATAAAAAGCATCAGGGCATTTGCCTCAGAGTATTCTATCTTCCAGTGAGGTCTTTCCAAGGCGCCTATAACCATCCTTGCCGCATTTTCCTTAAACCCGAACCTGATATCTTTTATTACTGTCCCTTTATTTGCAATACCGCTGTTTTCTGTTTCATCAGCAGATTCTATGTTTATTAGAAAAACAGACCTTTCATTTATCCAGCCGCAGGTAACCCGGCCATAATATATGTCTGTTGTAAGAACAAAATCGGTTTTAGCCTTATCTGCTCCATTATCCAGTTTTATATAAGGGTTGTTTTTCAGCCTTTCGCCCAAACCTTCAGGTTTTTCAATATTATTAAATGAGAGGGAGAGCCATCCGTTCTCTGAAACACCAAGGGAATAAAAGGGTTTTTTCGCAAGTTTGAATGTATATAAACAGGAGCTCTCCTTTTTAGCCGACTCAACATCAGAAAGGATATTTGTAACGACCTCTGCCCCGGTCAGACCATGCTGACCAGGAAAAAGCGTGATTATTCCAGCTATTAGAAAATATTTTAATCTTTTCATTTCTTATTCTTGTCAGCTATGGTTTTAAGAAGGTCAATTAACAAGAAGATATATATGACCTTTTTAAATCTGTTATTCATTTTTTGATATCCCTGTGAAAGATCTTTCATATAGTGCTCAATAGCACAACCTATGCCATCCTGGTTTCTTGCATTGAAATAACCTCGTTACAGACATAACATCTTTAATTAACTGGTAATTTATCGTTAAAAGATCTGTTATGGATTCAGGGTTTAAAGATTTACAGAATATAAATGTCAGAAAATTGACGTTGAGCTGTGGATGAAAATGCAGTTCATTAAAAAAACAGACAATATTTTGTCGAAAATCTGTTTTATTCAATATTTCTGAAGGCATTAAACTGAAACAGCCCTGATCATATAAACATGTATGGGATAATTTTCCCTGTTATGGTTTTTTATGGAATTTTTTTCCCACAGTGAGTGTGAGCTTTCCAGCTGATAACGTCAGTAGCCATCGCAATAACTATCTTTATCAGTATCGCAATCGCAATCGAAACCCCTATCGAAATCGAAATCGAAATCGCTATCGAAATCGTTCCTCCCCTCCTTCCCCCAATTCTACCTGATCCAGGCAAACACTCCCAAAAAATTCATCAATGGCACTATAATTGCTATCTATAAAATGAAAGGAGAATAGAGGATGAATATAATTGAGGCGCTTGAGAAAAAGAGAGACGATTTTTATAAAATAAGGGATATCTCAATACAGCAGGAAGAGCTGTTATCTAATGAGGAGCTGGATGAGTTTCTCTCATTATGGGAAAAAAGGGAACTAATCAGAAAGGAGATCGATTCTGATCAGAAAAAATACAGGTCAGCCCTTGAAAGGGCTGATAAAAAGGAAAGAGAAATGGCAGTGTCTTTAAACAGGGAAATTTCCGAGGTAATAGAATCCATAATGGCTGTGGACAAAAGGGTTGAAGAGCTTGTAAGAGAAAAACGTGAGGTTTTTCTATGCGATATCAAAGGATTAAAAAAGGGTCGTACCGCTGTAAAGAGTTATGGGAATAAGAAAGGACTTGCATATTCCAGGTTTATCAAGACTATTGGATAGTTATTTTTAAACCTGGCAATTTATTATTTAAAAAATATGGAAAATAATTTTTCTGAGAATAAACAGGGGACACTGAAAGAGCTGATAAATTCACTGATGCTGGAGATGGAAAAAAAGGATCCAGCCATGAAGGCTCATGCCACAAGGGTTGCGAACCAGTGTGTCCTGTTCACAAAGGAACTTGACCGGCCTTCAAAAGAGATAAACCAGATATACATTGCAGGACTCCTCCATGATATCGGCATGGTTTTTATACCGGACAACATATCATCCAGGAAAAATGGCCTTACTGAATCTGAGATGGAATACATCAAAAAGCACACTATCCTTTCTGAAAAAATATTATCAAAATATGATGTTTTAAAAGAGATTTTGCCGATGATCCGGCACCATCATGAGGCCATAGATGGAAGCGGTTACCCTGATGGATTAAAGGGGGATGATATTCCTGCCGGTGCAAAAATCCTGTATATAGTAAACATTTATGACAGGCTGATAACCAGTGGAAATAATGCAAAGCCATCAGGCATTGATCAGGCCCTTGATGAGATGGTAAAATTATCAGGGAACAAGCTTGACAGGGCATTAACCGAGCGCTTTATATCCTTCATAAGAGCTGATGAAAATAAACAAGAGAAAATAGAAAAAAATTCAAATCCTGAACCTGTAAGGCAGGAACCTGAAAAACCCCTTGATAACGAGGAGATATTAAAAGGGTCAATAAAAGAGATTGTGACAGGGATAATACATAAATTCAGGAATAATGATTTAAATCTTCCTGTATTGCCTGAAGTTGTTAAAAATATCCAGGATGTTATAAATTCCCCTTCAAGCGGTATGGATAACCTTGCCGAGGTTATTGAAAAGGATGCGGTGATATCGGTCAGGCTGATACATGTTGCAAATTCTGTCCTTTACAGGGGCGCAGAGAAGATACTTACAGTAAAACAGGCTATCCCGCGCATAGGGGCAAAGGAGACACAGAGCATTGTTGCCACAATAGCCAATAAAAGCCTTTATGAGGTCAAAGACAGGGTATTTAAAAAACTGATGGAAAGGCTATGGAAACATTCCCTTGCAAGCGCATTCGCAGCAAGGAGCATTGCCGGGGAAATGAGGCTCGGGGATACTGAAAAATATTATTTTATGGGCCTTGTTCATGATATCGGCAAGGTATTGATACTTAAGACCCTGGGGGATGCCCACTACAAGGATCAAACCCTGAGTATAGATGATATGATCACTGAAGTGAGGGCTGCCCATACAGGTTTTGGCAGCTCCATATTAAGAAAATGGGGGTTTGGTGAGGACTATTGCAGGGTCTGTCTTCTTCATTCCGGTCCAAAGTTCAAACCCTCAACCGATAAGGAGATACTTGTTACCAATCTGGCAGGAAATATTGCAAAAAAGGGCGGTTTTGGTGTGACAAGCAACCCTGATTCTATTAACCTTTCTACCCTTTTTTCAAGAATACTCCTTGCCATTGAACCCCCTCAGATTGATTCTATTATAGAAGATACTGTAAGGCGCATGAGCGAAACATCAGATATCTTCCATTGATATCCTTATGATTGATCATGAACTCTAAAATTATAATAAAAATCAGTTGCAATTAGTTTGCTACCGTATTATATTGCGCCGCATTATCATTTATCGAACTTTACTGTAGTTTAATACAGAGGAAACAGCTGATGAAAGATCAAAGATACACTGACATAATAATCGAGTCTTTAAAGGAATGGCCGGATAAGGATAAAAAAATAGTGCGCGAAGGGCTATTTCTATTGGACCTTCACAGGGAAATAGAGATGGTTACCGATATAATCGGGTCTAAACTTGGTCTTCATGTAAGGCAGATTGAGATACTTGAAATTCTTTATAATCACCATGAAATAGAGCTTACACCGGCACAACTGGCTGATGAAGTCCACCTTACACGTTCAACCATGACAGGAAATCTTGATTCTCTTCAGAAAAAAGGCTTTATAAAAAGGGAATCCCATCCGAATGACAGGAGGATGCTGCTCATAACCCTTACACAGGAAGGAATTGATTTTTGTAAAAAAACAATGCCCATGAGGTATGCACATGTCCTAAGGGTCATGAAAGGTATGTCAGGCGATGAAAGAAAAAACCTAAGGGGAATTTATGAAAAGCTGCTTGGCATTATCAGGGAAATCTCAGAGGAGTAAAACAATTGTCGACCATTAAAAAATATTTACACGGGTTATGTTATGGAATTATTGCTTGCACCTTTTTTTTCGCCATTACAGGGTGTTCAACAAACTTACTGGCCTTAAGAAAAGCAGAGGCAGCAAGATTTAATGATGAAATCTCACTTAAAAGCAGCCAGGTTTTGTCAAAGGATAAAACTTATGACCTTGATGAATGTATACAAATCGCACTAGAGAACAATCTTGATATAAGAATTGCAGAGATAAAATCACGCCTTGCCGGATTGGATAAAAAGATCGCCTTCAGCTATTTCCTGCCCCAGATTGATATAAAGGCAACAAGAACAGATACAGATAAATACCAGATGCGCTATACAGGAAGCTCCTATATGGCCATGTCTGACCAGGAGACAAGGGTAACTGTAATCAACGGGCAACTCGCAATATTTAATCCTGAGACATGGTTTATGTACAGCGCATATAATAAAGGTGATGACATTCAGGGGCTTATAAACATGAGGGTTAAACAGGGGATAAGGTTACAGGTCACTGCGCTTTATCTCTCATGCCTTTCTCTGGAGTCAGGGTTTACAGCAGCAGAATCAGCAGTTGAGCAGGCAAAGGCGCTCTTAAAAGAGATGGAGGCACTGTTTAAAGAGGGCATGATCCTTAAAAGCGATCTTGAAAAGGCGCGCGCCTTTCATGCAATGCAGCAGAATAATCTATCCGAGGTAAAGAGACAGAAAATATATGCAAGGGCAGAGCTGCTTGAGGCCATGGGGCTCAACCCTCTTTCTGAAATTACACTCGGTGCCCCCCCTTCCCTTTCAATAGAAGATAAAGAGCTCAATGAGATGATCATTACAGCGCTGCTAAACCGTCCGGAGCTCATGGCCGCTGACCTGGGGATTGAGGCAAGAGGCGATTCACTAAAGATGGCTATATCAGCCTTTCTGCCTAAAATATTCCTTATTGGTGATTTTACCAATAACAGGGACTCATTCTTAATGTACAGCGATATCTTAACATACGGGGCATCAGGCATCCTTAAAATATTTGATGGGTTTGCAAACATATATAAATATAAGGCCGCAAAACAGGAAAAGGCACAGGCAATGGTTGAAAGAGAACAGGCATGTATAAAAGTAATGCTTGAGGTCATAAATGCAAAACAGGCCCTTGATCATGCGGCGGATAACAGAGTCCGTATGAAACTGGAGCTTGATTCAGCCGAAAGCATGTTAAATGAAACAATGTCATTATGGAAAGAAGGCATGGTGACTTCATCCAAAAAACTGGAGGCAGCAACATATTACACATCGATAAAAAGCAATATGGAGCTAGCTGATTACAGGTATCAGGTCGCGGCAGCAACAATGGCTGATGTTATGGGCATAACAGGAAAGGAATAGAATCGTGAAAAATATTACAGTTTACCTTACACTTTTTATAATGCTGATTTCAGGAAGCTTATCCTATGCTTCTGATGATAAAGATGAATCAAAAGAAACAAAAGCATCAGTTGTAGTCACAAAGGCAAAACGAATGACCTTTGAAGAGAGGGTGGAGACATCCGGAAATCTTGAGACAAGAAATTATTCCATTGTATCTGCGCGTTCTTCAGGGATCATAGATGATGTTTTTGTCAGGGAGGGTGATCTGGTTAACTCAGGAAAGACAAAGCTCTTCCAGATCGACAGGGTAAAATCAGGACAGTCTGTTGATATATCAAAACATTCTGTATCTGTTGCAGAGTTTACATACAGGGCAAGGGTCTCAACAGTGAAAAGAGTAGAGGCTGATTACAACAAGGCAAAACTGGATTATGAACGTTATCAGCGCCTGTATAATGATAACAGTGCTATAACAAAGAATGCCCTCGAATCACAGGAATCCAGATATATCCAGGCAAAGGCCGCATTAGACGAGGCAAAGGCAATGGCTGATCTCTCTGAAAAACAGCTTGAACAGGCACGCGCACAATACATCATAGCGCAGAAGGATTATGAGAACTCCATGGGGCTTTCTCCCATCAGCGGCCATGTATCCAAGAGATTCAGGGAGCCAGGAGAAATGGTGTCTGCAGGCACTCCAATCGTTCAGATAGATGACCTGTCTGTCCTTGAGGTCTCTGCTTTTCTTCCTGCTGCCTATTACCAGAAGGTTGTCACGAACGAAACAAACATGAAAATTACAGTCGGCTCCATAGATGCAGGTGAGTTTAAGGTGGTATATAAAAGCCCTGTAATTGACAGCAGGCTGAGAAATTTTGAAATTAAGGCCATTATTAAAAATCCCCCAGAAGGGGTTACATCAGGCGATATTGCCCGCATAAAAGTTTTGCTGAGTTCCCGTGAAGGCATTGGAATACCACGTGAATCTGCTATCAAAAAGCTGGATGGAACAAGTATTTTTGTAATTGAAAAAGATAAAGCAAAAATAGTACCTGTTGAAACAGGGCTTGAAAATGAGGGCTGGATTGAAATCATCACAAAGGATATCAAACCTGGAATATCTGTTGTTACCATGGGCCAGGATCGGCTTTCAGATGGCGCTTCTGTAACGGTTCTCAGGGAGGAAAAATAAATGTTTCTTTCTGATGCATCCATAAGAAGACCGGTGGCAATGGGGTGCCTGATCATAGGCCTTACCATACTGGGGTTTAATGCTGCCAGAAAGATTGGTCTGGAGCTGATGCCAAGGGCTGAAATGCCATATGTAACCATCACCACAATATACCCGGGCGCAAGCCCCTCAGAGATAGAAACAGATATTGCAAAGCCCATAGAGGACCAGATGGTAACCCTGGACGGGCTCAAACATGTAACTTCAACATGCATGGAAAACGTTGCACAGACAATGCTTCAATTCAACCTGGATGTTGATGTGGACATAGCGGCAACCGATGTGCGTGAAAAACTGGACCTTATAAAGGCAGACTTTCCAAAGGATGCTGAAGACCCCAAGATACTCAAGTATGATATCAATGCCTCTCCGATTATCCAGATGGCCTTAACCGGTGATATTCCAATAGATGAGCTGTATGATTACGCTGACAATACACTGCGGGATCGCATTACCGTGATCTCAGGTGTAGCAGATGTTACCCTTGTTGGCGGGGCTGAGAGGGAGGTTCATGTTATACTTGACAGAGAAAAACTTGCTGCAAGAGGCCTTACAAGCACTCATGTTGTCCAGGCCATAAGCCAGGGGGTCGGCATAATACCCTCAGGCCGTATCAGGGGTAATAACATGGAGTACTCTGTAAAGTATGATGCAGATTTCACCAATGTAGAGGATCTGAATTACCTTGAGGTCACAAGCGTGGATGGTCAGCGTTGCTACATAAAAGATATTGGCCATGTTGAGATGAGCACCGAAGAGCTGAGGCAGATGTCGGTTATTGATGGAAGGCAATGTGTTGCCATCAAGGTTGTAAAAAAATCTGATGCAAACGCAGTAAGTGTTGTAAACGGCGTAAAGGCCGCCTTGGATAAGATCAGGGAGGGCCTTCCCGGAGGAATGGAGCTTATATGGGTAACAGATGACGGGACATTTATCGGCGCAACAATGAGCAGCGCATGGTCAAATGTTATTCAGGGGATAATCCTGACCGCCCTTATCCTGTTTGTGTTTCTCTATAATTTCAGGGCGCTCCTTGTTGTTTCAATCACCATGCCTCTTACCATTATTATTGGCCTTTTCTTTATGTATTTTATGGGGTTCACCTTTAACACCCTTACACTGCTTTCAATAGGCCTTTCTGTCGGGGTTCTGGTAACAAACTCGATAGTTGTCCTTGAGGCGATCTCATCAAGGCTTGACGAAACAGGAGACCCGGCAGCATCTTCCAGGTTAGGTGCAAAAGAGACATTTATTGCGGTTCTGGCAAGCGCAGGGACAAATGTTGTGGTGCTTTTTCCTCTGTCCATAATGGGAAGTCAGGTTGGTGTTTTCATAAAATCATTTGCTTTATCAATGGTTATTATGACCCTTGTTTCTCTTTTCATATCCTTTACGCTTACTCCCCTGCTCTGCTCTCTTCTTTTAAAGCCAAAGGACAAAAATTCTAAATCACGCCTTGCCATAATGGAAAAGGGGTGGAACAATCTTTTTGATAAGATAGTGTATGGTTATGGCAAATCTTTATCCTTTCTTGAAAGACACAAATTTGCCGGGGTTGGCGTACTGATTTTAGTGGCATTTTTCTTTTTCAGTTCACTCTTTATTGCATCAAGGCTGGGAAGCGGGTTTGTAAGTGAGTCTGACAGGGGTGATATCTTTGTCAAACTGGAATTTCCAACCTGGTACAACCTTAACCATACAAAAAAAAGAGTGGATGAAAGTGTGGAAAGACTTAAAAGCCTTCCAAATCTTAAGCATGTGCTCATGAGTATTGGAAAGGTCGAGGGTATGATAGGACAGGCATCAGAGGGTGTAAACCTTGCTCAGGTTCTGCTCAAATTCAATGATAAGACAGAGAGAGAAGAATCTATTCATGATCTTCTGAAAGAGATACGAAGCCGTCTATTTGATGTGCCTGATGCCATCATTGCAGCGAGTATCCCAACCATAGTTGGGGGGCAGAGCTCAGGCATAGAGCTTGAAATTGCAGGGGAGGATTTAAATATCCTTGACAGCCTGGCGCTCAAGGCAAAGGAACTCACCATGGATTTTGACGGTGTAATCGATCAGGATACCAGCGTAAGGATAGGAAAGCCTGAGATCAGGATCAGGCCAAACAGGGAGATAATGGCGGATATAGGCTCACCTGTAACAGGGCTTGGCATTGTAATGCGAGGGAACATTGAAGGCATTGAGGCAGGAACATATAAACGCAATGCAAGGAACTATGATATTGTCGTAAAACTGGCAGAAACAGAGGGCAAAGAACAGATTAACAACACCCTTTTACCGGGTAAAAATGCACCCATTCTCCTGGAAAACCTGGCATATATTGAAGAAACCACAATGCCGGTACAGATAATCAGAAAGGACAAACTCAGGATTTCCAAACTATTTGGCAACCTTGAAGAGGGGATGCCCCTGGGCAATGCAGTCAGCATGATCACAGAGGCCCTGAATGAAAAAAGCGGGTTAATGCCCGGCTACAGCTTTTCCTTTTCAGGCATGTACGAGGTAATGGCAGAGGCACAGACCGAAATAGCCGAGGCGGCAATGATTGCAATGATACTTGTTTTTCTCACACTGGCCGCAATCATGGAGTCTTTTAAACAGCCATTTATTATACTTGTGACAGTTCCTCTGGCTTTGATAGGTATCTTTTATGGTCTTTTTGCAGCAGGTAAAAGCATCGAACTCTTTGCCCTTATGGGGGGAGTCATGCTCATAGGCATTGTTGTAAATAATGCGATCCTGATAATGGACCGGCTTAATGTGCTGGTTAAGGAGGGGGTGCCAAGGCACCAGGCAATGGTAAGGGCAGCATGTGACAGGTTCAGGCCCATTGCCATGATTACACTCGCAGCTGTGCTGGGTATGATGCCGCTTGCAGCAGGGTCAGGGATAGGTGCAGAAATGAGACAGGCATGCGGTGCTGCATCTGTTGGGGGAATATTTGTATCAGGTATCCTTACAATGTATGTGCTTCCGGTTGTCTACAACATGTTTACAAGGAGAAAAAGCTAATATTTTTTTGTCCTTATAATGATGACAATAAGCCATAACCCGAGCAGGCTGGATATAAGATAGCCTATTATCCCGAGCGCCGGGAAGCCAAAAATAAAAGGCCCTATCCCGGTTGTTATTATCATGGATGAACCTATGATAAGGGCGGCTATGATAACGCTGAATGCCACGCGGTTTGAGATATTTTCAAGGGTATGATTGACGCTCTCAAGGTTTTCATGCCTGAAGCGTATAGCAAGTTCATCACGTTCAATCTTGTCAGCTATCCTCAGTATCCTTACAGGGATATCCTTTTGTATGGCTAAAAATTTAAAGAAAGCCCTTTTTATACTGTGCCACAGTATCTCTGACCTGTAGCGTTTGGATGCAATTTTTTTAATATATGTCTCCGCCTCAGTAAGCACATTAAGGGCAGGGTATATCTGCCTTGCAGTGCCTTCAGCAGTGACAAGGGCCTTGATCATTATCACAAGGTCAGGCGGGAGCTTAAGCCTGTATTCCCTTAAGAGATCAATAATGGCAAGGAGCAGATGCCCTATATTAAGGTCTTTGATCTGCCCGGAAAAGAAGAGATCCAGCACCTCAGATAACTCCCTCTCAAGCGCCCTGTCATCCACATCCCTTTCCTTGATAGTGATCCTTAACAGGGTCTCCATTAAGAGGCTGCTGTCCTTTTCTACAATAGCCCTGATGAGGTCAATAAGCTCATAACGATCCCTTTCAGAGAGCCTCCCCACCATGCCCCAGTCTATAAGGCACAGCCCCTTTTCAGCCGAATATATGATATTTCCGGGATGAGGGTCCGCATGAAAATAGCCATCTTCCAGTATCTGCTTTATTGCGGTGTTAAGCCCCTGCTTTGCAATAGAATGAGGATCAGTAATCCCATCAGCCGATTCGCTCAGTTTTATCCCCTCAATATATTCCGAGACCATAACCCTTTCAGAGCAGTAATCCAGATATACCTCAGGCACATAAATATCAGGCTTATATGCCCTTGCGATTTTCATGTTTCGTGCCTCTCTGGTAAAATCGAGCTCTTTTATCAGGTTGCGTTTTGTTACCCTGAATAGATTCGGAAGATCATATATCTTGAGTTCTGTTGAACGTTCATGAAGGCGGTCGGCTATTGCCTTAAGTATATCAAGGTCGACCTCCATCAGTTTTCTGATCCCTGGTCTCTGTACCTTTACAGCTACAGTAAAACCCTCTTTTTTTAAGACTGCCCTGTGAACCTGGCAAAGGGATGCTGCGGCAAATGGCGTCTGGTCAAAATCTGAAAAGAATTGATCAATACTGCCGCCCATGCTCTTTTCAAGTATCCCGGATATCAATCCATTATCAACAAAGGCAGCATGATCCTGGAGTTTGCTGAGTTCCTTTACAAGACCGGGTGGAAGCAGATCAGGGCGAAGGCTCATGATCTGCCCTATTTTGATAAATGTAGGCCCTAAGTCCTCAAGGATATGTCTGATCCTGACATAGGTCCCGACATCCCTGCCCACTTTGCTTGCCTTTTTAAGGAGCTCTATGCCAGGAAATTCAAGCCTCTGCACAAGGTCTTCAAACCCGTATTTCAGCAGGGTGACAATTACCTCTTTGAACCTGCCCAGTCTTGCGATAGTACGAAAATGCACTCTCAGTTCACCTGTATTTGATAATCGATGTTCAATTAAACCCCTGCCCCATTGCGTTTTTCAAGCTCCTCAACCCTTTTCTGTAACTCAGCCATCTCTTTCCTGCTGCACAGATCAAGCCCCTGCATGATCTTCTTTATGATGCCTGAAAACATCTCTTCCAGCTCAGACCATTCGCGTTCGCCTGTTTTATAGAGCTCTTCCTTCAGGTTATGGGCATCCTCTTTGCTGATCTTTGCCTCGTCAACCATTGTGCGCGTGATCCTTTCTATCTTTTCCTTTGTAAGAAACACAGCGCCAAGCCCTGAGAGCAGACCTTTTTTTATCTCTTCAAGCATGATTACCTCCATTTATGATTTTTATAAATAATAACACTAAAGATACCTGTGGTAAAGAAACGATTCTATATTACAATAAGAGGGCTAAACATCTCATCCTCTGTCAAACCCCCGTGTATCCCGATGAGCTCCTTGTTTTTTTCGCCTGAGAGCGCCTCACGTATCATATAATTTTTCTTCATGACAAGGGTATAATCACCTGTCCTCTGATACAGCTTCCTGTTTGGTTCATAAAGACCGAAAAAACCCTTTTCAATAATGTCACGGCTTTTATAGATATGGCAGCAATCCTCAAGATTTTTCGCAATATATTGCTCAAACTCCATCTCCATATGAGATTTTACATAACAGTATGCAACCCTCGGGTCTCCTGTAAGAGGGAGTGTAAGGGTATCGTTGAGGATAGGGTGATCAGAGAGCCTTATCGTATTCCTTTCTGATGAATCTACCATCCCATGATCAGAGGTAACAATAAGTGAGGCATTATACTTATTCAGTAACAGGGCAAGCTTTGAGATTTCAGTGTCTATCTTTTTCAGCTCATCAAGGGTTTCATTGCTCTTAATGCCTTTTTCATGGGCGATTTTGTCAATCTGATCCCAGTATGCAAATATAAATTTCCTGTTATCGCCTGAATCAAGGATATTTTCTATATTACTGAAAAACCCCTTAATATCTGAATATGCCTTTTTCTTTGAGCCTTTTGTTATGGAGGCAGAGCATTGTGAGTTTGCATAGCTCTTATGGATAATCGAGTATGAGGCCGCATCTAAGCCCGTAAAAGCAGTATCCTGGTCAAAGATATCTGTGAAGGGAATATTGCGAAGTGGGATACCACCCGCCTTTGTGATAAAGGGGAGAATGCTTGTAATGATACCTGTCTCCCTTAAATACATAAACCACCCGATAAGTCCATGCTGTTGCGGCGCAACCCCGGTTATAAGGCTGATATATGCAGAGGCAGTGCTTGATGGAAAAACTGATGTCATTTTTCGTATGGTGTGCTTTTTTAGAAATGTATCATCACCATATTCCATCAACAAATTATAGCCAAGGGCATCAATAACGATAAAGACAATATTCTTATCTTTAAAAGGCCCGATATCAAACCCATCAAGCAGGGGATAAAGATGATCATTTCCATAAATAGCCCGTATGGAACTCATCAGGTTAACGATACTGTTACCGGAATAATCGGGAAGGAAGGAAGTCGATTTCATTTGTGATTTAGTCATGTTAAAACCGTTTAAATGGATAAAAAAAGTTGTTAAGTACAGGCGCAAGGCACAGGGCACAAGGTAAATCTTTAAACGTCTTTTCCTTGCGCCTTGAGCCCTGTGCCCTGCGCCCAGCCTTTCCTTGCGCCCTGAGCCCAATCTTTCCCTGCGCCTTGCGCCCTGCACCTAGCTTTTATCCCCCATCCCCCACCTCTTAAACAGATCCTGATACAGCGGCGGGAGCGGAAAGTTATAGTTCATCATATAATTAATATCCCTGTAACCCTGCTTATACGCCTCTGTCTGTTTCTGCCCCTCTACAAGCTCCTTAAGCCTTGAACCTGGAATGGAAATAATAATCTCATCTTCACCCGAAAGCGCTCTCATGTGCTCCCCAGGGTCAGGGAGTGCAACCATGTATTTCTGATTCTGCATTACCGGTACCAGAAGATATGAGCAAACAGGAGGGAAAAAGTGGTATACAACATCATCCTCCTTTTGCATAAAATGGAGAGGCATGATAAGCCCCCTCATCTGCGCGCTGTTTGAATAGATGATAATAACATCCGGTTCAAAGTTGGCGCTCTTCAAGGGTGCTGAGACAATCCCCTTATATTTGCCCATTTCAAAGGCAGGAAACCTCATAAAAAGTCTGTATTGCGGGTCATCAGGCCTCTCCACATGCCCATAGGCTATTAATGGGGCAAAGCAGTTATTATCCTCCTTCAGCATTGCAATGGTCTTGTTATCTCTTCGTGATAATGCAAATGCCTGACACTGTGCAATAGGGTGCCCCAGTTCTATTGATGGCCTGATTGCCCCGGAAGGTATCGTATCTTCCGGTTTAAGCATCTTTACAGCAATCGGGGAGGTACGAAGCGCAAACTTTCTCTCCAGCTCCTCGCCATAACGATTATATTCACTGATATCTGACATTGGATTTCCTCCTTAGAATAAATGATAAATATTGTCCCACTATAAAACATATGATTTTTTCTATCAAGTGATGATGTTGTCCTGAATGTTGTTATTATTTCTACACCTTTAGAGACAAGGCATGCCTTGTCTCTACGATTTTTTCATTGATAGACGCCTGATATGATTGATTATGAAAGTAATTTTTATCATTGTTTTAGAAATTATTTGAAAGCGAAAACGATTGTTTATATATTAACCCCAAATTAATAGAGAATGATAAAAATTTAAAGGAGAATATAGATGCCAAAAATCAAAGGTGCAGAGGCATTAATAGAGGTATTAAAAAGTGAAGGGGTTGAATATGTCTTTGGCATACCAGGGGCAACAGAGGTGCTGTTCATGGATGCGCTGGAAAAAACCACAGGCATAAAATATATACTTGGGCTAAACGAACTGGTATCAGCCGGTATGGCAGAAGGCTATGCAAGGGTCACAGGTAAACCAGGATTTTTAAACCTCCATACAGGGCCGGGCGTGGCAGGCGCGCTTGCCATGCTTTATAATGCGCAGGCAGGAGGGGTGCCCCTTGTTATTACTGCCGGTCAGCAGGATACACGCCTCCTGCAGCAGGATCCCCACCTTACAGGCGATATTGTGGGCATGGGCAAGATATTTACCAAGTGGTGTACTGAAATCCATCATGCTGAAGAGATCCCCATGATTATGCAGCGTGCATTCAAGATGGCATTACAGCACCCAAAGGGGCCGGTGCTTGTATCCCTGCCCCAGAACATTATGAATCAGGAGATAGATTTCAAAGGGGTAAAAAAGAGTTCCATATATTCAGAAACAGGTGCGGACAGCAGGGCCATTGAGCAGGCTGTTGATCTTATTAAAACGGCCAGTCATCCTGTTATCATGGTAGAAAGCGGCGTCACAAGGTGTAATGCCCTTGACGAGGTTGTAAGATTTGCAGAGCTGACCGGTTCAATGGTCTATCAGGCCTGGATGTCAGATGTGAATTTTCCTGTAAGGCATCCACTCTATATGGGTGACCTTGACCCTTCTATGCCAAATACAAGAGAGACCCTTAAGGATGCTGATTTGCTGATTGGAATAGGCTGTTCAATCTTTAGCCCCAGTTTTTATAACCCTGAAGATATACTGCCGCAAAATATCAGGGTTATGCATATTGATGAAAACCCGTGGGAACTGGGGAAGAACATGGCAACCGACTGCGGCATGCAGGGGGATATCAAAGCTGTATTAACGGAACTTAACAGCGCCCTTGAAAATTGTCTTCCTGAAGAGATAATCAGGAAAATAGAAAAGAGAAAACAGGAAATAGAAAAACAGAAATCTGAAAAAACCAATATTCTCAAAAAACAGGTTGAGGCCGAACAAAACAACACACCGATTGCGGTATCAAGGCTCATGAAGGAGATAGATAATCTCACTGGTGAAAATACAGTAATAGTTGATGACTGCTGGTCATCTTCCCAGATGCTCAGGCAGGTTGTTGACCTTAAAAATGCCGGTCAATTTATTCGAGCACGCAAGGGCGGAAGCATAGGCTGGGGTCTTCCCGGTGCAATGGGTGCAGCCCTTGGCGCACCGGATAAAAAGATCATAGCCGTGTGCGGTGACGGCAGCGCTGCATGGGGCATGCAAAGTTTATGGACTGCTGCAAGGTACAATATCCCTGTAACATTTGTGATTACCAATAACGGGGTCTACCGGCAGGTGAAACTGGTAAGAAGACATGTGCTGGGCGATTATGTACTTACTGAAAAACATGCAGGTATGGATATTGATGAACCTGTCATTAATTTTAAAGGGCTTGCAGAAGCAATGGGTGTCAAAGGTGCACAGGTTAAAGAGCCGGATGATCTTGAAAAGGCCCTTAAGGATGCGGTTAAGAATAATCATCCCAGGCTTATTGAGGTGTTTATCGAGAATAAGGCGTAGAAAGGCAGGGGTCTAGGATTCAAGGGGCCAAGGATTCGAGCGGAAAAGATGAACGTCCAACATCGAACGTCCAATGTTCAACTTCCAATGAAAAACAAAGAAAAGACATTTTGATCTGAATTTCATTGAAGGTTATAGGGGCGCCTGCTTGCTGCGCCATCGTAGGGGCGGACCTGCGTGTCCGCCCGGTATTTGGGTGTGTGAACCGGCACCACGGGCAGGCACACAGGCCTGCCCCTACAGGCTCGAACCCATTTTTTCTTTATTTAAATGGATCCTCCCCATCCCACTTCCCTCCATTCGCAAGCACTGTATAAAGGGCATCATGGGTCATTGTCTCAAAGATGGTAAACTCATTGAATGATATTAACTCCCTGTCATCCACATAAAGGCGTTCACTTACCAGTTCTTTTACTGCAGGAAGCACCTTTGCGTTTCCACCACTCCACCCCGGTATGCCCGGACCAAATACAGTGATACCTGGCTTTGGCCCCCACCCTTTTGATATGGTATAGGCACTTTCACGGTCATGGGGGTTATGCACCCGGTTAAAACCAAGCCCTGTCACATAGGAGATATTAAGTGGATTAAGCCCCAGCTTGTAATCCATGAGTTCTGATGCAGCATCCAGATATTTCTGATCCCCGCTGAGACGATAATAAAGCATGGGTGCACATGCATAGAGTGGCTGCCTTACGTTGTGCCCCCAGCCACCTGTCTTTGAATCATTGCCAACAGGGTATGCATGTTTTTTTAATTCTTCAATATTGCTGTCGGCAGCCTCTTTAATAGCGCTTTTGAAGTATTCAACTATTACAGTATCAACAGGGACATCCTTAGCAACAATGTAGGAAAAGATATAGGCCGGGTTGTCAAAGCCCGCATCATTAAGTGAATAACCGGGTGTGGCATACAGGTTCTTTTTAAGAGATTCAGCAGCCTTGTAAAGCTCTTTTACCTTTTGATGTGCCTCACCACTGCCTGTAAGCAGATATTTCTGGATATAATAATAGAGCCTTTCAGGGGCAGCCATATCCTTTTCACTAAAAATGAAAGCCCTTTCAGCGCGATCAACCAGTTGATCAGATCGTTCTTTGTCATATGGCTTTATGATCCTTGCAAGATGCATAAAGAGCCCTGCGCATGTGCTGGTGGCCCTGTTATCTATGGCTACAGTCCCATATTTCTTGGTATCCCTGTCCATTGGAGCAGCAAACGGCTCAGGGTATCCCTTTGTCTCTGTGCCAAAGTGAACACTGCCATCCTCATTCTGCAGATATTCCCATGGGAGCGCCCCCCATTCAGCCTCATCGATGATATCCGGGATATTATTCCTATAGCTCTTTATATTGAATTCTGCATCGAATTCTCCGGGGATGTCATACTGGTTATCATAAAAATATTCAGGAAAGGCCTCATATATCATCAAATTTATTATCGGGTTTGATATATGATACGCCCTTCTGTCAGCATCACCTGCATCATGGTAACCGCCATATACACGGAACTGCCTTTCATCACCTTTAACCTCGATATTTGCCTCGCCTATTGGGCCGTCAACATCATAGATAATGGTATGACATGGTTTTTCACGTATATCAGGGTTTTTAATAGGGCACCCGCAGCGCTGCAAATACTGAGCCCTGAAAAGTAGATAGGCAGCGCGTTTTGAGAACTCACCCCCCACCCCGAATGGATATGAAGCACCATATCCATCCACAACTATTTTATATGGTCCGCCCTCAGGTACTTTGGAGAGATCAATGCGGTAGACAAAATCACCGGAAGATTCATCCTTCCCAATCTTCTTTAACCGGCCTTTTTTTATTTTTTTTCCTGATGATATATTGATGACTTTATAGCCTGGTAAAAACCCATGTATCCTGCGGCTTCCTCCTGTGCCCAGCCATATTGCAAAGTTAGCGTATCTTGTTTTTGACAGGGCATTGTAACCTGCCTGGTTTATCTTTATAGACTCACACAGGATATTCGCCGGGTTGTATACAAATTCGGTGTTTCCATAAGGAGACTGCACAAAGTATTTTTTCCCTTTTTTAAGGTTATTAGTCTCAAGATAGATATGATGATCACATGGATCAGCCTGCATAACATACTTATATATCCCTTTTGCAGGCTCACCATTGATCTTCCAGACCGCAGGATTGGTGATATCCGCTTCATTGATATCAATAATATCGCTTGTAAATAAGAGGGCAAGCACATCCTTTGATGCAGTTCGAACCTCTTTGAGTGCGAGTTCAGCATAGGAATTAGTACAAATAAGCAAAACTAATAGAATTATAATTTTAAGAATCCGGGGCATATTTAAAAAGTCTCCATTTACAATTTCAGTTAGATAAAGAAAATGCAGATAAAAACCACGAAGGACACGGAGAGCACGGAGAAAAGTTTTCTATTATATATCAATAAATAAATTTTGTTTTTCTTAGCGCCCTTTGCGTCTTTGCGGTTCAATTTTAATTTGTCACTTCAACTATACAAGAGCACGGAGACTTTATCTTTTAAAATGTTACCCCGTGTTCTCCGTGCTCTCCGTGGTGAAAAAATATTTATGTTTTAGCATTATACTGTAACTACTTCCGCATAACACCATTACCAAGCATTAACATCCTTGGCTGCTGTTTTTATCCTCTCCCCATCTGATTCTGTTAACAGTCTCCCAGCAACCAGCTTATCTGTAACATCATATACCTTTTTAAGGTAATCCTCCTTAGCCGGGTATAAAGCCTTTATCTTTTCAGCATCAAAGGGCACCCTATACCCTGCGAGGGAACAGAAAAATCCACTAGCCTCATCCAGGGCCTTACTATTTCCGAAATATGTTGCCACAGGCGCTTCAACATATGGATGTCTTACACCACCAAGGGCATTTTCATGTTCATCAAGCTTTATTGTTATCCCATTTTTTTCAGGGGCCTTTTCAGTCACAATAGGCTCTGCCTTTGGCGGTAGAGTGCCAGTTCTGATCCATGAGTAAAGATTCTGATATGCGCTGTTCATGAAGAACTCAATGGGGAAATCGGTTACCCCATATTGATCAACCCCTTCGCATTTTGACACTAAATCAGGCACCCCTGCCTTTGCGGAATCTGCCGAATTTGGTGAGTTATCCATGCTTTTTTTATTAACATGGGCAGCACCCGGTATTTCATACCGCCTGAATCTGTCAACCGGATCATCACTGTCAGGCCGTCTGGCAATGATCGTGGAATTTAGCACCCCCTGGGTTACAACGCTAATAACAGGCACTCCGCTTGGCTTAATTGTCACGTTGGTTTCGCCAGGAGGCAGGGCATCAACACACTGGTTTATAGGCACCATAAATGCATCACCATCACCTATCATGTAGCCGTCAAATATCGGCCTGCCATCAGCCATTTTAGCAGTATCAAGCGGATGAATAAGATTAATATATGTTGTAAGGTAACCCCCTGTCTGTGAATAGCCTGTGGCAATAAGGTATTTCACATCATACCCTTTTAAAGGGTTTGAATCCTCCCTGCCCTTAAGCAGTTTACCTATCTGACTTACTATATCCCAGGCAAGGCCGTTTTCTGTCTCTTTTGCAGTATCATTTAAAGTTGAAGGTTTTATCTCACATCTCTCGTCAGGAGGGGCAGGATTATCCATTGATAATGATTTATAACGATCAGGATTGAATTTCTGAAGTGCCTTAAGCGCAATGGGTTTTACTGTAATACCAACCCATATATCGCCATTCTCTATAAAGAAATCCCTGCAAAACATCCATTGAAGATCCATATCAAACATTTTGGTTGGATTATTTAACTCAAGAACCACATTACCGCTAAATCGTGATGTATCAGCAGGACGTCTTACAAGAATCCTTGTAGTATAGGGGGCATCAGCATGTTTAACAATAACCTTTCCGGCTGTGTCATAATCATAGACATTTGCCTTTCCGCTGACAAAGTATTCTTCTTCTATGTAACCTGAAAAGGCAATATTCTGGGGCACAACTGTGTGATCAGCCCCATTAAATGGGTATGACTCGGATGTTACCTGAACCGGGCCCATTACATTAAGGCCGTTTGAAGCGTCATTTGAGCCTCTTGAGCACGAAAACGAAATGGATATGAGTACAACAAATAATCCTACCAAATAATTTTTTTTCATAATCTCCCCCCCTATCTCCTATTAAATATAAACTGTTACTCCATATTCTTGAAAACGTGTGTCTGCCGTAATAACAGCCATTTTTTTGATCAATGCTGTGGCAATAATAAATCTATCGCATGGATCCCTGTGAATATCGGGTAATTCTGTTGCTTTCAGGCAAATATCTTTATCAAGATTAATGATTGAAATATCGTGATGTTTAATAATTTCTTGAAACCATTCTTTTGGCGGGGCAGGTAAAAGTAGTTTACCGGCCTTATATTTTAATCCTATCTCAAATGAACTAATTGCCGAGATGTATAAAACTGGTGAATTTTTTATTATTTCAAGGGCTTTATGACTCATTTTATTTTGATCATGAACCAGCCAGAGAAGACCGCATGTATCAAGGATCATTATTCTATATCTCCCCATTCTTCTTTAGAAAGGTCTTCAACAGGATCATATTTGATTTTTATTTTTCCCATCTTGGGATGATATGCCAGACGATCCGGTTTTTTATGGGGAACAAGTTCAGCAACAGGTTTTCCATTTCGGCAGATAAGAAATGTCTCGCCTTTATTTTCAATTTCCATGATAAGCGCTGATAACTTTGTTTTTGCCTCGTGTATGTTTAGATTTTTCATGATAAAAACCTCATGTATTGTTGCTTAGTCCACTTAGTTTAGATTAACGATGTTTAATTGTCAACATGCATTAAATTGATAAATCAAGACGGAAAATCATTTTTCACACAAAGTCACAAAGCTCACAAAGTTAAAAAACAAATAAAATATTATTTAAAAAGCATTTGATTTTCTTAGTGTTCTTTGCGCCTCTGTGTGAGCTATTGCTTTAGGCTTTTGCTTTTCGCCTTAGCTTGACGCCCATGCGCCCTGGGTGGGACTGACATCCCCATACATAATTTGCCACTTTCTGGATGGACACTATTTGAATATGGAAGGAGACCAACCATCTCCTATACCATATGGCAGCATAACCCCAAACGCAAAAATGCCCCTCAGCTTGCCATTCTTTATCTTGAACATATCAGCGAAAGGCATTGAACTGGGGGTCTTTGCAAAACTTGGATGTGTTGTGCCGTCAGGCATCTTAATAACATCATACCCACGATGATTAAAGCAATACAGGCCCCATGTAATACCCTTTTCAACATCGACTAATGGTGTGCGGCGCGGGAGCACACTATATATTGACTTGAGTGATGGAGGAATCTTGCCGTCAGGCTCAATGCATGATGCAGCAGAGGGTAATCCGGGCGGAGGTGGCCCCATGCCGGGTATCTTGCCGCATGTAACCATTCCATTTTCTACCCTGTAGCCATCAGTATCCCATGGGATTGAACTTGCATCAAGCGTATCCATGGCCTTGAAATATATATCGGACATGGCGAGCATCTTTTCACGGGATATCCTCTCTGCTGGCACCAGCATTTCATCAAAACCCGGAGGGACATTTTTCAGATTACCCAGGTTTTTTTCATCAACATCGCGGACAACTATAGATTCGGCCTCTGTGATCAACCTGTCTACTACCTTGAGCCTGACAGATAACAACACCGGTTTATCATGCTCTTTTGCAATGCCTGTCCATGCCACCTGCCCTTCCTGTGTATCACAGGCATAAAACCTGAAATCGCCTAGGCCTGAAGCGGTAAACCAGAGTCCTTCTGTAGGAGGAAGCTTTACAGTATTCTCTGTAAAAACTAAATCTTTTGCCAGAGGGGCCTTTGATGCATCATGGGCCACCATGGCTGCGAGGTATTTATCTGCAATACCCTCCAGACACGCCCTATCACATTCAGTTTCAGCAAAAAGAGATACAGAGAAAGAAGACACACACATTATTACAAAAATAAAACCCAGTACCTTTTTCATAATACCCTCCTTTTTACTCGTTTCTACAGTCTTTTTTGGAATGTCTGTTTTGCAGTAAATAATAATGACAGAATAGCAACAATGAACCAGATTTAAGATTTATATGGTAAAAAAGCAAGGAAAAACCGGCAAATCTCGACTGTTTAACAGCCGCTTTAGCCTGGAAAAATCTCAAGCCTTATGTAAATAAAATTCTTTTTAAATCTCTTGACTATAAAAATCCATTTCCCTATAGTTCGTCCTATTGAACAAGCTCATTTATAAAAAATCCTATTCATTGTTTCCTGAGTGTTTAAGTTTGTCTTAATAGACTGGCATCCGCAACCTGGGATATTGAGATAACTTATTGACACTCAACCCTTGAGATCATCCTCTTATTTCCGGCTAATGTTCATGCAGCATGGTATTTTTTGGTTTTACTTACCAATTCTAATAGGAGTTAGAGTATGAAAACAAAAAAAACCTCTCTTATGATCATTGTTCATTTCCTGTTTTTCATCTTATCAACCCTAACCACCCTTCAATCAGTATTTTATTACACAAAGACACGTGATATAGGTCAGTTGAGCCCCACAACCCTTTTTGGCGGAGGGCTCTTCAAGATCATCAATGGTGAGATACACCGGATTTACACGGTCTTCTATTCAGCGCCTTATGGCATGAAGCACGGATGGTAGAATATTCGGACTTTGGCTAAGCATATATGGGTATAAATACGATAACATTTATTTTCACACAGAGAATACGGAGGACACAGAGAAGCAATTTTAATCTCAATCTCCGTGAACTCCGTGTACTCCGTGGTTTGCTATAACAATGTGTGTCATATGGCATTGAATTTAAGAAATGTATTAAAAATAGAACACTTATTAAAGGAGGGTTAAAATGAGTACAAGAAAAAATCAGGAAACATTAAGCCACATTATCAGAGATTCAAGGTCTAATAAGCGGTTTTTCGTATTAGGTGTGATGATTGTCTTTTCACTATTGTTTATTATTGGCTCCTCCTGCACAAACCCTAATACAGGTCTCGAGGAGAAACTGGCACAAGTAAACAGCGCCAACACTGAGCTGGAAAAGAAGCTGAATGAAATGGACAACAGGATGGGAATCCTCGAAGACACCCAGGCAATCAGGAACCTGCACTATGCATACGGATACTACATCGACAAGTGCTTGTATGAGGATGTGGTGGACCTGTTTGCCGAAAATGGAGAGGTACATTTTTTCGGAGGCATTTTTCGAGGCAAGGAACAGGGTGTACGCCGTCTCTATGTTGGGAATTTCCTTCAGGGATTTACCGGAGGCAAGCCAGGGCCTGTTTATGGTTTTCTCCTGGATCATCCCCAGATGCAGGACGTGATCCATGTTGCGCCTGATCGCCAGACAGCAAAAGCAAGGTTCCGATGTCTCATGCAGGCCGGCTCTCATGAATCTTCCCCATCGGCCAAGGCTGCCATAGCGAAAGGAGATACTCCTATGGTATGGTGGGAAGGAGGTATTTACGAGAACAGCTATGTAAAAGAAAATGGCGTCTGGAAGATCCAGATACTCAATTATAACCCGCTCTGGCATGCCGACTATGAATCAGGCTGGGGAAAGTCTAAAATGATTTATGACAGCACTGCGCCAAAAAAACTCTATCCGGAAAACCCGGTAGGGCCCGATGCACCCATGGAATCTCCACCGGCTACATGGCCAAATACATCCATTGTGCCATTTCATTATATGAATCCTGTTACAGGCAAACCGCTTACAATGGAGTCAAATTGGAAAAAAGAGGAGAGTAAATAATATGAAAAAACTGTGGGTAGTACTCTTAATAACCATACTGAGCATATCAATAAGAAGCATCAGCCACGCAAATGAATGCGACCGTGCATGTCTTGAAGGCATAGCCGATCAGTACCTGGCTGCTATGGTAGCTCATGATGCCTCAAAGGCCCCATTTGCTGATAATGTAATCTTTACTGAAAACACTATAAAACTGCCGCTCACTGAAGGACTCTGGTTCACAGCATCCGGCATGGGTGATTTCAAGATATATATCTGTGACCTTAAGACAGGCCAGGTTGCATGGGTGGGCGGCGTTAAGGAGCATAACAAACCTGTGATCTTATCTTTAAGGCTCAAGGTGATAAACCGCCAGATTACAGAGGCTGAATCTATTGTAATAAGAGATATCGATCAAAAGAACATTGCCAATTTCAAATTGACAGAAAAGCCTTTTACAGAATTCCTTGCCCCATCTGATCGTGTTTCACGTGATGAGATGGCAAACATTCCTGAACTCTATTTTAATGCACTCAAAATACTGGATGACAAGGATGTACCATTTGCTGATGAATGTTACCGTCTTGAAAACGGTA
Source organism: Deltaproteobacteria bacterium (assembly GCA_016931115.1). Lineage (GTDB taxonomy): Bacteria > Desulfobacterota > DSM-4660 > Desulfatiglandales > HGW-15 > JAAZBV01. The sequence goes on along the minus strand of JAFGFM010000094.1, from coordinate 46,995 downwards.
TGGTTACAGCAGGTACCTTCCCCGGAGCGCCTAAACCACCACCGGGAATGCCCTCAAGCTCCAAGTGCAGGAACGGCAAGATATCACCGATGCTTAAGACCATCTACAGTGTCACTCCACGCAGAACACCTGTAGTGGATGAAGAAAAGGGCATTACATGGGGAATCTATTGCTTTAATCACCGGGGGCTAGCCTCGGTTGAGATGCCTGATGGAACAACGCAGCCAACATACTTTAATACCCCGAACAGTATGCCTGTTTCTGAGATATTTCATACCAGGAAGGGGAAGATCATCGGCATATGGGGTCTTGGATCAGCAATGCCCTATGGCATAGGCGATGGCTGGATCGGCCCGGTGTACAAATAAATTGAAGGGGCGAATAATTATTCGCCCCTTCTACGCTTTTGTTTATAAGTTTTTCTGGTTACTACGGTCTCCGTGGGAACGTAACCATTGGACGCTCCGCGTCTATTTCCTATTTTCTATTTCCTCTCTTCCTTCTGGCTTCTGAATTCTGACTCCTGACCTCTTTATTAATCCTCCATCTTCACATTAAGGATACCCGTACCTGATTTACCGAAAACATTAGGGTCATACATCTCTTCTGCATGGGCAGGCAATACTTCACCTTCTTGCCTGATCATATCTTGACTCATAAAATGACCATGATATAATGACCACATTCATATGAAAGATAAAAGGAATAAAAATTGGAAAATGCAGTATCAAAATCAAGATTCAAACCAAATGCCTTAAAATACTTCAGGCAGATAGAAGATACAGGTAAGGAATTGATTATAACCGATCATGGTAAACCTAAGTTAAAAATTGTTCCTTATAATAATGACCCTATGGAAACATTAAATTCACTTAGAAACACAGTTATTAAATATATAGATCCCCTCAAACCAATTGCTGAAAAAGACTGGGAAGCCATGAAATGATAGTCCTTGATACTCATGTGTGGATATGGTGGATCAGTAATCCTGAAAAATTATCAAGCCCTGCAAAGAAAGCAATCAACAAAGCAGTAAAAGGGAAAAATATTTGTATTTCGTCAATCAGTGCCTGGGAAGCAGCTCTTCTCCATTCTAATAAAAGACTGGAGTTATCAATCGATTTTGATGAATGGATGGCTGCATCGGAGAGACTTCCTTTTGTATCATTTATACCAATAGACAACCGCATAGCAGTAAAATCAGTTTCATTACCTGAACCTCTGCATAAAGATCCTGCCGACAGGATCATTATTTCAACTGCAATTACGCTCGGTGCTGCACTAGTCACAAAGGATGATAAAATAATCAGTTATCCATATGTCGAAACAATATGGTAATGCATAACTCCTCTTTCCAACCGTCTCCGTGAGAACGTAGTTCTTTGATGCTTCGCGTCGATTTTTCACTATTTCCTATTTCCTATTTTCTATTTACTCTCTTCCTTCTGGCTTCTGAATTCTGATTTCTGTCTTCTGACCTCTTTTTTAATCCTCCATCTTCACATTCAATACACCTGCACCTTATTCACCGAAAACATCAGGGTCATACATCTCTTCTGCATGGGTGGGCATTACAGTAAAAAATAAAAGGGTTCATGGATTGATTTTTTTTAACCGCGAAAAGCGCAAACTGCGCGAAAGCTTTAGTAATTAAAAAGTCTTTTTTCGTGTCGTTCGTGTGGTTCGCGGTTTATATCCTTCAAACGGCTGGAAATTTTATTTACTTTGCAGTAAATACACCCTGAATTTTGTGGACATGAAAGCCAAATTAAAATAAGCTCCAGCCTGAAATTTGGTGTTTCCAGCGGATAAAAATCCAGTTATTAATCTTAAGTTTACTTAATAATTATGAACTATTACGAACTGTTTGAAATAGATCAAAAAACCGAACCGGATGAGATAAAAAGTGCATACAGGCAAAAGCTCATGGAATGGCACCCTGATAAAAACCCTGACCGCAGGGATCAGGCGGAAGAGATGACAAAGACCCTTAATATTGCCTATGGTGTTTTGTCTGATCAAAAGCAGCGGGTTCATTATGACAGGATTCTGCGATATTCAGGTGAAAAGGATTTTGGGCAGTATGTTAATGATGATATCTTTAGTGATAAAATCAGGAGATCATCCGGTGCTATAAAAAACATCATGAAGGATGTGAAGGACCTTTATCGTATGACAAGGGATTCCTTAAAAGGCGATTATAAGCTGCATCCTGTAAACATGAGCATTATTGCAGGGGGCCTTCTCTATTTTGTAATACCTACAGATTTTATCCCTGATTTTATACCCTTTTTGGGCCTATTGGATGATGTTGCAGTTTTAACAACCATTATAAAATCCATGCAGGGGGAGCTGGAGAAATATAGAACATTTATTAAGGAGGAAATAAATATACATGAGCCAGGAAGCAAATAAAATCATCTATTCAATGATGAAGGTGAGTAAATTTTATGACAAAAAACCTGTATTAAAGGATATCTCCATCTCCTATTTTTACGGGGCAAAGATAGGTGTGTTGGGACTTAACGGGTCAGGAAAGAGCAGCCTCTTAAGGATTTTTGCAGGTGTGGACAAGGAGTTTAATGGTGAAACAACCATATCACCGGGCCTTACTATTGGTTTACTTGAACAGGAACCACATCTTGATGACTCAAAGACAGTTAGAGCGGTTGTTGAAGAGGGGCTCCAGGAGGCGGTTGACCTCTTAAAGGAGTTTAACAAAATAAATGATAAATTTGCAGAGCCCATGTCCGATGATGAGATGAATGACCTGATTGAAAGACAGGGTAAGGTACAGGAAAAGATAGATGCACTTGATGCCTGGGACATAGACTCACGCTTAGAGATGGCAATGGATGCACTTCGCTGCCCTGAAGGGGATACACCCATAAAGGTGCTTTCAGGCGGTGAAAGACGCCGCGTTGCACTGTGCAGGCTCCTTCTTAAAAAACCTGATATACTGCTTCTTGATGAACCCACCAACCACCTTGATGCAGAGACAGTTGCATGGCTTGAACAGCACTTGCAGAGATACGAGGGGACAGTAATAGCAGTAACCCATGACAGATATTTTCTGGATAATGTGGCAGGTTGGATACTTGAGCTTGACAGGGGTGAAGGCATCCCGTGGAAGGGTAATTACTCCTCATGGCTGGAACAGAAACAGAAGAGGCTTGTACTTGAGGAAAAGGGAGAAAGTAAAAGAAGAAAGACCCTTGAGAGGGAGCTTGAATGGATAAGAATGTCTCCAAAAGGGCGTCATGCCAAGGCAAAGGCGCGTATAACCGCATATGACAGCCTGGTTAATCAGGAGACAAAGGAGAGAGAAAAGGAGCTTGAGATATTTATTCCGCCAGGACCAAGGCTCGGTAATGTGGTTATAGATGCAAAGAACATAAGCAAGGCCTATGATGACAACCTCCTTATTGATAACCTCACCTTTTCTGTGCCATCAGGCGCTATTGTTGGGGTAATCGGGCCGAATGGCGCTGGAAAAACAACACTTTTCAGGATGATTACAGGTCAGGAGCAGGTTACATCAGGTGAATTCAGGATTGGTGAAACAGTAAAGCTTTCATATGTGGATCAGACAAGGGACACACTTGCCCCTGAAAAAAACATATGGGAGGTTATATCTGAAGGTCATGACACCATTCAGCTTGGTGACAGGGAGGTAAACTCCAGGGCCTATGTGGCAAGGTTTAATTTTTCAGGCAGTGACCAGCAGAAAAAGGTCAGCAATCTTTCAGGCGGTGAAAGAAACCGTGTGCACCTTGCAAGAATGCTGAAGGAAGGGGGGAACGTATTACTTCTTGACGAACCCACGAATGACCTGGATGTTAATACACTGAGGGCACTTGAAGAGGCCATAGAAAACTTTGGTGGATGTGCCATTATTATCAGCCATGACAGGTGGTTTCTGGACAGGCTTGCAACACATATACTTGCATTTGAGAATGACAGCAAGGCAGTATGGTTTGACGGCAACTATACAGAGTATGAGCAGGATAAAAAGGAGAGGCTTGGCGAGGCGGCTGTTAACCCCCACAGGATCAAATACCGTCACCTTACAAGGGGCTAGAGATAATAAATGGCAACCGATGTTCAACCTGATCCTCAATATCTTATTAAGATGGTGGAGACAAAGATGCCATTCGGAAAATACAAGGGGAGGTCGCTTATTGACCTTCCCGAAACCTATCTTGTTTGGTTTATGGGAAAGGGGCTCCCTGAAGGTGAACTTGGTGATATGCTGAGAAGCGTATATGAGATAAAGGTGAACGGGCTTGAATATTTGTTTAAACCTTTAAAGCGTAAATTGTAGGGGCGGACCTACGTGTCCGCCCGGTATTTGGGAATGAGGACCTTCATCACCGGGCAGGCACTCAGGCCTGCCCCTACAATGCTGAAAACCTTTTTTATGTCCTATTGAAATAGGGAAAACACCTTCTTTTTTTAAAACAACTGGATTCCACGGTCAAGCCGTGGAATGACGAAGGTGGTCATAGGTATATGTTGGGTAGGATATTCTATCCCTCACTAAACAAATGGAGATCAAATTGATCAGAATGTTTGTTCTTGCATTATTAGCACTGGTATTAATCTGTTTCCTATCATGTGCTCATGTAATAGGCAATAAACCTGATAAATTATGCGCCATAACCTTTGATGACGGGCCGAGTACTGACCCTGACCTTACATCACTGGTACTGGATAAACTTGAAAAGTACCATGTAAAGGCCACATTCTTTGTTGTAGGCCAGAATTTGAACGATGATACAAAAACTGTTATTGACCGCATGGTAAAAGCAGGCCATGAGATAGGCAACCATTCATGGGCATATGATGACATGGCAGGCATATCTTCTGATGAGGTGAAAAAATCTGTATCCGATACAACTGCGGCTATTAAGAAATATGCAGGTGTAACACCCCTATTTTTCAGACCGCCAAACCTTTCAACAAGCCCTGCCATGTACAATGCAGTTGATCTCCCATTTATGAGCGGTCTTGCAGCAGGCGACTGGCCCAATGGAGGAGGCAATACCACTAAACGTATAATGGATAAATTGAAGCCGGGTATAAGGGATGGTGTTATTATCCTGCTTCATGATGTGCAGCCCAAACCGCACCCCACACCTGCTGCACTCGATACCCTGATACCTTATCTCATTAAAAAGGGCTATCAATTTGTAACCATAAGCGAACTTTTCAGTATAAAAGGGGTGATTCCTGATTCAACAGTAGAAAACATGTATGTGTATGTAAAGTAACGTAAGGCTTAAAACCTCGGGCATATCCTGCATGCATCAGGAGGATCATCGCTTATCATTCTTTTACGATAAGCTGCCATTAAGTCACCCCGCCAGATTTTATTAAATGGATCAGTAAGTATATTACCAACCCTGTTTTCAGGCTGACAGTCGCACATTGTTATATTTCCATTAACATCAACAGGCACGGTCTGCCAGGGAGAAAGGCAGTATTGCCGCCTAGCTGATCGGTGGAAGAGCTGGTCAGGAGGCAGCAACAGAAAATCCTTGTACCTTTGTCTCAACCCGAACTCCTCAAGGGCATGAACCGACAGAACCGGAAGATTATTTTTAAAGGCATTTTTAACACCGTTCCTGATATACTTGACCAGTTCATTATCAGCAGTTTGCCAAATGGCATCCTTTAAATTATGTGTAAAATTCAGATCCGTCAGCATCATGATATCAACACCCAGGGTGGATACAGTGTTTATAAGTTCATGAAAATAGGGAATGGTTTCCGCTGATAAAGCAGTAAATACCGCCTTTGCTATTGGACGACCTGAACCGGCTATCTCAACAAACCGCCTTATGTTGATAATTATCTTTTCAACATCTGTCCCGTTTCGGACAGATGAGGCTGCATCCTGGTTTACAGTATCAATACTGAATGCGATTGAATCAAGGCCTGCTGAAATTAACTCCTTTGAGATGATACCATCCATCAGGCTGGCATTGGTTACAAGCCCTACCCTTCTTTTCAATGATTTGGCAATTTCTATAAACTCAGTTATCCGGGGATGTAATATCGGCTCACCAAGACCTACAAGGGTAACCCTGTATGCATGGGGTAACAGGTCAAGGATTCTTTTATAGGTCTCCATGTCCATATCCGCACCCTCTTTGTTAATAAAAGCCCTTGCACAGTATTTACACCTGAAATTACACCTTGTGGTGATTTCAATATTTGCAAAAAGAGGATCATTTACAGGTGCAGGATTAAGCTCTGTGTGTGATCCGGTAAGTACTTTTACTCCCGGGCTGATGTTAAGGTGTTTTTTTGAAAAAGGGCTGGACTGAATAAATTCCTGTGCATCAGGTTCTACAGATACAAGTTTAGAAATATCATAATTACAGTTATCATATATATCTGCGATGGCACGCATTACAATATCAATTGAATATGAATTGACAGAACCATTGAATATGTCATGTCCTGCTTGCGGTGCAATAACAAGGTGTGTTTTTGCATTGTGAAATTTTGTTTTCCATGAGAATGCATCTGAAGGTAATACAAGCTTATCCTTTTCGCCTGTCAATAAAATTAGATTTTTGTCCGAACAATCATAACTCTGCCTCGCAGTCCGATTAATCATGGAAACCATTCCAGCAACACTCGAAAACGGTATCTCTATCCTGTCTTTTCTGTGATCAATCCATCTATTATATGCGCTGCTGTCAATAATATATGGGGTTCCTGCAAGTATCAGCAGGTCAGGGAAATAATGATCTCTGTGAATAAAAGATAGCGCCAGATTACCACCAGTGGAATGCCCTATTATTGCGATTCTTCTGTTTTGTTTTCTGAAAGAAGATATCCCCATTGAGATGTATTCAATGAATTTTTCTTCATCAAATTCAAATACATCTCCTCCAATATGGCCAGGAAGCGAGATATTTTTTACTGAGTCGGCTCCATATATATTTACAAGTAGTTCAGCAAGGGGTTTAAAGTCATTATATGACCCTGAAAAACCATGGATAAGTAGAATACCGGTTTTCATTCTATTGACCGAGATGAGCAGTTAGTGTTTCAATACCATTATACCCTGAGAGGATACCCTTAAACCTTTTCAGATTTTTTATTGTGTCAGGGTTTTCCACAAAGTCAATAATCTTTGCCTTTATGCTATCATTACAGCTTTTTTCAAAGGCATCTTCATACACAGAAGGGTTACCAACAAAACGGCATACAGGTGTCAGCATACGACCACACCCTATCCTTTCTAGACATATGCCATTATGGGCCTGCTCAGGATGAAAAGGGATTACCGCTACTGGAACCCCATTTGCCAGGGCTTCAAATATCGTCATCTGCCCGCCATGGCATACAACCAGAGAGGCATGCGGGAGAATTTTATCAATGGGTGCAAATAAATAACTGTTTACATCTGAATCATTCTTGAATAATGAGTAGAGTTTTTCCTGACCACCTGCGGCTACAATTACCTTGTACCCTATTTTGCAAAGTATATCTTTTAATCTGATCATTTGGGCGATGTTGCCATTGCAGGTTCCAAAGGCCATGACTGCCAGAGGTTTTGAATCGTTAGCAGAAAGATTCAAATCCATATCTTTATATTTCCCTTTATTCCATGATAAAGGCCCTACATGAATAAAACCCTTTTTTTCGGGCAGGGGCATAAACTCCGGGAAATCCCATAAAAATGTCCTTTCACCAACAAGCATATCCCTGATATCATCTACCGGTTTAATTCCCAGCATGGATAATGCCCTGTTCATCTTCATGCCTGAGGCCCTGAAAAACATGTTGATAAAAGCCCTGTTATTTTCTGGATCATCTGCATCATTATGAAAGCCAAGGGCTCCTGAAATATGAGGGAGCATACAACCGCAGGCAAGAGAGTCATATGGGATATTGCAGATTGATGAGGCCGCCTTCAGTGTAAAACGGAAAACCCCCAGAACACGGTCAGGTTTATATTTTTCGATAAGAGAATTTTCTGCATTAATGCACCTGATGATATGCTCTCGATCCCTGAACCAGTTGATAGTAGGATATGCTGAGCAGTCAACCTCCTGTATATCAGGTATAACATGATATGAGGCTTTATACTCTTTATAAAACTCCGCTTTATCAGCGCAGATGGCGATCAGGGATTCATGACCATACAGATTAAGATTCTGCTGGATCAATATACTTTTTAATCCATGAGAAAGGGAATTGTTGCCTGGTATAATCAGGAGTTTCATATTTATCTGTATAACATGGTGTTAATAAATATCCTCTCATTGATTAAAAAGTATCACTGAGAGGATATTATAAAAGTTTTTATTACTGAATGGCTGTTACAATGCCTTTATCATCAAACGTCACAGCAATAGTTTTAAAACGATTGCTCCAGTATACCCATGTGTTACTTTCAAGTGATGGAGTCCTGTGTGTTGCAGGATATCCAAGGGCCATCATGACACCATCTTTTGTCATACCTGCAGAAGCAACCCCCTCTTTTATTCCCTTCAAGTCCTTTTCAGAAAGTTTTGAAAGATCCACCTTTGCTGGTGATGTTATCTTATTGAGATACTCCTCAGCAGTCATCTGCATGCGCTCTTCGCTATATTCAAAATATATCTCTTCATTTGTTTCTGTATTAACAATAATAAAACCCTTCCTCTTCCAGCTTTTTATCTGAACAGGTGTATTTACAGTAACTATTTTATGACCTGCACCAGGGTTGGTATAATTTGCATAACTTGCCTTACTGTCCTTCCCATTATTCTGGTAATGGATGTTTACCTTCATATAAACCGGGCCTTCCATGATAAAATCTTTCTTGGCCTCAGAAATTAAAGGGTTCATAAAAAGTGCTGCTGTCAATATTGTTGCACCAACTATTTTTTTAAACATAGTATCCTCCTTATAAAATTGTTTATTTTAAATTTATTAAATCCCTAAAAATAAAACCCGAACATACCCATGACTGAATTAATACCCCTGTTTTCATCATCAAGGCCACCGTTTGATATATGATGGAGCCTCAGGGCCATATAAAAGGCCTTTTCTGACCCTGTTTTTATCTCAGCGCCAATACCAAGCTGCGGATTGAAATTTACCCTCATCCCCTGCCCCGGGACCTGAAAATCTGTATATATGATACCAATACCGCCTTCAACATATGGTTTAAATGTTTTACCCTCAAACGAATCAAGGTAGTACAGTGCAAATATATTTGCAGAAAGGGTTGCGCATGTCCTTTTATAATGGGCAATGCCAAGGTTCCCCTCCACCTTGAACATGAGCTGTTCAGGGGCATTGTGTTTCCAGACCCTGTCATAATCATACAGTATAAATCCTGTGAGCGTATAAAAACCTATATCTCCGGACAGGTTATAGCTGTTGCCCGCGGTTATCCCCATCCCATATCGTTCAGGGAGATATCCTGGCTCCTTTTCGATGGCATATATCATACCTTGGCTTATGGATGATATAAACAATACTGTGATCATTAATCTATATATCCTCTTCATCTCCCCTCCATGTTTATACATCCATCATATTTTAAAGCCATTACCGGCAGAATTAATACCTGCAACTTTTTTACTGATACATTCATAAACCTATTTTATACAGGGAATAGCCATATATAATCAGCCGGGGTGTGACAGGGTTATAATACTGAATTCACCCTTTACTCCTGCCTTTACACATGAGATATTTCCTTGATTCAATGTACTCTCTTGTACCGGAATTCGATAGTTATCAGGGCGTATCACATTTACCGGCACGGGAAAAATCCGCCCCTCTCTTAGTGAAAGGGCTGCTATTGCCATATCAAAGGCGGGCCCGGTCGGTATAGAGCCATAATAAGGGGTATAGCATGAGACCAGAGAGCCCTCTGGTATAATTTTAGAGTAATTTTTGTCAGATTCAATATGCCCGTCTGCATTCAGGATATAAAAACTCTCTTCAGGAAGGATGTCATCAAAGTCTTTTACGCTGCCGGTATTAACAGAGGTGATTGCCCCATAACAGTTTGTTGCCTTGTCACGGGATAGCAGAAAAAATGCAGCCCCTTCGCCAGGCACAGCGCTTTGAATCCCTGGTGCAAGTGGTGACATGGAGATATTGCTATTCCTTCCATACCTGCGCTGATAGCAGTAGCCCAAAACATCAAAATATTCATCAACCGCACCAAAAAGCACCTGCCCCACCCTCTCTTCACGAAGCCATTGAATGGCGCTAAGCAGCCCTGAATAAACAGATATCTCAAACTGGCTGACAGTCAGGCATGGGCCTTCAATGCCAAGCATCATGGAGATGTGCCCCGCAGCAGCATTATGTACCGAGTTTGAAAAGAGAGTTGGGGATGCACAGATATCACCAGAATCAATAATGGAATCAAGAAAGGAGAAGGTTGTTTTGGCTGAACCATATCCTGAACATAGAACAAGGCCGGTCGCCATTTTATCAAATGAATCCTGCCCAGCCTCATTAAACGTCAGATATGCACCTGTAAGGGCAAGCTGTGAAAAATGGTCTATCCTTCTTAATGACTTTTTTGGAACAAAATCATACAGAGAGGAGATATCAGCATGAAAGGCAGGATAATATCCATCCTGTGAAGATGGCTCACATGCAACACCTGTATGGAGCCGATTCAAAAGCACATTTGAACCGCAACCAAATCCCCCGGCAATACCTGTTCCATTGATATATATCTTCATTCTAAATCCCTTCTGTGGTCAGGATCAGTACTGCATTCTGCCCGCCAAATGCCAGTGATTCTGACAGGGCTGTTTTGAGACTTATACCGGTATTTTCAGTCACAGGTGAAATGGCTGCATAAGGATCGATTTCTGAGAATCCAGCACTGACAGGGATCTGGCCTGCCTCAAGGGATGCCACTGTATATACCGCCTCAATGGCCCCTGCTGCACCAAGTGTGTGGCCTGTATACCCCTTTGTAGAGAGAAAAGGTATACCGCTGAATATTTCCCTCAGCACCCTGGCCTCAGCCAGGTCATTTTCAGGTGTTGCTGTCCCGTGTGCATTTATAAAGCCTATATCACTGGCCTTTTTCCCACTCTCAATAAATGCATCTGCAATGGCCCTTTTTAAACCCCTTCCCTCCGGGTGTGGTGCAGTAAGATGATACCCGTCACTGGCAGAACCATATCCAATGACAAATGCTTTTGCCCTTTTATTGCGTCTTTTGAGTGAATACTCACTTTCAAGCACCACCAATCCTGCCCCTTCGCCCAGATTAAGGCCTTTGCGGTTTTTGTCAAATGGCCTGCATGGATCTGAATCAGTAATCATCAGGGATATAAACCCGTTATATGAGATGCGGCTAAGCTCGTCAGCGCCTCCTGCGATAACAATGTCACATATACCACTCCTTATCCATGATGCACCTATGCCAATAGCATCTGTGCCGGAAGAACAGGCATTTACAATGGTCTGGCACGGCCCTTTAAGGGAATACTCTTTAGAGATAACCGAAGAGGGGTTGCTATTAAGATATCGGCTTATGGCAGACATATCAGGTTCAAGCCTGTTTTTAAAATCCCTGTAAAACTTTTCATCATTCATTGTACTGCCTACAGTGGTACCCATGCATACACCGACCCTGAGACCATTCATTGCCTCAGTGTCAAGCCCTGCATCCATAATGGCCTCAGCAGCGGCTGCCAGCGCCAGTTGGGCTGTCCTGGAGAGATATTTTTTATGCTGATCATTTATATGGGGAATAGGATATTTTATTTCAAAAACCGGGTAGATCACTGGATGGGAAGAGGAAAAGGCCCCTGGCTTACCAGGAGCCCTTTTACCTGAAAAAACAGTTTTCATGTTCTGCATCAGGGATTCCCCTGATGCGCTCAGACAGCCTGTTCCAGTTATTGCAACAGGTGCGCCACGGTTCATGATTTCTGATGTTCCTCAATAAACGAAGCAAGTGATTTAATTGATTCAAATGCAACCCTTCCCTCATCCATATCCTTTATTTCTACATTAAAGTGTTTCTGAATGATAACTACCAGTTCAACTGCATCAAGGGAATCAAGACCCAATCCCCCTCCGAAAAGGGGTGCGTTGTCATCAATATCCCCCGGGGTGATATCCTCAAGAAAAAGTTCTTTTATAATTATCTCCTTCAGCTCTTCCATATTAATTGTCATTCGTTTGACTCCTCGCGGTGAGTATTTAATACCAGTTATTTTAAAGTTATTAACTATTCCGATTAATGTAATAAATCAAGCAAATATAGAATAAAGGCCGATTATGGAGAGGGCCTCCACATATCATAAAAATTAAAAAACTGAAATGGATGCGTCTCAGCATAGCCTTCAAGAATTTTTACAAACTCTATTACATAGGGCAGATATCCTTCCCCTGACCTGCCCAGCCCTTCAGGCACATGAATCACCTTTGCAAGATCAAGCACAAAATGATCTGCTCCATTTTTATGTGTAAAAAGAAGGGCGATAGGAGAGCCTGTTGCTGAGGCAACCTTGAATGCGCTGAAAGGAAACAGGGCCTTTTCCCCCATGAAATCAACATGCACTGTATTTTTCAGGCTCCCGAAAATACGATCACCCATAATGGAGACTATCTCACCGTTTTTCAGGGCATTTATCATCTCAATGGTCCCGCCAAGATACCCTTCAGGATCTATTATGTTGAAAGGCGTATCGTTAGACTGGTGCTCAAAATAATGCCTGTCAATATCTCCCTCTTCTCTCCTTATGACCATGTTAACACGTGTTTTGAGATAGCCCAGGGCAGAGAGGGCGACCTGCCAGCATCCGGCATGGGCCATAAGGAATATTACCCCTTTGCCTTCAGAGACAAGATTTTTAAGGCTCTCCCTCTGATTAAAAGAAACTGACATCATTTCGTTTCCAAGTATACCGATAATTGCACGGTCAATCAGCACCATACCAAAATTAAGGTAGAGTCGATAACCGTGAGCTATTCTCTTTAAGGAAGATTCACCCGGAAACCTGTGTGAAAGATAAAAGTAACATCTGCGTCTGACCGATGGCCTCATCAGGACATAATATGCCAGTATAAAATATAAAAAGAAATAGGCCAGTCTTCTCCCGCCTATTCTTATCAGCGCATAAAAAAACTGGTGCTGTATATAAGAACCAATACTGCGGCTTGTCCATATCCTTTTATCTTCAGTATTTTTTTCACTTCCGTGCAATCCCATCTGTACCTTTCCTGATTACAATGGCCATAAGAAACAGGATAAGCCCTGTTATTATACCTGCAACAGGGCCGACAATAAGTGAGCCGATCAGCCATTCATAAAGCCTGTCAATTGCCTGATATCCTATGGTCTCAATAGATATTTCAGTAAGAAAACTCCAGTTTCTCATAAAATATCCGGCCTCAATACATATAGCAGGCATAAAGGGGGGCATACACAGCTGGCTGGAGCTAAGCGCAACAACCTTGTTCAGCCTGAAAAAAGAGGTAACCATAATGATAACAATCATGTGACAGGCAATAAGAGGGAGCGCACCCAGAAAGACCCCGATACCCCCTGCAATGGCGATCTTGTGAGGGGTGGCATTTTCAGTAAGCAGTCTCCTTATAGATTTTACAGGGTGCCATATAGAGACGCTCCTGTTTTTTATAATATCAAAAACAATCTTGCGATGGGGCCAGGGAAGTACAGACCTCATGGTAAGTTTGGTGTTCAGGATGCTGATGCGCAGGTTATCCCTGAAGGCCTTAAAGTGTGTAACCCTTTTATCACCCGGCGGATAATAGACCGTTACGTCCACATCGATAACATTAACCCCTGCCCATATCGCCTTTACCAGTACCTCAACCTCAAATGAATAATGTCTTTCACTCAGTTTTAGTTCATTAAGCAGATAGAGAGGGTATGCCCTGAACCCGCTCTGGCTGTCACCAACCGACCTTCCTGTCTGCACCCTGAGCCAGAAATTTGAAAAACCCCTGCCGAATACAGATGATCGTGGCACATCTGCATTAGAGAAATTGCGTTTTCCAACAATAATAGAATCAGGGGTTTTTTCAATCGCGGATAACATTTTCGGAATATCGGATGGGTCATGCTGACCATCTGCATCAATGGTAATAATATGTGTAAACCCCATGCTTCGGGCCATTGCAGCACCTTTAAGAATTGCTGAACCCTTTCCCATGTTCTGTGGATGACGCAAAACTGCAACATCAAGACCCGATATTAAACCCGAGACCTCAGTATCGCTTCCATCATCAACCACAATAACATTTGGATGAAACATCAGGGTCTTTGCTGTAACATCCCTTATGGTTTCAGGGTTATTATAGACAGGTATCAAAACCGCTGCCTTTATTTGTGTGCTCTCTGTCATGGGTTACAGTTCTGTCAATTAAATCTTTTATTACTTTTGGCAAAGAGGAGAAATCTCCTCATGCTTACGATAAATCGTTTCCAGCTCTCAGGAGATTTCCAGATCATGGATATATAGCTCACAATAGTTCTTAATCTTGAAAAATGGGCCTTATAAAACTTAATAAAATAGGTTTCCAGGGTTTGAACATCCATCCCTTCAGGTATATACAAAAAATGCATGCAGTCCATCTTTTCCCACTCTTCAGTAAATCCGCCTGACCGGACAATTTTTTCATATAAAGGTGTCCCGGGAAAGGGGGTAAATTTTGCAACGTTTATCTCATCAATGGGCAGGGAGCTGTAGAATGCTATACTCCTTTTAATGCTCTCAACTGTTTCACCGGGCAGGCCTATCATAAAGAGCCCCTTTGTCCTGATACCGGCCTTTTTTATCATATGAATTTTTTCCCTCATCATTTCAGAATTGACATTCTGTCGATGCATGGAGAGCAGTTTGTCATCACCAGATTCTATACCGAGGCTTATCATCCAGCATCCGGCCCTCTTCATCAAAAGGAGCAGATCCATATCTATATGTTCCGCCCTTACAGCACAGTTGAATGTCATATTAAGGGGCCTTGCAATCATCAGCCCTGCAAAGGCCTCTACCCTTTTCCTGTTAAATGTAAACTGGTCATCATAAAAATTTATATGCCTTATATTGAATCTGTCTTTCAAATATCTCAGATGCTCATAAAGGTATTCAGCAGAGTTGTATCGAAAGGTTCTTTGAAATACTGACCTGTCACAGTAACTGCATGCATAAGGGCATCCCCGGCTGGAAATACAGCTGGTATTCGGGGAGACGGGATAGTTGAATATGGGGAGCATGTAGGCAACTGGATATCCATTCAGTTTTGAATATGCAGGAAAGGGGAGCCTGTCAAGTTCAAGTAGATTTGACCTGTATGAATTGACATGAATCCCATTCCCCGAATCCCTGTATGCAAGCCCCTCAATCTTTGCAGCATCCTCCCCGCCTGACTCTATCAGTTCCGAGAGTGTCACCTCACCCTCACCAATAGCACAAAAATCTATTAGAGGATACCCTTCAAGTATCTTTCCCTTGAGGGCCGAGACATGGGGACCGCCAAATATTACTTTTATTTCAGGCAACACCTTTTTTGCCATGGATGCTATTCGGACACCATCAAGAAAACTGGATGTTGTGCAGCTTATCCCTAAATATGCTGGCGTTTTCTCATGCAGATAACTCTGTATGAGCAGGTCTGAGTCAGGGTTTGCATAAGAGTCAATAATAGCGGTTTCTGTCCCACGCTGCTCAAGATAGGCGGATATACTTGCCAGCCCTAGTGGAGGCATAATATTGGCAAGCCTTGACACATCCTGCCTGGCTGCACTCTTTTTATAGCCAAGGGGATGAACAAGCAGGATATTCTTGAAATCAGGATGCCCCATCTTTTAGTGCCTCTTCCTGTGCCTTTCTGACCTGCCGGTTACTTTGAGAAGCTCATCCCATAACAACCCCCTGTAACCGAATGCATGCATGGCATCAATCATGAGCTTGCCCTTTTCAGGGGGGAAAATATACCTTCGGTTTTTCTCCGCCTCCTCAATGATCTTTCTGTTCATCTCATTAACATCAATGCCCGGTGAAAAATAATATACTGGCCTCAGCAGTGAATCTTCCTCTGAAATAATATTTTCCTTTAATGCAAGCCTGTAGAGCCCTGTCCCGGGCAGAATCCTTATACCCGAGTAAATAAAAATAACACCATGTTCAAGCTGTTTCAGGTTAATTAACCCTTCATCAATGGTTTTGCCGGTCTCACCAGGACCTCCGAAGATAAAGAAATAGGCGCTTGCTATCCCTTCATTAAGGCATCCCCGGTAAAATCCCATAATATCCTCAAATGTAAAACCCTTTCCCATTTCATAAAGGGTATGGTCACAACCTGCGTCTGCCCCTACCTCAACCGCATAAAGGCCTGAACGTTTAAGGAGCCTGAATTCATCCTGGCTCACCCCTTTTGGTCTGAAATAACCTGCCCACCTGATATTCATACCCGATTGTATAATCTTTTCGGCGATTTCAAGGTAATGGCCTTCAGGGTCATTGAATATGGAGTCGGTAATAAAGAAGGTATTCACGTTGAATTCACTGTATGCCCTTTTAATATCATATATCACTGCATCAGGGTCACGATATCTGAAGCTCTTTCCTTCAAGGGATGGATAAACACAGTATGAACAGTTATAGGGGCACCCCCTTTTTGTCTGGATATTAAGCATGCCGCTTTTCTTTATGTAAAAATCAACCATTACCTTTTCCCATTCAGGGGAGATGTTATTGCTGCAATCGATATTAAGCGGGCAGCCCCTTGATATCCGGGGCACAGGTTTGCCAAGTTTAAGAGACTCTATGAGCCCTGTTACCTGACCTTCTCCTGCGCCGACAATGCCATAATCAGCGCCTGTATATTCAAGAATCTCTTCAGGCATAATGGAAAAGGCTGAACCCCCTATAATAATAGCAGCACTGGTTGTGTTTCTGATAATGCTCACAATCCTTTTTTCAATGCCAAGCACTGATGGCTCTATGCTCATTGAATCCACTTCATCAATGTTTCTTACAGATATGCCGATGTAATCGGGTGCAAAATCAATTATTCTCTTCCTCAGTTCTTCTTCCGGATATTCATGGGCGGAATAATCAAACTGAACCACACTGTGCCCCTTTTTTTTCAGTGCACCTGTTACCATTGCCATGCCAAGAGGATAAACCGGGTATGAATAGGCAAAGGTATTTGATGATATCATCAGTACCTTACTCATTGTTCTCCCTGTTTACAAAGGAACGTTTTTTACGCGGATTGTACTGCCGGTATGTGCCCTTTTCCATTTCGCTCATTACAGCCTTCTTAAAAAGGAAGCTCATTTTAAGGCTGGGGCTTGTATTGTAATAAAATGTATCCCATGCATAGTGGTACATTTTATAAAGGGTATCAGGTGACATTTTTTTTGGCTTGAAAACTACCTTATCGCAGGTATAATCAAGCCAGTTGTTTGAAATAATCCTGCCCTCTTTCTCATAATCTGCACGGATCGGGCTGTGGGGAAAGGGAGTGAGTATTGTGAACTCGGCCATGTCCAGCTCTATCTCAAGCAGAAAATCAACAAGGCGCTTGATGTCATCTTCGGTCTGGTCATCTGTCCCGAGAAGGATAGTCCCTTCAACACCTATGCCATGTTCTTTGAGACGCCTGACACGGTTTCTTATTCCATTTGATGTATTCACTATTGCCTGGTACACATACCAGCAGCCTGCATCCTTTGCAAGGGTGAGTACCTCATCGTCATCCATGATAGGGTGGGAAACCCATGTCTTTTTAAGCGGTATCATGGCAGTAAAGAGCTTTTTCAGCCAGTCTCGCTCCTGTGCAAGGGAGTTATCCACAATAAAGAGCCGGTTATTCTGAATGGAGCTCATCTCTTCCATCACTCTGTCAACAGGCCTTGGCCGGAAGACCCTTCCACCAAGGTATCCGACACAACAGGGGAAACAGTTGAATTTACATCCCCTTGATGCATGCACGAGATCAAGCATCTTTACACCTCTGTAGGCATAATAATCTGAATTCAATATTTCTCTTCTGGCGGTCCCGACAAGGTTGATATCAGGGAGGTTATTCATATAGTTATATACCTTTTGAAGTCGCCTGTTTTTGAAATCATCAATAACCTGGCCAAAACGTCCCTCAACCTCACCCAGAAAAACCGAGTCGCTGTGGTTCATTAGCTCCTCACTGTGAAGCATGGTTGCAATACCGCCAAATATGACAGGGATTTTTTTTGCCCGGTATTGTTCAGCTATCTCTATGGCCCTGGGTACCTGGCATGTAAGCATGACAGAGAGTGCAACAAGATCAGTTGCGCTTGTGTAATCAATCTCTTCAAAGGTCTCATCAATAAATTGCAGATTAACATCCTTGGGAACCTCCGCTGCAAAGACAACAGGCCCATGGGGCGGAAGGTGAAATTCTGTCTGTCGATCCAGTTTTGGCCATTTGGGGTATATAAGTGTCAGATTCATAATTTTCCTCTATGCGATAAATAATTAATTTTTATTCTCATGCACGAACCATAGGGTAGGGTTTATCCCTGACCTCTATTTTTAGACAAGGCATGCCTTGTCTCTACATTGAGGGAACACCATCGATAATTTTATCAATTTATCACCTCAATATTCATTATCGTAGGGGCACGAGGCATCGTGCCCTGTTTAGCAAAGTGCATTACGCGTTCAAGGGCACGGTGCGCCGTGCCCCTTCAGTTCATGCCTTTTTAATGCACTCTCTCACACATGATTCAATATCTTCAATAATAAGGTTATTCAAGTAAATATTACCATTTTTATCCACTGTAAGTTTGCCATAATTTTGTTTATCACAGGGGTTATTTTCAATCATGATAAATATGGCCCCTGGCCTGAATGCGTCATTATATATATAGCCATCAGGGGGTTCAACATCACATATTCCTGCAAGCATAATATCGCATTCCCCTGACTGTATAGACTCCACTGCCGAATAGAGCGCACCATGACCTCTGCTCTCCTTTTCATAGAGTATATAATTTGGCCCAGTCAAACCAAAGAGCATGGCAGCATAACCTAAAAATATGTTCGGCAGTGTATGTGTAAAGAGATTAGGATCAGGCAGGGTATTGTTTTCAGGAGTAACTGTTTCATGAAAATCAAGGTCAGTAACAAGGCATCCAAATACTGTTGACGCGACAATACCGATATGTCGCTTGATGTTATACTCATACAGACCTGCATCTTTTAGGGCAATGGCAATGGCCTCTAACCCCAGCAGAGAAAAGCGATCAAGCCTCCCTTTACGAAAGATGGGATTAACAGGAAAATCATTGCCTGAAATATCAGGAAGGGCGCCTTTTTTAAAATCAAAAGGGTCAGCACTGTTGCCCTTTCCAACCCCTCCTGAAGTCACCCATCCTATCCCTGTAATGAACATCAGATTATCCCCTTTCCATAATAACTGAGGCATTGACACCGGCAAAACCCGAGTTTGTCGAGAGGATACATCTAATATCTGTCTTAACAGGGCCAGAACTTACCAGACCCGCTGCATCAGGGTCAGGATCAGTAAAGCCTGTAGTTGGAGGTATTACACCATGCATAAGGCACTTCAGACTCACTGCTGCCTCAATACCGCCGGCTGCCCCAAGGGTGTGTCCTATTGCCCCTTTGACAGAAAATACAGGTATGTTTCTTGAACCGAATACATTTTTGTATGCGGCAAGTTCCATTGAATCATTGTACAGGGTGCCTGTACCATGAGCGCATATGGCAGAAATGGAATCAGTGTTAATTCCTGCCATCAGGGCTGATTTTTCTATGGCAAGGGCTAGCCCGCACCCATCTTTGTCAGGCCTGGTTATATGTGTTGCGTCATTTGTAACTGCCCAGCCTGATATGATCCCCATTGTTTTTTTACCCAGCTCTCTGGCCTTTTTCTCATTCATGAGCAGAAGTGTTGCTGCACCTTCACCTATAGACATACCCTTCCTGTTCTTATCAAAGGGTTTGCAGGCAGCGGGTGACATAGCCTGTAAACTGCAGAAACCGGAAAATACAAATTCTGTAACAAGGTCATAGCAGCATATAAGTACTGAATCATACCTCCCGCTCTTAATAAGTGCTGCGCCCCTTGCAATGGCAACAGTTGATGATGCGCATGCAGCGCTTATGTGAAGAGTTTCACCTGAAAGGGAAAATCTATCACAAATATAATCTGCTATATGTTGAGGGAAAGAGTCTGAATAATCCGATGGCGGTTTTTTAACTGAGTCAACTATCCTGTCAATACCAGCCTTTGTGGATGCGGTTATCAAAAAGGTATCAGAGGGTACTATCCCTGTATTTTCTAACACCCGGTCAATCAGTTCATAAACAAGTGACCTGTTACCCCCCTGTTCAAGGCCCTCTATACAGGAGGCCACCCCGGCATAATATCGATCCACAGGAAAGCGTGTTATCCTTCTGATCTCTGTTTTACCGGATAAGAGCCCCTGCCACAGCTCTTCAAGCGTGCTGCCAAACGGGGTAACAGCGTTTGCATCAGTGACATAGACAGAGGCTATTTAAAATCACCTCTCTTCCATCTCTGACAAAACTCCATATAAAAAGGAGGTAAAACCATATAAAGATTTTTATTCGGATCAAGCATTACCTGTACTGTATATCCTGTTGTCAGCAGTGCCCCCTTACTGTCCATGATAACATATTCAAAATCAATCCTTGCTGCATCTGACCAGTGTAGTATCCCCTCGATTACAAAAACATCCGGGTAGGATAAGGGCAGGTGGTAATCAATATGCATCCTTTTTATGGGGGCAATAATACCATTATTATAAAAATCCAGATAACTGATCCCATATTTTTCGCCAAGGGCGCCCCTTGCATCTTCAAAAAAGCTGGGGTAACGGCCATGCCAGACAATACCAAGAGGATCCACCTCTTCAAACCTTACCCTCCGTTCCACCTTTACAGTGAGGGGCTGAGGTGCATTTATCATGCTCTTAAAGTAGGGCCTTAACAATTCATATTCTCCTTTAATTAGCGGAAACAGATAGTGAAAGAGGATACAGCCCTGTCACCTGATACAATTTTTACTTTACTCCTCTGGCCATTATCTGTATCAGCATTTGTACAGATAACTGTTACCGGGTCATTGGGCCTTATCTCAGAAAGAAACTTAGCCTTTTCTATTGATATTACCTCTATCTTATGGCCCTTCTGCTCTTCAATAAGCAATTGTGCAAGAAGCAGCTGCATTACAGCCGGAAGTATGGGGTATCCGGGGAAGTGGCCTGAAAAACCTAAAAAACTATTATTAAAACAGTAGGAGTTTGATATCTCCCATTGACTTTTAATCTGGGCCGGTTTGGCAGACGATTTTTTTATAGCCTCTATCAGATTTTTCATACTCATACCTCAGGGCATCAAAGAGATACTACCTTTTTGCCCCCTTTGTCAAAATAATGATACAGGGCCGGGATAACATATATAGCAGAGGGTATTGCAGCCCCTATTCCCAGTAAAACAGTTATACCGATAGAATAGAGAGCAGGGTGGCTTGCAAATATGAGCGCCCCAAACCCTGTAACAGTTGTAAGGCCCGATAAAAGGACCGCTGTATCAGTATCATGCTCATAATCCTCAGAACACCTGCATACCATAAATATACCATAATCAATTCCAAGACCGATTAATAATATCGATGAAATCACATTAAAGATATTGAATGCTATATCAAATAACCCCATTATTCCAAACATGAATACCACACCTGTAACAACAGGCACCATGCTAAGCATCACCTTTTTAAAATCCCTGAAAAGCGGGATCAGTAGGACCAAAATGACAATCAGTGCACCAGCTATGAAATGGACAAAATCATGCCCGACTGTCTTCCTGATCATCTCTCCTATATAACCCTGCGATACAAATCTCACACCACCGGGGCAATCAGACGCTTTTAAAAGTGCCCTTATCCTCTCATTATCAGGGGCAAGTGTAAGAATCCTGATCTTTTCTTTGTAGGGTATGATAAGGGAATCTATCAGGGCTGATATCCCTGCCCTGTTTAGTGTATCAGGTGTGATAAAATCGGGTGATTCATCAAGGCTTTTTATAAAAGGGTCAAAGGCATCAGGGGTAAACCCGATAGAGCTGCCCTCATTTTCAAAAATACGGGTTACTATGTTTTTATTTTCAGACCAGAAGGATTTCCATGTATCAATATTGGATCTCTGGGTTTCGATCGATGGCAGTACAGGTGCAATACTGATTATAGTCTCTTTTCCTGAATCATCTTTAATGTAATTATAAAGCGATTCATTGACCATAAGGGCCGATTCCAGGTCATCACCCTCTGAAAATATCATTGCCCTGCTGTTAAAATCCCCCCATGTCCTTTTAATATACCCCTCTATATACTTAAGCTCATCAGACCTGTAATTGAGATTATTAAGATCACCGTCAAAGGTTATTCCTTTTCCTGACCAGAAACATGCAATGATCATAATGATCCACAGGGAGATATAGAGTATGGGGCGGCTGGTTTTACCCTTTACAAGGATGATATTATCGGATTTGATTTCTTTTGATGATGAGGTCGCCCGCATCATCTGCGGTAACAATACCAGGGTAAAGACAAGCGATGTGATAACACCGATAATGGAAAATAGCCCAAGCTGCCGCTGGCCAGGCAGCTCTGATAACAGGAGCAGTGAGAGAGAACAGATTATTATAAGACCGCCATACAGGACAGGTCGGGAGACCTCTGACATAATATGTCCTGCATCATACCTCCCCCCATCCCTGCGCAGGGCAAAATAGACATGCAGACTGAGATCATCTGATAGCCCCAGCAGTACTGAACCAAACCCTATGGTAATTGCAGATATGGTAGAGTAAATAACTGATACCCCTCCAAGGGCAATGGTAAATGACGAAAATGATATCAGGAGTATAAAAATAGCGCGCCAGTTTTTTAAAAACAGGAAAAAAAGTATGATCATGGATAATGAGGATATTGAAAGCACAACAACAAGATCTTTCTTGATTGCCCGCGTATTTGTAACAGTATAGCTTTGAGGGCTCAGTATAAGCATTTCCAGGTTTTCAGGTAATGCCTTTTTTTTAATTTCCTCCAGTTCGGCAAGCATCCTCTCAGCGTTTAAGGTATCAGTGACATCCACGCACGTATCAGCTATCAGCAGCAGATTTCTCCCTGACTGGTCTATAAAGTGGTTCTTTTTAATGGCACCCTCAGGAATTATATTCAGTGAGGAAAGCTTTTTAAGTACAAGCGTTTTTATATCAAGTGGATCAAGCCTGATATCATCTATCATCATGGAGCCTTCAGGCGAAAAGAGTCCGGTATACCTCTCCAGCAGTTTTTCATGTACATGTCCCGGTGTAAGCCATCCCCTTATTTCTTCGAGATCATTCCGGGTTATCAGGTTTGGGATTGATTTAACTATAAAGGTATAGATATCGAAATTCTGATCCGATACAGGCCCGGAAGTAACACTGGTGAAATATTGGGAGGCAGAAATTGCCTTTGCCAGATCATCAGCTGCATCAGTCAGCCCCTCTTTGTCCGCTCCTGACCTCTCCCTCAAATTTATTATGACTTTATGCATAAAGGGGGTCTGCTGGAGAAGATTGAATTCAAGCAAAAAATCCTCTCTGCTATCCGGTAAAAGCGATTTTATATCCTCTGAAAACCTTATTTTTGTAAGATAAAAAAGGCTTAACAGGATTACAAGAGCTGAGATCACAAAAAGGGCCTGGCGTCTTTTTGAAAAAAAGAGATATATCTGACCGAATATGTCAAAGAGACCCATTTAAAAAATTTCCTCTGAAAGTCCGGGGTTTATTTTCATATTGGAAAAGCTGATCTGTGTGGAGCCGCCCTTTTTATCGTTTATCTCTATTTTTGTTACATGACTCTCCTCTTCAGAAAAGGCAAGGTCTATTGATTCTATATATTTTTGCTCCACAGGCGAAATGGGTCTCAGTCTTATCTCAACAGGCTCTTCACTTAAGATCGAGATATCATAACCTGCCTTTAACCTCTCATAATCACCTCTTGCCCATGAAAACACCTGGTTTGAGATCGCTGCAATTAGAGGTTCCCTGCTCAGGTCAAATTTCATTGACCTGCCATCCTTACCGCGCCATTTTTTACCATGCTCCCCGTTTATTATGAAACCCATGATCACAGGCGCGGTTATCTCCCATCGAAGGCGGCCCGGGCTCATATAGTATAGTTTGCCATACGAATCAGGCATATCCTTGAGGATTTCCAGTTTCTTCTTCTGGACAAAATCGCCCTCCAGCGATTCTATATTGGAAGATGCCTGCTTGATACGAAGAAGTATTGCCTCTGTTTTGACTTCATCAGCTGACACACCCTGTTCATCACCGGAAATCCAGGCTGTGAAAACAAAAAGAATGGTTAAAAATATGATTCTGTGTTTAGGCATAATTTTTTCTCACTCATGTTTGAAACAAGGTAGCATCATCTTTCTGAGACAAGGCATGCCTTGTCTCTACATCATGGTTCAAGAAAGCCACCCTGTGAAAAAATAGGCTGGGTCAGGATTTATCCCCGACCGCATCATAATAAAACTTATTTTTGACTGTCATCAGGTACCCATAATTTAATAGAGCCTGAAGCAATCTCATTCCCTGAACATACCAGCGAACCATTAATTAAAGAAAAACCGGAAAAGCTCTTTGTTATCTCTATCCTGGTTTGTATTGTGTCACCCTTATTGCATCTTTTTATAAAGTTAAATCCCCTGATATCGACGAGAAAACCCATGCTTATCTCTTTACCCTGCTGTAAATCGCTGTAGCCTTTAACCGCAGCAGCTGACTGTGCAAGTATCTCTACCATGGCGATCTCCTTGAGGTGACCATCTTCTGTAACAAAAAGATTATCCATAGATATATAAGATTCCACAACACCGGACACACCGGAAAATTCAATCAACCGATCTACAAGAAGAAAGGGAGGCCGATGAGGAACAAGCATCTCGGCAGATATTGGTAATTTTGTAACTATATTCATTGATATCTAATTACCTCATTCGTTCAACTTCATCAGCAATAAGCGCTTTTACATGTTTACGCATCTCAATGTGGCCATTCTCACCGGTAAAGGCATCAGGATATACAGGGGCAAGGGCCTTTATTTTAACCTTCGCCGGTTTCAGATACCATCTTCCGGGTGGCAACAGCTCACCAGTACCAGTGATACATAGAGGGACAATCGGATAATTTGTTGAGATGGATATCTTGAATGCCCCTGAATAAAAACGGCCCATCCTGCCGTCGCGGCTGCGATGAGCCTCTGGAAACAGTAGAAGTACACCGCCATCATTAAGTATCTTCTTTGATGCAGTGAGTGTCTCATCCCATGAAAGTCTCTCCACATCAAGGTATTGAGCCAGCTTCATAAAGGGGTGGTACCAGGCCATTTTAAAGGGCCATGAACGCAGGGCAAAACAAACATTGCTGAAGGGAAGGACTCCCATAAAAAATGTATCAAAAAAGGAAAGATGATTAAGTACAATTATGCACGGGGTAGGGATTTCTCCCCTTCTGAAACCAGAGGCTGTGAGACCGGTAAAGGGTTTTATTATTGCAAGCCACCCCTTTCCATAAATCCATACAAAATATCTGATGATTTTTACTCTATCCAGGTTTCCGATGAGTTTAAAAAATAAAAAGGCAAATGGTGAAATGATAATGCCTACTAAAGTCATTAGTATCAGGAGAGGAAAAACCGTCAGGTTTATAAGCAAAATAGAAAAATTTCCTGCAAATGGCATTTATCATTTCTTTCATAGGATGGTAATGAAAAGGGATTATTATGATCCCTTCCTGATCTCATTACTTTTTTTAATTACAAAATTATGTATGTCTCCAAGAGTTCTGATTTCACGGATCTCCTTTTCTTCGGTTATTTTAAATTTGAAGGCATTTTCAAGTACAATAACCATATCGACCATATCAAGGCTATCCAGTTCAAGGGTATCAAAAAGATGGGCATCAGAAAGCATCTTTTTTTTATCAAGCTCAAACTCCTTTACCAGCGCCCTGTTTATGGTATCTATAATTTCATCATCAGTCATGCTCACAGCTCCGTATTATCAGACATGAATTAACCCCGCCAAGGGCAAAATTATTTTTTAAAACACATTTGATCTCTTTTTTTTCAAGAGATTGAACAAAATTAACTATCTTGCATAAATCATCAATATTTTCAAGGTTTAAGGTAGGTATTACCTCTTTTTTTCTTAACATATGAATAGAGGCAATCAATTCAAGGCTTCCGCTAGCTGCCATTGTATGGCCAATATGCCCTTTAAGGCTGCTGACCGGGACACCTCCCCCAAAAACGCTGTATATTGCCCTGCTCTCTTCAATATCTCCCTGTATGGTGCCAGTCGCATGGGCATTCACATAGTCAACATCATGAGGAGATATATTTGCATCAGACAATGCCTTTTTCATGCACTCGATCAGTGATTCAGCGCTGGGGTTTGCGATATTTTCAGGATTTGCAGTTGAGGCAAACCCTATTACCTCTGATAATATTTCAGCCCCCCTCTTTTTTGCCGACTCAAGGGTTTCAAGCAGCAGTATCCCGCACCCTTCAGAGCATACCATTCCATCCCTGTCACGATCAAATGGCCTCGGGGTTTTTGATGGAGAGCCATTATAGCTTGTTGAAGCGGCATTGATCAGATCAAAAGACATGGTGGTAAAGGGATGATATTCATCTGCGCCCC
Organism: Deltaproteobacteria bacterium; assembly: GCA_016931115.1. Lineage (GTDB taxonomy): Bacteria > Desulfobacterota > DSM-4660 > Desulfatiglandales > HGW-15 > JAAZBV01. Next base: position 20,228 of record JAFGFM010000094.1, on the reverse strand, counting down.
CGCACAGCATATAGTCCTGCTTGCCGAAGGCTATCATCTCATAACCAATACCAACTGTCTGACAACCTGTGGAACATGCTGCAGAAGGGGCTATTACCCTTCCCTTTAAACCAAAGACCTGTGAGACATTAAAGGCGCAGGAATGGTTCATCAGTTTAAAGAAGGTTGTTGATCGCATGTTCTCCATGTTTTTATTAACAAAGTAATCATTGAAAAAATTAACAAATGTATCAATGCTGTTTATTGTCGACCCGAGGACAATCCCCATGTTGTCATTTGAATAATTTTCCGGAAAAATGCCTGCCATAGAGAGCGCCTCCTGGCAGGCAAGAACAGAGTAGACTGACATATCTGACATGGAACGTCGAAACTTTCTGGGTATAATCATCGGGTCTATATTTTTAACTTTACCTGCCACCATTGAGCGGACACCTTCCATGGATGCAAGATCAGGATGACATATTATCCCGCTCCTGCCTTTTACAAGAGAATCATAGAATATTTCACTCCCCTGACCAAAGGGTGAGACAGCACCCATTCCTGTAATAACTACTCTTCTTGGTTCCATACTTTTAATGCTCCTCTAAGATAATCATGCCCCAGTATATTACCGCATGCCAGAAATGCTGAAATAAGTGTACCTAAAAGGCCAGGTGCAACAATAGATTGACCGGCAAGATACAAACCCTTTATACTTGTCATGGGAAAAGGGTTATACTGTTCTATCCTGTGTTTTGCGCCATACATGCTTCCAAATGGGCTGCCTGAATAGTCTTTCAAAGTCAATGGGGTTGAAAAATCAACCGCATGTATCTTACCTTTTAGTTCCGGGTAGTATGATACAAAATAATCCAGCATTCTCCGGCAAATATTATCCTTGAACTCCAGATAACCCTGTGGACGTTTTCCCCTGATTGAATTCCCCCACTGCTCAACCTCATTTATAGAGGCTGGGCATATCATAATAAATATACACTGGAAAATATTTTCTTTTTTATCAGCATTTGAGATGATTATATTAATGGGGCGATTTTCAATGGGGTTACTGAAATCACCAAAATTATTTCCATCAGCAGGAACAAGATAGAGATTAGACCCTATCAATCTTTTAAGATCGATTTCAGAGGTGCCATATAGAATAAATGCTGAAGGTGTCTCATCAAGTGTTTTAATCCTCTTGTTATACGAAGGCCGAAAAAGATTTTCAGGAACAATATTCATAAGCTGTGAAGGGTGTATTGTAGATATTATATTTTTTGCGTTGATCTCTGCTCCATCTTTAAAACCTGTCCCCTTCAGCTCTCCTGATGATGAAAATATAAGTTTTTGAGCCTCTCTGTTTAAAAATATATCAACTCCATTTTCTTTTGCTGCTTTTTCATATGCCGCCACAAGTGCAGAACCGCCGCCCTCAATATAGCTTACCGATTCATAATATGGGCCTACTATATATGCATAATTATTCAACCCCTGCTCGCCGGGAGGGACTCCATTTAAAAGAGAGTGTATGGTCAGCACAGATTGAAGATAAGGATTATCTGTATTGTGTGATAAGAAATCTGCAAGACTATTACCATGCACATTTTCCAGGATATTCATTGTCTTGATATCCGCATTCAGGTTGAGAAATGGGAGTAATGAACACTGCCTGTTTATCTCATTAATGTATCTATTTATAAAATTTATATCACCGGGGAAAAACTGTTCAAGTCGATCCTTAAGCTGTTTAATCCCGACAGGAAACCTGAATTCAAATGAGGAGTCCCTGAATCTAACCATATCGGTATAATTACTATTAGATGAGACCACGTTAAGGTGCTGTGAAATGCCGAGATAATCAAGCATGAGTCTGCCGGTACTACCTTCATTAATACCCCCTGCATGATGAAACCCGGTATCAAAATAATGACCTTCTCTTTTAAATCCCCTTACCAGGGGGGCTGTTCTGGATGATTTTTCTATCAGGGCGGTTTTAAGGCCATTTTTTGAAAGGATGATAGCAGAGGCAAGCCCTGATAGACCTGCGCCTATGACTGCACAATCATAGGTCATTGATCGACTCGTATAACCAGGCAGGAATTGGTCCCGCCGAATCCCGCTGAATTGCATAGAATGTTCCCGGGTGCAAATTCTATTGTTTCCCTGACTATATTAAGTCTTTCAAAGCCTTCGTCGGGATTTTCAAAATTGATATTCGGGGCAATAAAACTCTGCTGCGCCATAATAACAGAATAGACAACCTGTGAGGCACCTGACATCCATAATTCATGGCCTGTCATTGATTTTGTTGAAGAGATAAAGGGTATTTTTTCATTAAATATCTTTAGTATATTTGCGCCTTCAGCTGCATCCCCTGCCGGTGTTGATGTTGCATGGGCGCATATATAATCTATTTCTGAAGTGACAACACCTGAACCCTTTAAGGCCATGTTCATTGCCCTTGCCAGGCCATCACTATCAGGAACAGAGAGGTTTGAGCCATCAGAGGAAAAGCCGTAACCCCTGATTTCACCCAGAATCTTTGCACCCCTTTTTCTGGCAAGATCATATCGTTCAAGTATAATTGCTGCTGCGCCTCCGCCCGGGACAAGCCCATCCCTGTTTATGTCAAAGGGTCTGCTTGCAGCCGCAGGATTTTTGATATTGGCAGAAAATGCGCCAAGACCGTCAAAGCTGCACATGGATTCCCAGTTTATCTCCTGTGCCCCACCACAGATAATACGTTCCTGTTGACCGAGGGCGATAAGGTTTGCTGCCTGACCTACTGCATGTCCTCCGCTGGAGCAGGCCGAGCTTATTGTCCAGCATGCGCCTCTGGTTTTAAGGATCGTGTTCAGGTTCATGGTTATGGTTGAGGTCATTGAGCGAAAAACAAGTCCGCTGCCTATGGATTTGGTCTCACCTGTCTCTTTTAAAAGGGCTGCCTGTTCAACAGCGGCAATACAACTTGAATCGCATCCAAATATGATGCCTGTTTCCGGATTCTGGATTGCCTTTTCATCAAGACCTGACATGGTGATGGCGTCCATTGATGCCGCATATGCCTGTACAGCAAAATCAGGCATTGTCTTTCTCTGTTTTCTTGACAGATACGCTTCAGGTGTAAAATCCTTTATCATGCCTGTTAAGGGGCTGCGGAAACCCATCTTAATCCTGATATCATCAATAACAATACCTGACCTGCCTTCACGCAATGAGTCTCCAACAGCCTCGATATTATTACCGAGACAGGAGATAATACCTATACCTGTTATTGCAACTCTGTTCATTTAATATTCTGCTGTCCTGATGTCTACATGTATATGCCGCCATTAACAGAAAAGACCTGACCGGTAATATATGATGCATCCTCTGAGCAGAGGAATGATACAATCCCTGCAACCTCTTCAGGTTTACCAAAACGGCCTAAAGGTATCATTTGAATGATATCATCCTTGGGAAGTTTTTCAGTCATTTCACTTTCAATAAATCCTGGCGCAACTGCGTTAACAAGGACATTACGCTTTGCAACCTCTTTTGCAAGAGACTTTGTTGCGCCGATCAACCCTGCCTTTGCTGTAGAGTAATTGACCTGGCCTGCAAGGCCATTCTGGCCGGATGTGGAGGTGATATTGATTATCCTCCCCTCCCTTTTACGGAGCATGCTGTTTAATACAATTTTTGTTACATTGAAAAACCCGTCAAGATTGATCGCAAGGACATCATCCCATTCTTCCCTGCTCATCCATATCATAAGCGCATCACGGCTTATACCCGCATTGTTTACCAGCACATATGGGACATCAGCTTCAAGCAGGGGTTCGAGGGTACTTTTTACCGCATTCATATCAGTAACATCGAATTGCAGAAGGCTACATTTTACACCAGCCTCCATGATATTTTCTGCAATCTTTTCAGCCTTGACCTGATTCTTATTATAATGGAGCCAGATATCAAACCCTTTCTTTGCAAGTGCAACAGCAATAGCAGAACCAATACCCCCGCTTCCTCCGGTTATCAGGGCTATTTTTGATTTAAACATAGTTATCCTTTGGAAAATAGAATGAAGTTATTAACAAAATATTCCAATTATAATCCAGTTTTAATTATTTATCATAATAAATAAACAATTCATATACTAAATACCTTGTTTTTTTGCTGACACCATTAAATGAAAACGCCCTTAACTTATTTATAAATAAGTTAAGGGCGCTAATACTGATTCCCTGAAAAAATTTAATATTTACTTATTTTCAATCCACACTGGATTGCTTAATAAGTTAGCTAATCGTTGTATTTAAATGTGCATTACATTTTCGATTGAGCAAGTGTTTTAATGCCAGCAGATTTTTTTAAAAGTAATTAAAAAATAACTGAAAAAGTTAAAATTAAGTCACCTGGTTTAATTTCATCAATTCTGCTATAATCCAGGTTCTCCATTTCAATTTCAGATGAATCATAGGCCACTTCAATGCCAAAACCAATCATTTTGGTTCTCATCAGTTCTATGCCAGCTGCTGCAAAAATACCTGGGTTGCTACCTTCCTTATAATCGCCAGAGACAATGTTATAACTGACACCTGCGCGCAGATAAGGACTCGTATTTCCGTCATGATTGAATGAATATCTGAAGGTGGCATTTATGGGAAAGTTAAAAAAATCAATATCTCCGGTAGTCAACATTGTTGGTCCGAAATCCATGCCAACACCCATACCATTCTCAAATTCATAATAGGGTCTGAATGTAATTCCAACTGGTATTACAGTAATATCCGCAGTAGTATATCCAGACGTTTCATTATCTTCAAGGATATCACCTATATCATCCAAACCGCTGAAATAGCTCAATCCAACAGGAAAACGCCATTCACCGGCGTAGGTTAAAGCACAAATGCCAAAATTCGATACCATAAATACAAATAGAAAAAACACCAATTTTTTTTTCATGTTTAGCTCCTTTATAATAGAATTAATCTATCTCTATCTCAATCTGCTGCTATCAGGGAAAAAAATACGAAAGACGTGAACCGAAAAAGAATATAAATAACTTCATGCGACAGTGTCAATAGTTTTTAAAAAGCATACACTATTTTTTTTCAATAATATTATAATGCCGCTACTTATAACGCTAGGGTTTGTTATGACATGATTTTGCTTCTCTTTATTTTCTTGACATAAAGAAAATACCCTCTTATATTACCGCAAATTCATTTAAAAATTATAGGAAATAACTTTTTGTATTATTATATTAGTTTTTCTGTTTTAAATAATACTTTATTTCTAAACAAATAAGCATCTGTCTAATAAATTCCTATATAGAACTTCTCTGTAAATGAGTAATAGGAACAGTTTTATTTAGTAAAAGATTGTACTGCTTTTTTAATAAAATTAAAAAAATACTCTGAATTTTAGTAGTAATAATTAGTTACGATTAGTTCGCCTTAATAAATTTTTTTATACAGGTTTATAAACAAAGTAATTATTAAAACTAATTCTATTGAAAAGGAGAAATGTTATGATTAAGAGTTGTATTATGTTAATTGCTTCTATGTTTGTTTTTTCTAGCTGTGCTACACTTTTTGGTGGAGGAAGCAGTCAGATGGTAACGATTGATTCAGATCCACAGGGAGCAAAAATTGTTGTAGGAGCTAAAGTAAAAGAAGATGGCAAAATCATCATGGTTAATGAAAAAGAATGCGGAATTACCCCTATTGAAGTTTCTGTGCCAAGAAAGGATGGAATGATATTAGTCTCAAAAGAAGGGTATGAAACACAAGAAGTTGGTTTAGTTAGAGGAATGAATCCATGGGTGTGGGGAGACATTATCGCAACTAGCCCGCTTAGTACCTCTATTGATACATCTACCGGTGCATATCATGAATATAAACCGGGGAAATACATGGTAACGTTGGTACCTGAAAAATAGAATAATGATATTAATATCGAGTAGGTTTTTTGAACTACTCGATATTTTAACCAATGCTATTTATGATAAAAAACAGGCTAAAATATTTAATTATAAAATTTTTTACGGCTTCAATACTTTTATTTAACTTTTTCCCATATTTTTTATATGCAAACAATGATAAGGGCGAGGGAAATGATAATCTTGATGTGATTCACTCAAAAAGCATGGTTAGAGATTTTGTACTTTATAATTATATACATATCGCAGAAGATATCCTCAATGGTAAGGGGATATATATCGAAACTCTATTTCATTTACTGCATGTCAATCCAGAAGAAAGAGAAGCTTATCTAACATTTTTTTTAAAGAATCTTCTTGATAAAGAACGTATTCCAGATTTTTCGAATTGTATAGCAGCATATTATAAAAGGTAATAGTTTTTGCTTAAGATATGTCGCAATTCTGGTTTATATGCTGCTCTGATAATTATACAGATTTTTTTTATCTACGTGAAAGAGGGAACTGCTAATACATATCAGAAGTATGTTGAGGGCGAGATCATAAAAAGTGAGTTTTTTAGAAGTAATGAATGGCTAGCACTAGGTCATTATCGAAAAAAATATTTTTCTCATAAATATATTAGCGAAGCAGATGATCCCGACTTTTTTTATTCTGATAATGGGGTTTACGATCCCCAGTTAGAACTAACAGCTACTATAGCTGCATTTTTTAAACCAGCCGAAATGAATGATGAACATCCTCAATGTAAACACCCTGCTCGTTTTAAGTGGCTTAAAAATAAAATCCCTCTTGATATCGCACAACTTCCTGCACCTGAATGCAAGCGTCTGAATGAATGGGTGGAAAATTTAAGAGGGAAAAAGGTTGTTTTGGTATTTGCAAACAATTATCTTAACAATCCATCTTCAATGTTTGGACATACTTTTTTACGGTTTGATATAGTCGATTCCTCAAACGAGAGTTTTCTGATGGCGCCTTCTGTAAACTTCGCTGCCAACATTGAAAAGCGGGAAGGGTTACTGCAATATATTTATAAAGGACTTTTTGGCGGGTTTCCAAGTTCAAACCCGATTGAACCTTTTTATCACAAATTAAGGACATATTCCGATTATGAAAATCGCGACATATGGGAATACCAACTTAATCTTACTCCAGACCAAATTGATACAATAATTTTGCACCTATGGGAGTTAAAGGATGGAACCTTTGATTATTATTTTCTTGATGAAAATTGTTCATATCGTGTTATGTCTTTATTAGCAGCGGCTCTTCCAGAAATTAATCTGCTTGATGACTATATTGTGTATACTATTCCCGTTGATACTATAAAATTGCTTGAAAAACATGGATTGATTAACTCTAAAACCTACAGGCCATCAGAATTAAATTCATTTCTATTCCATATTAAAGAACTTAACGATTATGAAACATCATTAGTAGTTGACCTTGTTCAAAATGGACTGCCTATTGATAGTCCATCAGTTACTAATCTTCCTGCCGACCGCAAAGCTTTAGTTTTAAAGCTATCTTCTGAATATCTTGATATTTTGGTCAACAAAGATGTTATTGATCGCAGTATGAGTGCAAAACTCACACATGATTTAATAGTTGAACGCAGCAAATTTCCTATGCCAGTTATGTTTTATAATGAACCAACTGTTCCGAACAGTCCTGATGAAGGTCATGATACACACCTTTTAAACATTGGTATTGGCAGTAGTGAAGATGATATCTTTTATTCCATGGGGTACAGGGCCGGATTCCATGCTTTGCTGGATCCTATCCAGGGATTTGAAAAGGGTGCCCATGTTGAATTTTTCAACTTTGAACTCAGAGCTGATAATGAAAGTAATATCAAGGTAGATAAATTGGATATCCTTAATATTACCTCCATTTCTCCCTCGAACATTTTTTTTAATACATCTTCATTTAATTTTGCGATTGGTGGAAAAAGAAAATTAATAGATAATCAATACCCATTTATTAATTATTTGGAGTTTGAAAAAGGGCATACTTACAGCATAGGTAAAACCAATTTATCAGGAATGCTTCATTTCTCACTAAATGTCGATAACGATATTCAAGAGTGCTATGATCTGGGTATCGGAATAAAGCCTTTCCTTACATACCAGAGCTCTAAATTCTCTTATGATATTGGAGGATTGGTTACAAAATACATATTTGGAAACGTCTCTTCGCTAAGTGAAATATGGGGAAAGTTTGGATATTCAATTAGTAGTAAAAATACTGTATATCTTGATATGAGGTATTCATCAAATAAAAGGAACAACATGTATGAAATCAGTTTTGGTCTATGGCACTATTTTTAAACCCAGCAGTAAATTATTTTTTATAACCCTGATATTCCTGATTACACCATCCTGTAGATATTTACTCTTCCACCCTGATCATATTATCTATAATATGCCAGAAAATTTTCACCTTGAATACCATGATATTTTTTTGGAAACAACCGATGGTACTCGTTTGCATGGCTGGTTTTTACCATCCAGAATAGATAAAAAAGGTACAGTTTTTTTCCTGCATGGGAATGCACAGAATATTAGCGCACATATTAATAGCATTTATTGGCTCCCTAAAGAAGGATATAATGTTTTCCTTCTTGATTATCGAGGTTATGGAAAATCAACTGGGGCTCCTTCTTTAAATGGTGTTTTAAAAGATATAAAAGTGGGATTTGAATGGTTGGAAATACAGCCCAGTGTTAAAAATGCCCCTATATATATTCTTGGTCAAAGTATAGGAGCAAGCCTTTGTTGTCTTTTTTATGATGAGAATCCAATCATTAAAAACCGGATATCAGGCATTATACTGGATTCGGGTTTTTCCAATTTACGCATGCTTGTCCGCGAAAAACTCAGTGGTTTCCGGTTTACATGGCCATTTCGTTATCCATTATCATTGATATTCAGCAGCAAATTTAATCCAGAGAAAACGATTAATAAAATATCACCTGTACCATTAATGATAATGCATAGTGATGAAGACAGGGTTATTCCTTCAAGTCACAGCAAAAAACTATTTAAACTGGCAGGCCACCCAAAGTATTTTGTAAAAACATCGGGGTCACATATTTTGACTTTCAAGTTTAAGGAGAATCAAATTGAAATGCTAGAATTTATGACACGATTTTCAAAAAAGAAGTGAATTAACTTTATTTAGAAAGCTCCTTTTTGAAAACTGATAAACAGGGGCCTATAATTGATTGTCTTGAATAAGGAACGTCATCATTGCAAATACAAACAATACAAGTTGTTATTTTAGTTCCGGTAGAATTCATACGCATTGAAAGTTATGAAATATTCTATGCCTAAAAGTCTATGTATTAATTAATTGATTGTAACTCCTTATCAATTATTAATATAAGCTGCTACTTCACTGTCATTTATTATCTCAATAACAGTTAAAGCAACTGCACCATCAAAAGCACCATTAACTCCATTTGGACTACTGTTTCTGACTCGAAAGGATTTAGTCTTTTCTCCTCCAAGAGTCACCTCAACGTTCAGAATTGCTGCCGACATCCACATTCCAGCCTCAAAATCAGTTTTCACAACCTTTACTTCAAGTGATTTCTCAGTAGAATTAACAATTTTAATTCCTTTTTTCTGTAACTCTCTCATGAGTTGATCAGCCATGGCATTAGTGAGCTCTAGATAATCGCTGTAAAACTGATGGGGACCAGCTTGAAAAATTATTATTTCTGACTCATCAGCTTTTCCTTTTATAATTTTCAGTTGATGAGCATTCTCCCTGTTAAACTGAGAGGTTAATCGATGAGGATCAATTTTGTATTCCTGCCAAATATAATCGTGCTTTATAGAGCATCCAAAAAAGGTTATAAAAATAGTAATAATGAAAAAGGTTTTTCTCATATACTTCTCCTTTGTGGTTGAATTATAATTCGAATTGCTCAACTAAACCGAGTGATTTTTTTTATATCATATCAATGCTTCATATACAAACCAAAATTTCAAAAAACTTAGATAAAAAGTAGGGCACTGTTAAAGGCAATCCGAGTCAAGGAGATACATCCGGGATTAAGGCATTTGGGAAACAATAATCTGATTTACATGCGGAAAAAGGCATTGTACTCGCACCTGTGGAACGGCCAATACCCATATCTGAAAATTATTTTGCATTGCCCTGGGATATTAAAAAGTTAGGAAAAATTATGCAGTCGGATTTTTAAAACCAAAAAGGAATTAACCTACTTTAGATTAATCCCTTTTTTATTCTGGAGGTGGCACCCAGGCACCCAGATTTGAACTGGGGAATGGAAAACGGTTTTTAGAATCCCATGGAAAAATACACGTATCTCCAGATTCAGCGGATATCAGCCCCTTTTCTGGTAAGGCAAATTTAATTACCACAAGAAATAACCAATTCATATATAAAATATCTTGAATTTTGATGATGATATCATTAGAATTACCTATATTTTTAACTTTAGTTTAGCTATTACTCGGAGGCATTACTAGAATAATGTACCATGAAAGGATTTTAACTGACAGGCTTTACAGGCTTTTTTCGGTTTTTCCAGTCGTTGTAGTTACAGGAGCTCGTCAGGTAGGCAAAAGTACTTTTCTTGCCAACACTCTTGGCAAGAATATAGATACTGTTGTATTTGATCCGGTAATTGACATTGAGAATGCAAGAATGGACCCTGAGTTGTTCCTTAACAATCGCCGTCCTCCTGTGATATTTGATGAGATTCAATACTGCCCTGAGTTGGTTCCAGCACTCAAACGACGTATTGACCGGGATCGTTCTCCAGGGCAATATATACTGACCGGATCTCAACAATGGGGAGTTATGCGTTCCATAACAGAAAGTCTTGCCGGACGCGCGGTATTTCTGGATATTGATGGATTCAATATTGCGGAGATAACTCATGAAAAACATCAGGACACATGGCTTGATAAATGGATTGAAGCTCCAGAGAAATTTTTAAAAACCCTTTCAGAACGGCATCTGACAAATACAACACTGTATGAACAGTTGTGGCGTGGTTTTCTTCCTGAGGCACACTTTATCCCCCTTGATACAATCCCTGATTTTCATGCTGCTTACCAGCGTACCTATATTGAAAGGGATGTGAGATTGTTTGCTGATGTTTCAGACTGGCAGTTATTTGGAAGATTCTTAAGACTGGTAGCAGCATTGACCGCCCAGGAAATTAATTACAGCCAGGTCGGTCGTAAATTGGGACTCACCCCCCAGACAACCCGACGTTGGCTCGATATCTTAAAGGCAACCTTTCAGTGGTTTGAGCTTGAGCCATTTTCCAGGAATTCAATAAAAAAGATAAGCGGAAAGCCAAAGGGTTATATATCAGACACAGGTCTTGCCTGTGCTGCACAGGCGATATCAAGCCCAACTGCTATTGGCGGGCACCCGTTGTGGGGTGCACTGTTTGAAACTGCTGTGGTCGCTGAAATAAGAAAACAATGCTCATTCATGTCACCAAGACCCATGATGTACCATTGGCGTACATATAGTGGGGCTGAGGTAGATATTATAATCGAATATAATGGCCGATTCTACCCTATAGAAATTAAAGCAAAAAGCAATCCAAGTCGAGGAGATACATCCGGGATTACCGCGTTTCGCAAGCAATATCCAGATATGCAGGTGGAAAAAGGCATTGTACTCGCACCAGTAGAAAGGCCAATACCCATATCTGAAAATGATTATGCATTGCCCTGGGATATTAAGAAATAGGGATAGATTTTGATAATCGGATTTTATAAGTTAAAAAAAGGATTAACCTGTTATGGGTTAATCCCTTTTTATATGATGGAGGCGGCACCCAGATTTGAACTGGGGAATAACGGTTTTGCAGACCGCTGCCTTAGCCACTTGGCTATGCCGCCTAAAAATTTTTAAGGTTAATCACGCTTACGCGGGATTAACCTTTTATTTTTTTGGTGGAGCGGGAAACGGGACTTGAACCCGCGACAATCACGTTGGCAACGTGAGGCTCTACCACTGAGCTATTCCCGCAAATTGTTCGCCTATTCTAGTGTTTTAATTCTTTTTGTCAACAGAAAATAGAGGTTTTTATTTAATAAAATGTAACTATTTTTTATTTATTTACCTGATACTGGTTGTAATATTTCATGACCCTTTCAATAAATGTTTTTGTTTCGTTGAAGGGCGGCACATCCTTGTATTTATCAACCTTTTCAGGCCCTGCATTGTATGCGGCAAGTGCAAGCCTGACATCATTGTTAAATCTCTCCATCATCTTGCTAAGGTACTTTGTACCACCAAAGATATTTTTTTCAGGGTTATAGGGGTCATCAACCTCCATAGCCTCTGCTGTACCTGGCATCAACTGCATGAGCCCCTGAGCCCCTTTGGATGAGACTGCTGCATGATTAAAACCCGATTCAGCCTTGATAACCGCCTTTACCAGAGATGGTTCCATACTGAATTTTTCTGATGCCGCTTTAATGATTACATCATATTTGGTTATAAATGCATCAGGGTTTTCCCTTGCCTCCTTGATGTACAGGGTATAACGGAGATCAGACCTTATATTTGTAAAATGCATGACACCGTTTTTATCCCTGTATTTGTAGATATCCGCAAATGCTGCAGAAGGCATGAAAAGGTTAAATATAAGACAAAGCAAAAAAAGATATCCTGCTATAATCACACTCGCACTGTCATGTGAATTGCCATACCTGCCTATGTTTGATTCACTCAGGTTTACTTTTTCTGTTATCAGAGAAAGCATGTTACACACCTGCAATCTTATTTGGCCTTTTTCCAGTCAGCCATAAAATTTGCGATCCCTATATCTGTCAGGGGATGCTTTATAAGCTGTTCCATAACCTTAAAGGGGATAGTGGCAATATCTGCACCCATAAGCGCTGCATCAAGCACATGGATCGGGTTTCTGATACTCGCTACTATAATCTCGGTTTCATACCCGTATGCCTCGTATATGGTTGTTATCTGTTCCACTAGCTCCATACCTATCTGGCCTATGTCATCAAGCCTGCCCACAAAGGGGCTTATGTAATCTGCACCGGCCTTTGCAGCCATCAGGGCCTGCACAGCCGAAAAACAGAGGGTTACATTTGTCTTGATACCTTCTCCTGAAAGTATCTTTACTGCCTTAAGCCCTTCTTTAACAAGCGGGATCTTGACAACAATATTATTTGCTATCTTTGCCAGTTCCCTTGCCTCGGAGACCATCCCTTCGGTTTCCAGGCTTAAAACTTCAGCGCTAACAGGTCCATCGACAATATTGCATATTTCCTTAATAAGTTCTTTAAACTCCCTCCCCTCCCTTGCCACTAATGAAGGATTGGTTGTTACTCCATCAAGCAGACCAAGTTCATTAGCCTTTTTGATCTCTTCAATATTTGCTGTATCAATAAAAAATTTCATTTGTCCCTCCAGAACCGGATATATTGTTTACAAATATGTAATCAGTATTTTAGTTTTTCTTTATATTTTTCCGCACACTCTTTACTGCAAAACAGCATCTCATTTCCACCAACTATTGCCCTGTATGCCTCGTTCTTAGGTATATAGGTTTTACAGAAAGGATCCTGTACCATCTCACTGATCATGCCTGCATGATCCTTTTTACGCTTCTCCTTAGGCCCTGAAAGCAATAGTCGCTTTACCAGGCTGTATATAACATACAGAAGAACTATATATATAAGCAGACGTACCATCAGTTTTTCACCATAAGCTTTATCTCCTGATCAGTTGCAGGTATCTTATTCAGGATCTCTCTCATGCTCTTCTTTAAAACAGGATGTATAAGATCAGGCGCTATATCAACCATAGGGGCCATCACAAACCTTCTTGTATGCATGCGTGGATGGGGTACAATCAGGTTTTTATCATTTATTATCTCGCTGCCGATCAAGAGTACGTCAAGGTCAATAATACGCGATTCCCACCTTACACCTGTCCTTACCCTTCCCATTCTATTTTCCACATCAAGCAGCATCTGTATAATCTCTGTAGCAGAAAGGCCTGTATTGATGCAGAGCACCGCATTTATAAACCAGTTATCACCCTCTATACCGACAGGCTGCGTTTTGTAGAATGGAGATAATGCCTTGATCCCGGTAAAATGGTCCTTTTTTATCTGCTCAATCGCCTTTATGCAGTTTTCATAGGGGTCACCCAGATTACTGCCGATTCCTATATAAACAGTTTTCATATCTTCACTTCAATCCCAGGACATCCTGCATATCATAGAGCCCCGGTTTTTTATTTATAATCCATTTTGCAGCCATTACAGCACCTTTGGCAAAATTGTCCCTGTTATGTGCCCTGTGTGTAAGTTCAAGCCGTTCACCAATACCGCCAAAAAGCACAGTATGGTCACCCGTGATATCCCCTGCCCTCACTGTCTGGATTCCTATCTCATCATTCGTTCTCTGACCTATCATGCCGTGTCTTGAGTATACCGCAGTTTTAGATAGATCTCGTCCGGTTGCCTCTGCAAGTTTCTTTGCAAGGCCTATTGCTGTTCCGCTTGGTGCATCCTTTTTAAGCCTGTGATGCGCCTCAACTATCTCCATGTCGAAATCATTACCAAGTAATTTTGCCATCTCAGCGGCAATTTTAAACATTACATTAACACCAATACTCATGTTGGGAGCAAGCACCACAGGTATCTTTTCAGATGATCTTCTTATCTCTTTTATCTCATCCTCTGATATCCCTGTTGTACCGATAACTATGGCCTTTCCAGCCGCAGAAGCCTTCTTTACATTCTCAATGGTAGCAGAAGGGATTGTGAAATCAATTATCACATCACCCGTTGTAATAATATCATCAAGAGAGTTACTGATTTTTATACCTTTTGCTCCAATACCTGCTGTCTGGCCTGCATCCTGCCCAATCATGGGGTTATCAGGGTGCTCAAATGTACCATTAAGTATTACGCCCTCTGTCTCATTGATTATATTGATAATCCTTATTCCCATGCGACCGGCAGCGCCAGCCACAATTATATTTACCATTTTTACCTCTTTCTTTTATCTTAAACCCTGAACCTCAAACCCTGAACCGCTATTTTATGAGCCCATAATCCTTCAGCGCCTTTTTCAGTTTGGCTAAATTTGCATCAGACATATGGACGAGTGGCAACCTCATCTCATCGTCTATCTTTCCCATAAGGGCAAGGGATGTCTTAACAGGAATCGGGTTTGTCTCATAGAACATGGCCTGACAAAGGGGATAGAGTTTCAGGAATAACCTCATTGATTTTTCTGTATCACCTTTAAGCCATGTACTTACGACATTTGCAGTATCCCTGGGGACTACATTTGCTACAACAGATATAACGCCCTTACCCCCTATCGAAAGCACAGGAACTATAAGATTATCATCACCTGATAAAAGGGTAATTTTATCCCCTGCCAGTGTCATTATCTCTGTCATCTGGGCAAGATTACCTGATGCCTCTTTGATAGCAACCACATCTGGAAGTTCTGCAAGCCTCGCTACAGTTTCAGGGATAAGATTCACACCTGTCCTGCCAGGTACATTATAGAGTACCTGAGGAAAAGGAACCGCATCCGCAATCGCCTTGAAGTGTCTGTACATACCCTCCTGTCCTGGCTTATTGTAGTATGGAGTAACCTGAAGTGTGGCATCTGCGCCTGCCTTTTTTGCATGCATGGTAAGCTCTATTGCCTCGCTTGTGCTGTTACCGCCTGTACCTGCTATTACAGGAACACGTTTATTTACAGCCTTGATCGCGATATCTATTACCCTGTTATGCTCTTCAATGCTTAATGTAGCAGATTCACCTGTTGTGCCGCACGGAACTATGGCACTTGTCCCCTGTGTTATCTGCTCTTCAATAAGCGCGCGATAAGCATCTTCATCAACCTTTCCATTTTTAAACGGTGTGACCAATGCCACAATGGATCCCTGAAACATTTTATCTCCTTTTTAAACCTTTACTTTTCTTTTAATAAAAGTCATTTCATCTTTCTGCGGGCTGAAAGCTGATTGCTGACAGCTATTCTAAAGCGCCTCTTCGTGTAATTCGCCTTTATATATTATTGAGGTTCCACCTTCAAGCCATACACGGCTAAAGTCCGCACCTTTCTTTTCAAAATGGACCTTAAGTTCTTCTCCACCGCTTGTTGTAACTGTAACAGGAGAAGAAACCAGTCCTTTGCAATTTGCTATAAGGGATGAAGCTATAGAGCCTGTTCCACAGGCGAGTGTCTCGTTTTCCACCCCCCTCTCATATGTCCTGACATAAATCTGATCTTTGCCCTTTAAACTCATGAAATTTGCATTTGTCCCGGCAGGCTGGAACATCTGATGATACCTTATTACCCGGCCCTGCTCAAAAACAGGGGCGGTTTTAATATCTTTTACCTGCACAACCACATGTGGCACACCGGTATTTACAAAACCTATTGCCTCCCATCCATCTTCAAGGGGGATATCTATATTGGCCTTAAGCCCCTTTGGCGTGGGCATCAGCACCTTAACAATTCGGCCTGACACATCCGCTGAGATTGGTCCTGCAATGGTTTCAAATGTCATGTGTTCACCTGCTATGCCATTAAGAAGTGCAAAACGCGCAACACACCTGCTACCGTTTCCGCACATCTCAGCCTCACTTCCATCAGAGTTAAAGAACCTCCACTTGAAATCATATTTGTCTGATTTGACAATATATATCATGCCATCTGCGCCAACAGAGTCACGCCGTCTGCATGCCCTTTCCGCTATATAACGCATATCCTTATCAGGCACCTGTCCATCCCTGTTATCAACCAGGATAAAGTCATTACCGGTGCCGCTCATCTTATAGAATTCTAATTTTTCCATTAAATTTCCTGTATCACTTCAAAAACTCCGGTATTTTTTCACCCCTTATCAGGTCTTCATAGGTTTCTCTTTCCCTGACCGTATAATAGGTGTTACCCTTTACCATTATCTCTGCGGCCCTTGGCCTTGAGTTATATGATGATGACATGCTGAAGCCATAAGCGCCAGCGCTCATGACAGCTATGAGATCACCCTGTTTCAGCGCTGGTATCTCCCTGTTTTTTGCAAGGAAATCACCTGACTCACAGATCGGCCCCACAATATCCATGCTGATTATATTCTCCGAATCCATTTTTACAGCCCTTATCCCGTGATACGATCCATAAAGGCTGGGTCTGGCAAGATCGTTCATGGCGGCATCCACCACTGTAAAATTCTTTTCCTGGTTTGTCTTTGTGTATAACACCTTTGCTACAAGGATCCCTGCATTACCTACTAATACCCTGCCAGGTTCAAGGATAAGGGTAAGGTTCATATCCCCAATGGTCTCCTTCAGTGCGAGTGCATATTCAGAAGGTAATGGCGGCTTTTCATCATTATATGTGATACCAAGCCCGCCTCCAAGATCAAGGTATTTAATATCCATGCCTGAATCAGTGAGTCTCCTTATCAGTTCCTTAAGCTTTTTAAGGGCATCAACAAATGGTGATACCTTTGTAAGCTGCGACCCTATATGACATGATACCCCTGTTACCTCAAGGTTCTGCATCCTTGATGCCCTCAGGTATTCGTCACAGGCTATATTTATATCAATCCCGAACTTGTTCTCTTTCAGACCGGTTGAGATATATGGGTGTGTCTGGGGATCAACATCAGGGTTGACCCTGATGGCTATCCTTGCCTTTTTATTCAGCCTGCCTGCCACCTCATTAAGCCTGTCTATCTCCTGTGGAGATTCTGTATTGAACATAAGGATGCCGGTATTTAATGCATACTCCATCTCTTCAGCTTTTTTCCCAACGCCTGAATAGACGATCTTTTCAGGGTTAACCCCTGCCTTGAGGGCACGATAAAGCTCTCCTCCCGAGACTATATCAACCCCGCCTCCCGCATTGGCAAATAACCTCAATATAGCCATGCTTGAATTTGATTTCATGGAAAAACAGGTGATATGATCAATCCCGTTAAATGCATCATTAAATGCCCTGAAATGCCTTTCAAGCGTCGCATGGGAATAAAGATAAAAGGGAGTTTTAACATCATTTGCTATATCAGATATCTTTACATCCTCGCAGTAGAGTTCTTTGTTTTTATATTCAAAAAAATGCATAATCAGATAATTCCTTTCAGGTTATCAACTTTAACTGTTTCACGATAGACTGGAGATGTCTTTCTCCCGCACCCTGATATAATGGAGGTACACACCAAAAAAAGAATCATTAATAAAACAACAACATTTCTCAAGATGCCATCTCCTTTTTTGCCCTTTCAAGGCTCTTTTTAACGGCCTCAGTACCTGTCCCTCCATGAAGGTTTCTTCTTGTTACGGCTGAGGCCGGTTCAAGCCATGAATAGACATCATCGGTTATCTGCCTTGAAAAGCTCTGCAATTCCTGAAGAGTAAGCTGCTTCAGTGTGCGCTTTTCATCTATGGCAAAAAGTACAACCTTGCCCACTATCTCATGGGCATTCCTGAAGGTCATGCCCTTGTTTACAAGATAATCAGCAAGATCCGTAGCCATGAGATGACCCTCCTCTGTTGCGTTTAACATCTTTTCACTGTTGAATCGCATCTCACTAATGAGCAAACTTAACACCATTAAACACTGCTCAATAGTATCTACTGTATCAAAGAGCCCCTCTTTATCCTCCTGCATGTCCTTGTTATAGGTAAGGGGCAGCCCTTTCATGGTGGTAAGTAACCCCATGAGGTTTCCATATACCCTGCCTGTTTTACCCCTTATGAGTTCAAGTACATCGGGATTTTTTTTCTGAGGCATAATACTGCTGCCTGTACAGAATGCATCAGGCAGGATCACAAAACCGAACTCCCTTGTTGACCATAAAACTATCTCTTCGCTCAACCTGCTTAAATGCATCATAAGCACTGATGCAGCAAAGAGATATTCAAGTACAAAGTCCCGGTCACTTACCGCATCCATGCTGTTATCAGATATAGAGTCAAACCCAAGCTCCTCTGCTACCATGCTGCGGTCAAGATCAAAGGTTGTACCGGCCAGGGCTGCGCTTCCGAGCGGAAGCACATTTACCCTTTTGGTGCAGTCAGAAAAACGGGCATAATCCCTCTTTAACATTTCATAATATGCCAGGAGATGATGGCTGAGCAGCACAGGCTGGGCAGGCTGCAAATGGGTATACCCTGGCATCAGCACAGTTATGTTTTTTTCTGCGAGATTCACAAGGGATACCTGAAGCCCCTTGATTAATCTTTTCGCCCTGGTAATGGCCTCTCTTACATAGAGCCTGGTGTCAAGGGCTACCTGGTCATTCCTGCTTCTTCCGGTGTGAACCTTTTCACCTTTCTGCCCCACCTTTTCTATAAGGGCCTTTTCAACCAGGGTATGTATATCCTCATAATCATCTCCTGCTGATAATCCGCCCCTTGCCATCTCTCTTTTAATATCTGCCAGGGCATTTATTATTTCAGTCGCCTCATCCTCAGGGATGATACCCTTTTTGGAAAGCATGCGGCAGTGTGCTGTTGAACCATCTATATCCTGGCTGTAGAGCCTTTTATCAAAACTCAAGGAGGAGTGAAAGGTATCAACAACCTCATTGATATCCTCTGTAAACCTGCCTCCCCATACCTTTTTGGTCATCTTAAGCTACCTTTTAAAAATTATTTTCTTTTCATGATAGTTGCAATCTTCAGCCTTAACGCATTCAGACGGATAAAACCCCCGGCATCTGCCTGATTATACACATCCTCACCTTCAAAGGTGGCATATTCAGGGTTAAAGAGAGACTGCTCTGACTTTCTTCCAACAGTTATGCAGTTACCCTTGTACAGCTTGATACGCGCTGTACCGGTAACATTCTCCTGGCTTTTATCAATGAGTGACTGGAGCATCTCCCTCTCAGGTGAAAACCAGTACCCGTTATAAATCATGTCCGTATATCTTGGAACCAGGCTGTCACGTATGTGCATAACCTCCCTGTCCATTGTGATAGACTCTACTGCCTGATGCGCAACCCTTAAGATGGTTCCGCCGGGTGTTTCATATACGCCCCTTGATTTCATCCCAACATATCGGTTTTCAACAATATCAATCCTGCCCACGCCATTCTTTCCACCTAAGGAATTAAGGTGAGAGAGTATGGATGCAGGGCTCATGGCTACACCATCCACCCTGGTTGGATTACCCTGCTCAAAATCTATCTCTACATAGGTTGCTTTGTCAGGGGCCTTTTCAGGTGAGACAGAAAGGGTAAACATCTTTTCATCTGCCTCGGCCCATGTGTCCTCTAAAATACCGCCTTCAAAACTTATATGAAGGAGGTT